>JADLBR010000001.1 GCA_020847615.1 Verrucomicrobiia bacterium
ACGTTGCGCGCGCCTCTCGGCGGCCGGATGCCGAACCAGGCCTCGGCGTCGTGCCCGGTCACGTCGCGGCGGGCGCAGGCGCGGACGGCGGCCTCGATTCTCCTTGCCACCTGCAAGAATGCGGACATAGTTCCCCCGGTTCCTGTGACAGGAGCGCATGCGCCCCGATAGCTCAATCGGTAGAGCAGTTGACTCTTAATTATCCTAGGGCGTTTTTCACGGTGTAGCAGAGGTGCTCGTCGTGTTCCGAATATCCTACTAACAAGCGGGTTGTGACGGGATGACTTTCTCAGCCTGTTCCGCCCAGTCGCATGTGTTTCTACGGTTTTAGGTCCCTGACCGTGTAAGGGACCGTAGAAAATTCCAGCCGTCATGACCGAGTGAACTAACCCGACGTGGAGCCCGCGCGAGGTTCGCACCAGCGAGCAGGATGCCGCAAGTCAAAGGCCCCTTTTGGCGCGGTCGCTCGACAACGCGACGAACACTGGCGCCACCTCCGGACGTCCACCTGAATCGCAGGGCCCACGCAGACTGATCGACGCGATCAACAAGATCACCTGCACGACTAAACAACGATGGTGTCACCCAGCGCGCTGAGAAGGCTGGATTGGTCATCCGGGTCGGTATCGAGGGATCTTCCTCCTGGGCTCATAGCACGCAAAGCGTCGCCTGCCCGGCCTCCGAGCACACCCACGAGCGTCACTTTGCAGTGCAAGGGCCGTCAGCGTTTGACGTTCCCGGCCCTCGTGCGAAGTTAAGACCATCGGTTCTGATTCTAGGGCCGGGACGGTTCACGGAGTCACGGGGTCAAGGTTTCTACGGGGTTACGGGGGTCACGGAGTTACGGTCAAGGCCCTCGTCCGCCCGTGTGGCTTGGCGAGGGGACCCTGCGGACAAAGGTCCTCAGGTAACTTTGGAAGAGAGGAACCGATCATGTTGATGAATCAATTGGAGGACCCCGAAAACGGGGACTCAACCTCAAACCCGGACGGCCCCCTTGGGGCTGTCCAACACAATGCAACCGCCATCACGGCGCAATCACGGCTGGGGTACTCCGTCGGCGAGTTCGCCAGGATGTTCGACCGTCACCGATCCTGGGTCTACAGATTGCTCTATGCCGGCCTCATCCAGAAATTCGATCTGCCGGGGCGGATCATCATTCCCGCCAGCGAGGTCACGCGGCTATCGGGGCAGCTCACGACGCATGGGGGTGCCCGATGAGTGCGGGCACCAGCGTATCCGATGCGGAGAGGGTCGAACTCGTCACGAAGACACCCTCTACGTCGGTCGGCGGCCTCGGGAACATTGACCTCGCAGCGCTGGCCCTGCCTCAGGACTTCGCGGCGATGGCGACCGTGAAGTCGGCTGTGGTTTCGGTGCCGATCCGGAGACCCGGCAAGCAGATCTGGTTCTCTCCTCACCCGGACCCTGACGCACGGGTGTGCGTCGCGGTCATCGAGGACGAGCAGGACCGCGAGGCCTACGTGGTCGCCGGATCACTTCGGGACCAGCTCGACGGCGAGTGGGTCGCCAAGGCGCTGGTTCCTTGCCAAACCAAACAGGGTGCTTTCCTGTTATGGCCGATCCGTCTCCCGGACAGGGATGGCAAGCTGGACGACTGGAACACCTCCGCGCTCGCGATCGCCGACCGGTTCGGCGGGCGATGGCTCAGGCTGAAGTCCAACCGGGAGCTCGGCCACTACGACGCGGTGGAGCCAGTGTCGGTGATCCCGGCCCCTGAGTGGCCAGCCGACATGGGCGAGATCGTTCGACTCGCACTCAAAGGCAGGGTGATCGAGAGCATGGATCACCCACTGCTGAAAAAGTTGCGAGGAGAAACCTGATGCAGCGCCCGGCCTTTGGTCGGGCGTGGGTCGTGGACTTCGAGTTCAGCGCCCCGTCCGGCCACCGGCCGGAGCCGCATTGCCTGGTGGTCCGGGACATCGTCTCGGGTCGCCAGCTGCGGCTCTGGGCGGATGATCTGGTCCGCTTGAGGGAGGCACCCTTCCCCACCGGAAGGGACTCGCTGCTGGTGTCGTACTATGCCCCGGCAGAAATCAACTGCTTCCTGTCGTTGGGCTGGCCCCTACCCGCGAACGTGGTTGATCTGTATGCGGAGTTCAGGAATCTGACCAACGGGCTGCCAGTGCCTCATGGCAACGGATTGCTCGGCGCCCTGCTGCATTACGGGCTGCCGACCATGGGCGCCATCGAGAAGGATGAGATGAGAGCACTGGCCATCCGGGGTGGGCCCTTCACCCCGGAGGAGCGCACCGCGCTGCTCGACTATTGTGCGGGTGACGTTGACGCCACATGCCGATTGTACTCAGTCATGGCCCCGCGCCTGCCGGCTCACGCGCTGCTGCGTGGCCGGTACACCATGGCGGTCGCCCGCATGGAGCACGAGGGCGTGCCGGTGGACGGGAGGACAATCCGCCTCATCGGCGAGAATCGCGAGCGGATCAGGTCGCGCCTCATCGCCGGCATCGACCCACTGGGAGAGATCTACGATGGCGGCAGCTTCATCGAGGCCAATTTTAGCGCCTGGCTTGCCCGCAGGGGCATCGCGTGGCCCCGGTTGGACTCGGGCCGGCTCGCGCTGTCCGAAGATGTCTTCGATGACCAGGCCGACGCCGATCCACGGGTGCGGCCCGTCAAGGAGCTGCGGGCCGCCCTCGCGCAGCTGCGGCGGGACGAACTCGCCATCGGGCCCGACGGGCGCAATCGCTGCATGCTCTCGCCGTTCAGTTCCATAAGCGGCCGCAACCAGCCCTCGACGTCGCGGTTCATTTTCGGTGCGCCTTCGTGGATGCGCCGGCTGATCCGGCCGGAGCCTGGCATGGCCCTTGCCTACATCGACTGGGCGCAGCAAGAGTTTGGCATAGCGGCGGCGCTGTCGGGGGACGCGGCCATGATGCAGGCGTACAGCTCGGGCGACCCGTATCTGGGCTTTGCCATGCTGGCAGGTGCCGTGCCACAGGACGCCACGAAGAGGAGCCACCCCGAGGTTCGAGACATATTCAAAATGGTGGTGCTGGGCGTCGGCTACTGCATGTCGGCCCAAGGCCTGGCGCAGCGCCTCTCGATACCGCTGTCACGGGCCGAGGAGCTGCTGGAGCTCCATCGCCGCTGCTTCCCGGTGTTCTGGCGATGGAGCGAGGCCGCCGCCGATTACGGCCAGCTCAGCGGGCACATCCATGCCCGCTTCGGCTGGGGGCTGCACGTGACCGGGCGGACCAAGATCCGGACGCTGCGAAACTTCCCGGCCCAGGCCAACGGCGCCGAGATGATGCGGCTGGCGGCCTGCTACGCCACCGAGGCCGGTATCGCCGTGTGCGCCCCGGTGCACGACGCATTCCTGATAGAGGCCCCCGCAGACGAGATTGGCGCCGCGGTCGCGCGCATGGCGGAGGCCATGCGCCGGGCCAGCGCCGATGTCCTTGGCGGTTTCGAGCTGGGTTCCGACGCCAAGGCCATCGTCTACCCCGACCATTTTGAGCCCGGCCGCGGGGGCCAGATCTGGGATGTGGTCAACGCCGCCATCGCCGAGATCGACCCCTCCCACGGACGACAGGGGACCCCTGCTACCGGTGATACCCCCGCTCAATCTATTAAGGATTCTCTTCTATGATAATGGATACCCACCCCTCCGTGGAAGACGTGGCGCTCCAATCACCACATCCCCAAAAAATCACAGGTGAACGCAAGCCCAAGATCGAGCCATACCTACGTGGGCCGATCCCATGGGAGTGGCTGAGGGCTGCCAGATCCTGTGGGGGTTCAACCCTAGCCGTTGGTCTGGCACTCTGGCACCTGCGGGCCCTGCAGCGGACAACATCAGTGCGGGCATCGCTTCGAAACATCGCCTCGATCACCGGCATCTCAGTGGGAGCCGCGAGACGGGGTCTCCATGCCCTGGAAGGGAAAGGCCTGATATCGGCGGACAGGCAGCCGGGTCGAAAACCCCTCGTGACCCTGCACGAGAGGTCCGGTCCGTCGGTCCCGTGCCCGCCGGCAGCCGAAGGCGCTGCGTTCCCACTGAATTCGTCCGACCCTATCGTGGCGGGCTGATATCGACCTGGGAACGCACCTGCTCGCAGAAGACACACCCGCCGACCTCCGGGTGCGCGAGTTGCCCTTACCGCCACACGCGGGCGCGATGCCGATGGCGGCCTGAGCGCCTCGGGGGTTGACGATGGGCCCGGGCCGGGGGTTGACCCCGGGCCCATCTCACCCGGCGCGCGCCCGCGCCCAACGCGCCCCCGGGCCGCGGCCCAGCCAGCCAGGACACCCGGAATCCGGCACCATGGCGACCCCATTTTGATATGCCCTAAATCGCTCAAATTGACCTTAGTTCTAACTTTTTCTTGCCCCGTAAGTCGTTGTGGATGTGATTAGTTTCAAAACTTGGCCTCGAAGACAATGAGCGTAAATAAAATACGGGGTTCAAAGTTCCGCGTTTTGATATGCCTGGCATTTACAACTACTTGCATTACACAACTTAGTAGCTACGGCAATGTTACTGCGCTTACTGACCTCACGCGCCGACAAATCGCGACCGGATCGCCCCGCATCCCCGGTGGGGCATCAGCCCCGGCAGTCGCGCGCCGGTGTCAGGCCTCGGACCCTGCGGCGGCGCTCCGATCGACGCCCCCGGTCATGCGCGCGCCATGCCACACCGATGCGGCATGTAGCTTGGCCAGGTTCAGGCCAGGGACGCGCCAGAATCACAGAAATCACGATAAAATGTGCCTTCCGACGGCCATTACACC
>JADLBR010000002.1 GCA_020847615.1 Verrucomicrobiia bacterium
CGGCACTGGAAACGCGGCCAACAGTTTGTGATTTCGAAAAATGGTGTTTGGGAGCGCGCGTCTCCATCCCAACCTGTTGCTATCGCGCGGTTTTCCCAGAGCCCGGACACTTCACAGCCCGCAAGGCGGTGAAGTGTCCGGGTTAGCGCGCTTGGCTGCGTGTCGAACTTTTGGGCTCGCCCCGCCGCCGGCGCGGGGACGCGCCCCATCGTTCAGGTGAAAACTTCTGATGGGCCTCGGGGTGCCTGAAGGCACCACTACGCAGATTCCCGTGGTCTTGGGCTCGCAGTGCCGCCTTCAGATAATGGCGGTATCCGCTGAAGCTCCTGGCTAATCCTCGAGCATGGCGGGATCGATGGGCTGGCCCTCCCAGACGGCCTGTTTGGTGGCGGGGTCGTAGGTGAGGATGCGGGAGGCGCTGCCCGGCACGGGCTTCCTGTTGACCTTCGGGATCCACCTCACCAGGTCGGCGATGACGGGCGCGTAACGCGGGTCGGGCGCGAGGTTGGTCCATTCGTTGGGATCGTTCTCCATGTCGTAGAGTTCCCGCGAGCCATCGGCATATTGGATGAGGCGCCATTTTTCCGTGCGGATGCCATGGTTGTCGTGGTTGTGCGTGGTGATGGCGGGCCACTCGCGCGGGGCGGAGGCGTCCTTCAGCTGCGGTGCGAGGCTATGGCCCTCGAGGTCAAGGCGGGAGGGGAAGGAGCAAAGCTCCAGCAGGGTGGGGAAGATATCGAGGAGCTCTGCGGGGCGGGCGCACCGCTGGCCGGGCGTGATCCCGGGCCCGGCGAAAATCAATGGCACGCGGGTCGAGCGATCCCAGAGGGAGTTCTTTCCCGAGATGAGCTTCTCGCCGATATGCCACCCGTGGTCCGACCAGAGGACGATGATCGTGTCTTTCTCGCGCCCGCTCTCGTTGAGGGCGGTCAGGACCCTCCCCAACTGGCTGTCCATGAAACTGGTGCATGCGAGGTAGGCGCGCACCAGGGGTTTCCACTGGTTGTTGGCCCGGAGCCAGGAAAGTCGTGGCTCGGGGAGGGTCCAGTGAAGGAACCAGGAGAACATGGGGGTATCGGCCCGGTCGTCCTCCTTGACGGGTGGGAGTTGGAGTGAGTCCTCGGGATACAGATCAAACCACTTCTTGGAGGCAAAGCAGGGCACGTGCGGGTACCGGAACCCGGCGGCGATGAAGAAGGGCTTGTCGGCGGGGGCGGAGCGGATGGCATCGATGGCGGCAGATGCAATCTTCCAGTCGCCCTGATCCTCGTCGTTCTCTGGGAAGATGCCCCAGTCGACGGCCTTCATGGGGCTCGGGGTGTCCACGAACTTCTTCGGCGGGTAGGGCGGGGGTCCCCGCTCGCCCCATTTCTGGAACTCGCTGGCCTGGTCCTTCGGCTTGATGGACCCATCGTGGTAGATCTTGCCGCACGTGAAAGTGTGGTATCCGGCCCCGGAGAATGTCTGCGGGAGGGTGACGTGGTCCTTCAGGGCCCCGACATCCCGTATGCCCGGCGCGAGACCGTAGATGCCGGTGGTGGAGGGACGGAGTCCGGTCAAGAGGCTGGATCGGGAGGGGTTGCAGAGGGGGGATTGGATATGGGCGTTGGTGAAGAGCGTGCCCCGCCGAGCCAGGGCATCCATGTGGGGCGTCTTGGCCTGGGGGTGGCCTCTCAGGCATCCGACCCAGTCGTTGAGATCATCGATGGCGATGAAGAGCACGTTGGGCTTGGGGTTCTCGGCCAACGAGGCGGTCGGGGCGAGGAGAACGGCGGCCAGCGCGATGGGGAAGGTGGTCTTCATAGCCGCGGCAAAAATAGCCGCGGGTCCAGGTCGGGGAAAGGGGAAAGTGCCCGCGCGGCATTCGGGAGGGCATTCGTGCCGGCATTCCGGACCCGGCGAGGTGGTGCTCGAGCTTCGCGTGCGAAACACCGGATGCGAGTGGCGGGAATCGTCCGATCGTCGAGTCGTCGGTCAGGGGGCGGGCAACCACTCGACGCGGCGCCGGATGAAGCGGCGATCGGCGCCAGAGGTCGGCACCGTGTCGCGGAAGGTGACCGTCTCGGTGCCGTTTGTCCCAGGGATGGGGGCACCGACCTGTATAGCACCCGGCGTCCAGTGGGTCAGGTTGCTGGACAGCTCGACGATATTTGTGACGTCGCTGGGGGGCGGTCGCCTCTGGAAGGACAGAGACAGGTAGGGGGTTCCGCCGGCGACGAGGATCGACCCTGGGCCGGCGATGCCGCCCTCAAAGCGCCTGGGGTTTCCGCCGCTGTCATATTCCACGAGATTTGGGCCGTCGCCGTCGGGGTCGGCGCCCTCGCCGGAGATGGACCGATCGGCGAGTTCCTCGGCGGTGAAATTCTCGAAGCGCCACTGGTCGAAGGGGCGGTCCGCGATGAGGGCGAAGGCCTGGTTCGTGGGGGATATGGCGTACCCGCTGCCGCCGGCGATGGCGACCGTGGCATTCTCGGATCCCTCAGCGAGGTTGTCGGGAATCGGGTTTAGCGTGACGCTGGCTGACGTCTGGCCCGCGGTGAGGGTGACCGAGGGCGCGATCGCGTAATCCAGGCCGTTGGAGGCGGTGCCCGATGTGGCGAGGTTCACCGTGACCGGGAGTTCTGCCGGGCCGGCGCGGCGGATGAGGAAGGAGGCCTGGCCGGGGCCGGTCTCGGCGGCGTTGGTGTCGGTGCCGATGATGCTGACGAGCGGCACCGTGACCGCATCGAAGGCGAGGCCGTAGCTCTCGGGGGATGGGCCCGTGACCCCGAGCGCGTACGTCCCGGCAGAGAAGTTGGTGATCCAGAGATGCTCGACATTATCGATGGCGCTGGTGCTGACCGCCAAGGGCGACAGCGGGTTCGTGCCCGATGCGGAGAAGAGCATGAGGTCCAGATTCGTGAAGAGGGTGGTCGTGGTGAGGAACGGTCCCGTCTTCTGGTATTGCACGTGCCGGTGCCAGACGAGGGTCGCCTTGAGAGACTGATGTGATGCGGGGTCGAGGGAAAAGAAGTACCAGTTTGTCTTTCCCGCGGCGGTGGTGCCCAGATCCCAGGCGGCGTTGGTGCCGGCCACGTGTGGCGTGGCCTCGCCGGAGTTGAGGAGGTCATAGGCGTGGTTGATGCGGAGGTCGCCGGCCCCG
>JADLBR010000003.1 GCA_020847615.1 Verrucomicrobiia bacterium
CAGGCGGAACTCGGCCCGGGCCGTGAACATGCGATAGGGTTCGGTGATGTCTTGGGTGACGAGATCATCGATGAGCACGCCGATGTAGCCCTCGTTCCGTTCGATCTGGAGGGGCGATAAGCCGAGCGTGCAGGCGGCAGCATGGGCGCCGGCCATCAAGCCCTGGGCGGCCGCCTCTTCGTAACCCGAAGTTCCGTTGATCTGCCCGGCGAAATAGAGCCCCCCGATCCGCTTGCTCTCCAAGCTGGGCCAGAGCTGTGTGGCGGGGCACATGTCGTACTCCACCGCATAGCCGGGGCGGAGCATCTCGGCGCGCTCGAGGCCGGGAATGGTCCGGATCATGCGCCACTGCACATCGAAGGGCAGGCTCGTGGAACACCCGTTGACATAGTACTCTTGGGTCTGCCGACCCTCGGGCTCGAGAAAGACCTGATGACGTGACTTCTCAGCGAAGCGCACGACCTTGTCTTCGATCGAGGGACAGTATCGGGGCCCGGTGCCTTGGATCACGCCGGCGAATAGGGGCGAGCGATCCAAGTTTGCCCGAATGATCGCGTGCGTGGCCTCGGTCGTGTGGGTGATCCAGCAGGGCAATTGTTCCACGTGGAACACACCATTCTCGGCGTGGTTCAGCGTAAACATCTCGCGGGCACCTTGGGGGGCCCCGAGCGGTGCGCCACTGAACCGCGCGGGTGGCTCATCGCCGGGTTGCGGTTCCAGCTTCCCGAAATCGATCGATCGGCCATTCAGCCGTGGCGGGGTGCCGGTCTTGAGCCGGCGGACATCAAACCCGAATCGGCGGAGTTCGTCCGAAAACCCACTGGCCGCATCGCCCAAGCGACCGCCGGGTTGGCGGGCGTCGCCCACGTGGAGCAGGCCCCCTAGGAAGGTGCCCGTCGTCAGAATGAGCTTCTGGGTCAGGTATCGGATGCCGAGATGGGTCTCGAGGCCGCGGATGTGGTCCCCCTCGACGCAGAGTCTGGCGATGGCGCCCTGCTGGACGTCTAGGAGAGGCTGGTTTTCGCACAGCCACTTCATGCGGAACTGGTAGGCCTTCTTGTCGCACTGCGCGCGCGGAGAGCGCACCGAGGGTCCCTTGCTCGCGTTGAGGGTCCGCACCTGAATGGCGGTCGCATCGGTATTGAGGCCCATGGCACCGCCCAGGGCATCGACCTCGCAGACGAGGTGGCTCTTGCCGACGCCGCCGATCGCCGGATTGCAGGACATCTGGCCGATGGTGTCGAGGTTCATGGTGAGCAGCAGGGTGGGCACGCCCATCCGGGCGGCCGCCAGCGCCGCCTCAATGCCAGCATGCCCGCCGCCAACCACGACGACCCCGTATGCGCGCGGGTACTCGAACACGGACCGTTGCTAGCAGGGTCGCGCGCGTTTGAAAAGCCCGCGGTGCGGCTCTTGCTTGCAGTCGACGACGCAGGGCTGATAGAATGACCGGATGGTGGAACTGGGTCGTTTCAAACACGGGGAGCGGGTGTTCGATGGGGAACGGCAAGCCGACGTGGTCGTGGAGCGAAGCGGCGGTGTGACGACCGACCGTGGGGGTGCCTCGGGGCAGCGCTGGGATTACGGGGATCTGGTGGTGCTCTGTCCTGCGGAACCCAATCAGATCGTCGAAGTGACGCTGACATCGGCGGGCCCGAAGTTCTGCCATAGGCCGCCCTCGTCGCTGGGACCACACCGGGCCATGGTGTCTGTGCCCCGCGGCAATCAAATCGTAACAGCCTTACCCCGAATCAGTTACGTCATTTCAAAGCCCTTGGAACGGATCGATCCCAACGAAGCGATGGGCGCCCTCATGGGATGCGTGACCGCGATTACGTTTTACGAAGGAGGCACGGCGGATCCGGAATCGTCGGCCGCCATGGCGCATGAGGGTTACACCACCTTAGGCGCGGCCATCACGGTTTGGGAGGGCGGCACCATGACCCTCCCCACGCTGTGGCATAACGGGCGAGCCATCACCGCCAGCGAGCCCCTGGGCTGGGCCGTGCCCGCGGCGGAGTACATCGCGGAGGTGTCGGCCTGGACCCCCCTAGGGCCCGGCGATCTGGTCTTGATCGGCGGCGAAGAGGGGGCTGCCCGCATTCGCCCCGGCGATCACATGGAATGTCGCTGCGCCCCGCTGCGGCCAGCCGCCGTCAATATCGGCCTCCGTGGATCGGCCTGAGGCCCGGCACGCGGGTTTTTCTGTCCGCCGCAAAAACGTTACAAGAAAACGGGTTGGACCCGGAAAAATCTGTTGACGGCACTGACTCCACACGTAGGCTGTTCACACCCTTGAGAGGGGGTGTACTATGGTTGCGATGCGCCAGTTTCTGTCGCGCGGATGGTGGGTTGCCGCCGCGCTGATCGCCATGTCGTCGGCTTCGTGGGCGGACAGCAAGGACGTCAAGCCCGTGGAGTTTACGCCGATCATCGACGCCAACGGCGTGACGATCGGATGGCTCGGCGAGCAGAACGCCGAGGAGATGAACATCGATACGACCGAGCGGGCGTATCGGTTGCCGCTGCCCGGCGGTGGGTTCACGGTGTTCACCGTGCAGGCGATCCCCGGTGATGACACCAGCCTCACCGGACTCCAGCCCGTCAAGGCCAACGGCCCTGGGCGGCGCCATCCGGGCAGGGACGTCGATCTCCGCATCGAGGTCAAGAGCGGCGACCCGCTCCGCGTTCTCCTCCCCGAGGGCGTCGATGTCTTCGTGCCCAAGGACACCGTGATCCTCGTGAAGTTCTTGGTCGAGCGGCTCGGCAAGCGCGGCGGCGCGCTGGCGTCCACCTCCAACCGCGATCTCTTCACGCGGCGCATCGTCTCGGGCTTCGTCCGCATCGAGACCATGGCCGGCGGCCCGGTCACCGGCAATGACCCCGGCGAGTCGCCGAGGCCCATCCCCCTGGGCGAGGCCGTCGTATTCGATATCCGGAATTTCTACCTGCCCTCCCTGTTCTCGGTGCCGCAGCTGGATGTCGACATGGCCCGCATGACCGTCGCCTCGACCGTCGACAGGAAAGAAGACGACGACGATGACGATGATGACGATGACGGGCCGGTGACGCCATGAGGCCCTCGGAGAAGTCTTGGAGAACGCCCGCATGATCCTCACATCGAAACAAACCCGGGTCGCCCCGCTCATCGCGGTGATGTGCGCCCTGGCAGGGACATCCCCCGCCCAGTACACGGGCACCGTCGGCGGCGGCGGCAACTGGGACACCACGCGACCCGGCGGACCCGGCTACCAGCAGGCCGCCAATGTCTACGGCGGCGCGCCCGGCATCCCCGCGGGCTATGACCTCAAGGTCGGCGACGTCTACCTCCGCGCCGGCGCCGGCGTCGATTTCACGTACAACGACAACGTCTCGATGGGCGCCGAGGACGAGAACTCCGACTTCATCATCTCCCCCAACGCCCGCCTCGGCTACTACATGCCCTTCACGCGCGAGAACGGCATGCACTTCAGCCTGGATTTCGGCGCGCAGTTCTACATGAACCACGACGAGTTCAACAACTTCACGATCTTCCCGAATGGCGACAACGCCTTCGAGATCTACGCGGAGGCCGACAACTGGTCGTTCCGACTCCGCGACACCTTCCAGCTGCACGCGAACCCGCTGGTCAACAACTTCTCCACGGGCAGCGGGCTGGTGCGGCAGTTCCAGAATACCACGACCCTGACCGCCGACGCCGATTATAACGAGGTGGTCCTGGGCGCTGCCTACAACCACCTGCTCTACAAGTACTGGGGCGACGAGTACGAGTACCTCGACCGCCAGAGCGACGCCTTCAACACCTATGTCGGGTTCCGGGTCAGCAGCCCCCTGATCATCGGTGTGAACGCGGGCGTCAACTACGACTACTACGACGGGGGCGACCTCAACGACAGCTTTGGCGTCAACGGCTCCGTCTATTCCCAGTTCGTCCTGACCCGCAACATCTCGGGCGGCGCCTCCGTCGGCTGGGGCTGGAACAAGTACGAGGACGGCGGGCGATTCGACGACAGCGAGGACTTCAGCGACATCATCTTCAGCTTCGTGCTCACCCACGAGGTGAACAAGTACTTCCGCCACAGCATCAACGTCTTCAAAAACCTTCAGCCCGGGGTCACCTCCAACTACCAGGACACCATCAGCCTAGTCTACAACATCGGCTGGGACCTCTTCCGCTTCTGGACCGTGGATGCCCTGTACACGTTCGTCCACTACGACTCGTCCTCGAGCGAGGTCAGCGAGACCGCCAGCATCCACAGCCTGTCGCTGGGCCACAGCTGGCAGCTCACCAAGAGCCTCAACCTCACCGCCAGGTACACATTCCATCTCAAGGACTCCGACCTCGTGGTGGAGGACGACGAGTGGGATGACGACTTCGATCAGAACTTCAGGCAAAACATGTTCCAGGTGGGCCTGCAGTACGCCTTCTGATGACCCGCGATGCCTCACCCCGTTGTTCTGATTGCCGCCATCTCCCTGATGGCACAGACGGCAGGCCAGAACCCCGCTAGCCTCCCCGCGACCCCGGCCGAGACCCGCCCCCCGTCGGCCGCCCCAACGCCCACGTACGCCCCCGCGTCGTCCAACCGCGTCCTGGTGACGGGCGACGCGCTCACCTTCGAGATCCTGGAGGACAAAGAGCTGGGGGTGGCCGCCGAGCCGCAGATGCTCAAGGTTCAATCCGACGGCAATGTCGTCGTGCCGTATCTCGGGCCGGTCGCGGCCGCGGGCAAGACACTCACCCAGTTGCAGACCGAGATCCGCAAGCGCCTCGAGGCCGAGTTCTACCACACGGCCACCGTGCGGATGTCGCTCAACGTCCGCGCCGGCAGCCTCTACGTGCTCGGCGAGGTCGGCGCCCCGGGGAGGCGCGAGATCCCCGCGGACGAGGTCTTCACGCTGACCCGGGCAATTGCAAGCGCCGGGGGAATCGGTAAGTTTGGGAACGAGAGGAAAGTCGAGCTGAGGCGCAAGAAATCGGATGGCAGCGTCGAGGTCACCAGACACGACTACAAGCGGATCCTCAAAGAGAGGCCGCAGGACGACGTCGAGCTCAGGCACGACGACGAGATCTTCGTGCCCTCGAAGCTGATCAGCTTCTGACCCGGGGAACCGATGCACGCGACCGAGCCACAGAACGGAAACCAGCCCCCGGGTGCGCCGGCGCCCGAGGAGTTCGCGGGCCCGGACGGCGCCGCGGGCCGCCCGTCGGGCGGCACCCGCGTCATGCAGGCCAACCTCTGGGACACGTTCCAGAGATCCCTCTGGGCGCTGCGCCGCAGGGCCTGGGTGGTCGTGCTGATCTTCACGGTGAGCATGGCCATCGCGGTCGTCTACCTCAACAACCAGCCCGACGTGTACCGGGCCATGGGCAAACTGATCGTGGCCCCGAGGATCGCCAACATCGTGGCGGACGCCTACTCCGACGTGGACCCGCGATTCTACGCCACCCAGGTCGAGATCATGGAGGGCAGCATCCTGCGCGGGCGCGTGTCGCGGCGCCTGACGCACTTCCAGGACCGCTACGGGCGGATGCCCGACGCCAAGCTGCGCGCCGAGCTGCCGCGCATCTCGTCGATATTCCGCGTCTGGGTGGACAGCCCCAATGGCGAATTCGCCCGGCAGTACGTCGACACGCTCTTCGACGAGTTCATGAAGTACAAGCGGGAGCAGAAACTCGGGCTCTCGGGTTCCGCGCTGGAGACCTTCGCGCGGGAGATCAGCGAGAAGGCCAAGGAGCTCAAGATCGCCGAGGACGAGCTCTACCAGTTCCAGAAGAAGAACCCCGACATCTATGTCGAGGGGCAGGCCTCGGCGGTGCAGAAGCAGATGCAGGAGCTCTCCGCCCAGGTGGTGAAGCTCCAGACGGAAATCGACCTGCTCAGCAAGCTCAAGGAGTACTTCTATCAGGCGCGGACGGGCGCCACCGCCGGCCAGAGCCTGCCGTCCCTCAATGACGAGCAGCAGAAGTACCTTCAGAATAGCTCGTGGCTCGATGCCCGGAAGGAACTGGACACCCTGATGGCGCAGAAGGCGCAGATGGGCACCATGCTCAAGCCGGCGCACCCCAAGATGAAGAGCAACGCCCAGCTCATCGAGATGGCCGAGCGGCGCATGGTGCAGGAGACCGAGAAGGCCGAGGTGCAGATGCAGCAGGACATCGAGGCCAAGCAGCTGCAGCGCGGCGTCTACGAGAAGCAGATGACCTCCCTGACAAGCCAGAACCTGAACTCGGTCGAGAAGATCACCGAGTACCAGAAGCTGCTCAACAACGTCGAGCGCACCAAGCGGCTCTACGACGAGATGGTCTCGAAGCTCAGCCAGATCAACGTCAGCATCGACACCACGCAGGAGAACATCCAGATCCACGAGCCGGCCATCCTCTTCTCGACCCCGGTCAGCCCCAACCGCCGCCAGACGCTGATCATCGCGGCGGTGATCGGGATCGGCGTGGGCTGCGGCCTGGTGATCGCGATCGACAGGATCCTCCACAAGGTGGCCACGCCGGAGCAGGTCGAGACGGAGCTGGGCCTGGACCTCGTCGGCGTGATACCCAGGATGCGGATCTCCTCGCGGCGCCCGAACGACCGGCTGTTCTCCGCGCACGACGAGCAGGCGGGTTTCGCCGAGTCTTTCCGCACCCTCCGGGCCGTGCTGGTGCAGCAGCGCAAGCACCGCCTGTTGCAGGTCCTCCAGATCACGAGCCCGCAGCCCTCGGAGGGCAAGACGTTCATCTCGGCCAACCTGTCCGCGACGCTCGCTCTCGGCGGCATCGGCTCCGTGCTCCTGGTCGGGGCGGACCTGCGGCGCGGCGACGTGCACCGGATCTTCGACATCAAATCCAAGAGCGGGCTCTCGGAGATCCTGCAGGGCCAGTGCGACTGGAAGTCCCAGATCTTCTCCACGCAGTTTGAGAACCTGCACGTCATCGCGTCGGGCAAGACGCCGCCGGATCCCGCGCGGGTCCTCCAGGCGCCGCTGATGGGCCAGCTGGTCGAGGAGTGGCGCACCTACTACGAGTGGGTCATCCTGGACTGTCCGCCCCTGGTGGCGATCAGCGACTCCATCATCATGGCGCCGCTGGCGGATGCCACCCTGATGGTGCTGCGCTCGGACAGCACGCCGACGCGGGTGGCGTTCACGGCCCTGGATATCCTCTCGAGGCGCGCGCGCCCGGCGCTGGGCGCGGTGCTCAACGCGCTGGATCTGCGGCGCGGCTACTACCCCTCGTACGGCTATTACCGCTATCAGAGCGGGACGTATGCGTACGGGTACGGGCCGGCGCGCAAGGGGGAAAAGGATGGGGCGGGAGCGACAAAGGCCGCGGGGGCACCGAAGCCGGAAGAGCCGGCGGGTGTCGCGCGGGGTTGATGACCGCCGGCCGTGGGATCCGGGAACACCGAGGGCGGGCGAAAACCGGGGGCCGGGGCCGGTGGTTGGCGGGCGTCGCTTGAGCCGCTGATCGCGATTGCGCTCGGGGCGCTGCCGTCCGTGGCCGCGCTATCGTCCGGGGGACAGGAGTGGCCCGACCGCCTGCCGATCTTCGTCGCCACGGCGCTGATGGGGCTGCTCGCGGTGGCGATCCTGCCCGGGTCCGCGTGGCACCTCTACCGTTCCGACAAGATCCTCTTTTTCACGGCCCTGTGCGGGGGGCTGTTCCTGCTCGCGCTGGACTTGAGCGGCTCGGTGATGGTGGTGGGGCCGCAGGGCGAGGAGATCGTGTTCCGGCGCAATGGGTGGGATGGGACCGTGTTCTTTCTCACGTTCTTGTGCCTCGGGCTGTGCCTGTGGGTGGCGCAGATCCTCGTCCGGAGGCATGACGCCGGCCGGGAATGGCTCGTGGCTTCGCTGTTGGCCTTCGGCCTCGCCTATTGTGGCGCCAGGGCCATCGTCACCTTCGCGGGCGGGCACTTCCCGGGCGCGGACAACACCGGGTTTGTGAATCGCAACGCCTTTGCGCATTTCGCCCTCTTGCACGCAAGTCTGGCGCTGGGGATCATCCTCTCGGGGCGACGAGGACGCAGGGGGCGCCCGGGTGAAGGCGGCACGGGCCAACCGATCGCGGCGCTGGCGGTGCGGCTGCCCCACGTGCTGGCCCTCGTGGCCGCGGCGGCGCTGGCCCTGGCCGCGGCCTCGACCACCTCGCGGGGAGGCCTGCTGTCCTGGGCCGTCGTACTCGCGTCCTGGTTCGTGGTCTCGCGGCGCAGCGTGAGCGCGCGGGGCGGCCTTCTGAGCATCGTGGCGTTCATGGCCCTCATCACCGCGGCCGCGTGGTTCGGTCCAGAGGTGCTGACCCGATTCCAGA
Organism: Verrucomicrobiia bacterium; assembly: GCA_020847615.1. Taxonomy (GTDB): domain Bacteria; phylum Verrucomicrobiota; class Verrucomicrobiia; order JADLBR01; family JADLBR01; genus JADLBR01. Next base: position 8,306 of record JADLBR010000003.1, read on the forward strand.
CGGAGCACATGTCGTTCGCGACCCGCGTGGAGGTGTGGAAGCGGTGCATCGCCCTCTCCCTGGACAGCCCCTTCTTCGGATTTGGCCCCAGGAGTTTCACGGATGCCTTCAACAGCCGCTATTCGTTGGGGGGCGGCAAGGTCTTCACCCACGCGGAGCACAGCTACCTGACGTTCGCCATCGAGTATGGGTGGGTGCTCTGGGCGGCGCTGGTGGCCTGGTTCATCTGGAACCTCGTGCAGGCCTGGACCGTCAGGCGCGACTCCTGGCGGACCTACTGCCTGGTATCGATACCGCTGGGCCTGTTTCTCGCACACGGCCTGGGCGAGACCCTCTGGCGATTTCCCGCGATCCTCCTGGTCGTCAGCATCGTCCTGGCGTTCAACCGCGGGCGCTCCTCCTTCCCGCACCGCGGCCTCCGCCGACCCACCCCCGGGCCGTGGAATCTCATGGCGGTTGGCGCCAGTCTGCTGCTGTTGGCCGGGGCGGGCTATGGCTATTGGGTGCAATCGCAGCACGCGCGGGCCATGCGCGCCCTGGATGGCGGCCAGGCCGAGCGCGCCCACGCGCCGACGGAAACCCTGCTCAAGTCCTCGCTCGACGAGAGGTTGTTGCTCCTCCGGCTGGGCCGCCGCTGGATCCAGCACCTGGATCGGAGCGGGCTGATCGCGCCGGAGCTCCAGCTGACCGCGAGGCGGGTGAGCGACGAGCTGGTGCGCCGCCATCCGTCAAACTGGGAGTCGTGGATGCTCTGGGTCTGGCCCCGCCTGGAGGACGCGGCGCAGGAGACGGATGTGGCCGTGGGGATCCGCAGGGCGCTCCTCTGTCGCCCGCACTGGGAATCGCTCTATGTCCGGGTCATGGACGAGGTCAGCCGCTACGCGCCATCGATGCTGGACAAGGTGTACGAATCGCTGCCCACCTCGCAGCGGGTGATGCTCTGGAACAGCCTGTCCCGGCGGCTCGGCGGCATGAATCGTCCGTTCTTGGCCTGGGCGTCGCAACAGCCGATGGCGCCCGAGATCCAGTCCGAGGTCCTGAGGGCCGAGGCGCGTTTCGAGGCGTCGCCCGACACCGTCGCGAGGCTGCTGGAGGCCTGGCGCAATCCGGAGATCCCCTGGGCCGAGCGACGGACCGTCGGCGACCAGCTCCTCAAGAGCCTTGGGCCCGAGAAATGGTTCGACGAGTTCCCGGCGGACCTGGAAGCGAATTTCGAGGCCCAGCTGTATCGGTTGAATCGCGGGCTGCAGTACCAGTTGCGCGACCGGGTCAAGGCGCGGCTCGTGGCGATGCGGGTGCCGGAGAGCGTCGCTGACCCGCGCCAGCCCGTGCAGTTTGCGGAGCTGCACGTCTCGTCGGGATTGCTCGACGAGGGCAAGGTGCTCTGCCGGCAACTGCTCGCGAATTCGCCTACCGTGCGCCGCGCCTCGGAGCGCAGCGAATCGGTCAAGCAGCAATATGCGCAGTACGAACCGCGCGCCGTCATCGATCTGCTCTGGAGCAAGGCGCGCGCCACGGGCTCGCAGGAGGTGTGGATGAACCTCATCAATTTCCTCCTCATGCACGAGGAGTACCCGCAGGCCGCGACCGCCATACGGCTCTTCCCCGGCACGCAGCAGCAGGTGGACGAGAAGAAGGAGATCACCCTCTATCGGGCCCGGGTGGCGGAGGCGACGCAGAAACCGCAGGAGGCGCTGGCCGCGCTCGTCCAGCTGATCTACATGGAGATCCCTTCCGGGGGCTGAGGGCACCATGTCCACCTCCGCCTGGGAACGGGTCGCCGTCTGTGTCGTGACGCTGAACGAGGAGGAGAACCTCGCGCGATGCCTGGCCAGCGTGGTGCCCTGCGGCGAGATCGTGGTGGTCGACTCGGGGAGCACCGACGGCACGCGGGCGGTCGCCGAGCGATTTGGCGCCCGGTGGCTGAGCCGGCCATGGGAGGGTTTTGGTCCCCAGCGCACGGTGGCCGGGGCGGCGTCGACGGCGCCCTTCGTGCTCTATCTCGATGCCGACGAATGGCTCGGGCCCGGGCTGCGCGAGGAGATCGCATCTGCCCTGGAGGCACCGGGTGCCGATGACCTCCTCGGGGTGTTCCGCCGGCAGAGCGAATTCCTGGGCAGGACGGTCCGCCATGGCGACTGGTCTGGAGATTTTGTCGCGAGGCTGACGCCGCGGGGGCGGGGGGTCTGGCGGGGCGCCGAACCGCACCCGCGCCTCGAGGGGGACGACCTCAAGGCGCGGCGCTTCCGGTGTCCCCTGCTCCATCGTCCGTACCGCGATCTGGCGGCCTTCTCGCGGAAGATCGAGGGCTACGCGCGGACCTGGGCGCAGGAGGCCGCCCGGGTCGGCCAGCGCGGGTCGCGCGCGCAGGGCCTCCTGCGGGCCGGGTGGCGCCTGTTTAGGGGCCTGGCGTTGAGGGGTGGAGTCCTGGATGGCCGCAGGGGCCTGATCATCGCCTGGCAGAACGCGCGCATGGTCTACCTCAAGCACTTGTTCTTGTCCCAGGGCCCCCGTTGAGGCAAAAACGCCCCGTGGCATTGAACAAGACGATCTCGGAATCCGATCTTGCGGAGCCCGCCGTGGCGCGCATGGCGGGCACGTTGCTGCGATTCGCGTGGGGGATGCTCCTGCGCGGGCAGCGATTCGCGGTGAACGGCGTGTCCAAGCTGCGCTGGCGCATCCGTTGGCACAAGATGTGGGAATACGCGCGGGGCCTGGCGCTGGTCCCCTGGAGGCCCGATTGGCGCGTGATCGACTTTGGCGGCGGCGCCACGCTGCCGGTCTATTACCTGGCCAGCCGGGGGTTGCGCGTCACCAGCTTTGATATCGATGCGGCCCTCACCGCGGAGGCCAAGGAGATGGCCGGAAAGCGGGGCTGGCCGCTCGAGGCCACCACCCGAGACCTGACCATCGATCCGCTGCGCGACGACGAGACATTCGACTGGGCGATGTCCTTCTGCGTGCTGGAGCACCTGCCCCGCGAGAAGCAGCTCGACGTGGCCCGGCAGCTGGGCCGGTGCCTGCGCCCCGGCGGCTACCTGACCGTCACATTCGATTATGGCGACGCGGCCCCGGTCGGCGGCGCGCTCAGGGGCGAGGACGACGTGCGGGCGCTTGCCGAGGCGACCGGCCTCCAGCCCGTGGACGGCACGCTCTTCGTGGATTCGGGCGACCGGTTCCCGCTGGACAAGAGGCACCCCGAGCAACGTTTCACGTTCGGTTCGCTCTTTCTCCAGAAGCGCTAACTCGAAAATTGCCGCATCGCTTCCCGTAGCCGAACGCGTGAGCGCTTGGCCGCCCAAGCCTCACGGCTTCAGCTACATTTTCCCAAGCCGGTCGTCCGGCGGCTGCCGAATGGGACTGACCCGAAAGTTCAAAGCTCCGTGCACGCCGATGCGTGCCACAAGAAAAACGGAATCCAGCAGTTATGCGCATGCCGCCTGAAGGCGCCTGCCCGCCTCTGGCGGGGCACTACGAGCCCAAGACATCCGGGATGTTCGTAGTGGTGCCTTTAGGCACTCCGCGACCCACGAGAAGTCTCCACATGAATGATACGGCGCGCTCAGCGGGTTACATCCGGGGGGCCCTTCGGCGCGTCGGGCAACTCGCGCCCGAGGAAGCGGCGCCAGCGCTCCTGCCTTTCCTGCACGAGCCGGTTGAGCTGGGTGCGCTGCTCGGCGGTGAG
>JADLBR010000004.1 GCA_020847615.1 Verrucomicrobiia bacterium
GGTCGCTCCGTCATCGCGTTTGATCGGGGGACCGGCGAGGAGGCCTGGTGTGCGTCGAGCGACTGGGGCAACAGCTATGCCTCGCCGATCGTCGCGCGCCTGCACGGGTCGGACCGCGTCATGGTTTTCGCCGGGGCCGAAAGCGAGCCGCCGACGGGGGGGCTGCTGTGCATCGACCCGAAGACCGGGCGGGTGGATGGCGCGTTCCCTTGGCGCGCGAAGATCGTTTACTCGGTCAACGCGTCGACGCCGGTGGCGGTGGGCGAGGATGCGGTATTCATATCGGAATCCTACACGCGGGGCGGGGCGCTGGTGCGGTTCTCGGAGAGGTTCGAGCCGTCGCAGGCCTGGGCGAACCCGAGATTCGGGATGCATTTCATCACCCCGGTCCTCAAGGACGGGCACCTCTATGGGATCGACGGCCAGCACCAGGGGGAGGCCAAGCTCGCATGCGTGGACGCGGCCACCGGCGAGGAGCGCTGGCGGGACCCGATGACCTGGGAGATCCCGTTCGGCGGGGAGACAAAGAGGATCGGCGTGTGCCGGGGCAATCTGATCTGGGCCGATGGCGCCTTCCTCTGTCTGGGGGAGCTGGGCAGCCTCCTGTGGCTCGACCTTTCGCCCGCGGGGTGCCGCGTCATCAGCCGGTCGCAGCCATTCATCGCCAGCCAGACGTGGACGCCGCCCGCGATCAGCCGCGGCCTGCTGTACCTTGTGCAGAACGCGCGGGACGTGCTGAGCGGCGCGGGGTCCAGGCTGCTCTGCCTCGACCTGCGCGCCCGGTGAGTCGCGCCCGCTGCCGCGGGGCGGGGCGTCAGGCCGCCCCGCCGGGGGGGCGTTTCCCTTCGATGGCCCGCCGGATGACGACGTAGAAGACCGGCGTCAGGAAGATGCCGAAGAGCGTGACGCCGAGCATGCCCCAGAACACCGCGGTGCCGATCGACCGGCGCATCTCGGCCCCGGCCCCCTTCGTGAGCATCATGGGCAGCACGCCGAAGGCGAATGCCAGGGAGGTCATCAGGATGGGGCGCAGCCGGAGGCGGCTGGCCTCCAGCGCGGCATCGAGGCGGCCCTTGCCCGCCCGCTGGAGCTGCCTCGCGAACTCGACGATCAGGATGGCGTTCTTGCAGGCCAGCCCCATGAGCGCGACCAGGCCGATCTGCGTGAAGAGGTTGTTGTCGAGGTCCCGGGCCCAGGTGCCGAGGATCGCAAAGAGCAGGCAGAGCGGGACGATGAGGATGATGGCCAGGGGCAGGGACCAGCTCTCGTACTGGGCCGCCAGGACCAGGAATACCATCAGGACGCAGAACGGGAAGATGAGCGCGGCGGTATTGCCCGCGAGGACCTGCAGGAGGCTCAGCTCCGTCCACTCCATCCCGATGCCCGGGGGGAGATGCCTCGCGGCCAGTTCCTCCATGACGCGCATGGCCTCGCCGCTGCTGACGCCCGGCGCCGGGGCGCCGTTGATCTCGGCCGTCGGGTACATGTTGAAATTGCCGACGGAGACCGGGGCCGAGATCTCGCCGACCTTGACCAGGGTGCCGAGCGGGACCATCTCCCCCCTCGCATTGCGGGTCTTGAGGTTGGCGACGTCCCCGGCCTTGGCCCGGAACCGCGCATCCGCCTGGGCGGTGACGCGGTAGGGGCGGCCGAACGCGTTGAAGTCATTCACGTAGAGGGAGCCGAGGTAGACCTGCAAGGTGTCCCAGACACCGCCCAGGGGGACACCCATGGTCTTGGCCTTGTCGCGATCCACGTCCAGGAAGACCTGCGGGACGGTGGCGCGGAACGTCGACAGCGCGCCCGCGATGCGACTGTCCTGCATGGCGGCGCCCATGAGCTTGTGGGTCGCGGCCTGGAGGGCCTGGAACCCGAGGTTGTTGCGGTCCTGCACCTGGAGCTTGAAGCCGCCGACCATCCCGAGGCCATCGACGGGCGGCGCGCCGAAAACGCCGATGAAGCCGTCCTGGACATCCGCCAGGCTGGCGCGGAGTTGGGCGGTGATCTTGTCCGAGGTGAGCCCGCGCCTGGACCGGTCGTGGAAGGGCTCGAGGGGGATGAAGAAGCTCGCGGCATTGGCCTGGTTGCCGAGCGTCACGAAAGAGAGGCCGCAGATCTCGATGACGTGCCCGACGCCGGGCACCCCCCGCATGATCTGGGCCATCCGGTCGGCGGTGGCCTTGGTGCGCTCGGCGGAGGCCCCGTCGGGCAGCTGGACGTAGGCGATGAGGTAGCCCTTGTCCTGGGAGGGCACGAACCCGGTGGGCACGCGATGGAACCCCAGCCACGTCAGCGCGATGAGGCCCGCGTAGAGCGCCAGCCCGATGCCGCAGTGCCGGAGCAGGCGGCCGAGCGCGGCAACGTAGCCGCCCCGCGCCGCATCGAAGGCGCGATTGAAGCCCGCGAAGATCCACCCCACCAAGAAATGGATCGCGCGGCCGACGGGGTCGCGCCTCTCGCCATGGGGGCGCAGCAGCAGGGCCGCGAGCGCGGGGCTGAGCGTGAGGGAGTTGAACGCGGAGATGAGCGTCGAGACGGCGATCGTCAGCGCGAACTGCCGATAGAATTGGCCGGTGAGCCCCGACAGGAATGCCGTGGGTATGAACACCGCTGCCAGGACGAGCCCGATGGCGATCACCGCCCCGCTGACCTCGTCCATGGCCTTGCGCGTGGCGTCGACGGGGGACATCCCGAGGGCGATGTGGCGCTCGACGTTCTCCACCACGACGATGGCGTCATCGACGACGATGCCGATGGACAGCACCAGGCCGAAGAGCGAGAGGTTGTTCAGGGAGAAGCCCAGCATCGCCATGGCGGCGAAGGTGCCGACGAGCGACACGGGCACGGCCAGCAGGGGGATGAGGGAGGCGCGCCAATTCTGCAGGAAGAGCACGACGACGATGACGACCAGGAGCATCGCCTCGGCCAGGGTCTTGAGGACCTCGCGGATGGATTCTCGGATGAACTCCGTCGTGTCGAAATGGATGCGGTACTCGATCCCCGGGGGGAAATGCTTGGCCATCTCCTCCATCGCCCTGCCGATGGCGTCCCGGGTCTCGATGGCGTTGGAGCCCGGGAGCTGGAAGATCGCGAGGGTGACGGTCGGTTCGCCGTCGAGGTAGTTGCGGATGTTGTAGTCGTTGGCGCCCATCTCGATGCGGGCGATGTCGCGCAGCCGGGTGACCTGTCCCTCCGGTCCGGTCTTGAGCATGATGGCGCCGAACTCCTCCGGCGTGGAGAGGCGGCCCTTGGTCAGGGCGGTGAGCTGGAAGAGGTTTCCCGCTGCCTGCGGCGGTTGGCCGAAGACGCCCGCGGCCACCTGGACGTTCTGCTCGCGGATCGCGCCGACGATCTCGGTGGCGGTGAGGTCGCGCGAGGCGGCCCTGTCGGGGTCGATCCAGACGCGCATGCTGTATTCGCTGACGCCGAAGATGCGCGTGTCGCCCACGCCGGGGAGGCGGGCGAGGTGGTCCTTCACATGCAGGAAGGCGTAATTGGCCATGTAGAGGGCGTCGTACTTGCGACCGGGCGAGACCAGATTGACCAGGGCCGTGATGCTGGGGGAGCGCTTGAGCGTCGTGACGCCCAGCCGGCGCACCTCCTCCGGCAGGCGGGGCAGGGCGATGGCGACGCGGTTCTGGACGTGGACCTGGGCCGTGTTGAGGTCGGTGCCCGTCTTGAACGTCACGGTCAGCCGCATCTGCCCGTCGCTGCTGCACGAGGAGGACATGTACAGCATGTGCTCGACGCCGTTGATCTCCTGCTCGAGCGGCGTGGCCACCGTCGAGAGGACGGTCTCGGCGCTGGCGCCCGGATAGTTCGCCATGACGAAGACGGTGGGCGGGGTGACCTCCGGGTACTGCGCGATGGGCAGGTTGAAGAGCGCCACCAGGCCCAAGACCACGGTGATGATCGAGAGCACCGCGGCGAAGATCGGCCTGCGTATGAAGAAGTGGGAAAATCTCATCGCAGTGCCCGCGGGGCGCCGGCGTCCGCCGGTCCGGGCGGCCCCGCGACCTCGGCCCTCGAGCCGGGCCGCGCCAGCATCATGCCGTTGACGATCACGCGATCCGATGGCGTCAGCCCTGCGGTCACCGCGCGCATGGCGCCGTGCTGCCGGTCGAGCGTGACGGGTCGCGATTCCACGATGTTGTCCGCCCCGAGAACCAGGACGAACTTGTTGCCCTGGTCGGAGCCGATGGCGACCGCCGGGACCAGGAGCGTCTCGACGGGCGGGCCCGCCGGGATCCGCGCCCTGGCGAACATGCCGGGCACGAGCGCGCGGTCGGGATTGCCGAAGATGGCGCGGACGCGGATCGTCCCGGTCGATCGATCGACCCGGTTGTCGAAGAAATCGACGCGACCCCTGTGCGGGAAACCGTCCTCGCCGGCGAGCGCCAGTTCGCAGGGAGGGGGAGACGGGTCCCGTCCGGCATTCTGCCGGTATCGCACGAACGTGCCCTCGTCGGCATCGATGTAACAGTAGATGGGATCCATCGTGACGAGCGTCGCGAGGATGGTGCCGGGCACCATGCCGCCGCCCTGGACGAGGTTGCCGGGCGTGACCATGCGCCTGCCGATGCGGCCCGCGATCGGGGCCCTGATCCGGGTGTAGTCCATGTCGACCTGCGCCGAGGTCTCGGCGGCCTTCGCGGCGGCCAGGGCGGCCTCGGCCTCGCTGGCGAGCTTGCTGCGGTTATCGAACTGTTCCTCCGAGATCACGCGCGTGTCCCGGAGGTTGACCGCGCGCCGCAGATCGTTGCGGGCCAGTTCCGCGCGCGCCTCGGCGCGCAGGCGCTCCGCCCGCATCTTGTCGAGGGTCGCCCGGTATGGCCTCGGATCGACGACGAAGAGCAAGTCGCCGGCCCTCACCTCGGCCCCGTCCTGAAAATGGATGGATTCGATGTAGCCGGAGATCCTCGGGCGAATCTCGACGGACTCGACCGCCTCGATGTGACCGGGGAATTCGTCCCAGTTGGTGACCGTGGCGGTCTGGGGGTGGGCCACCGTGACTTTCGGCGGTGCCGGGGCCGGCGGCTTCGCGCGCGAGCAGGCGCCCAGGGCCGCGAGCAGGGCGAGCGCGGCAAGCGGTGGGACGGCGGGTCTCACGGCCGGTCTCCGGAGGCGAGGCCACTCTCGATGAATGCCATCATGAAGCCCTCCGCCTCCCCGAGGCCCTCCCCGTCCAGATCGCGGATGCAGTGGAGCAGGAGCTCGTTGCCCAGCCCCGAGATCGCCGCCACCGCCAGATCCGGGTCCATCGCCCTGAAATCGCCCGAGCGGATCCCCGCCTCGATCGTATCGCGCAGCAGCGCGAGACAGCGCCCCCGCAACTCGCGCGCCTCCGGCGTCAGTGCCGCGGCCATCGTCGAGCACTCCGGGACGAACTCCTTCACGAAGATGCGCATGAACTCGCGGTTCCGCGCGAAGAAATCCACCTTCCCGTGCAGCAGGGCGCGCAGCTTGCCCCGCGGGGTTGTCTCCGCCTCATACTGCGCCACCAGGTGCTCCAGATAGGCCGCCATCTTCCGCTCCAGAAGTTCCCCGTACAGCGCCTCCTTGGATTCAAAATACCGGTAGATCGTGCCCGTCCCGTATTCCGCCAGCCGGGCGATGTCCTCCATCGCCGTCTGGCCGTACCCTTTCTCCGAGAAGAGCTGCTCCGCCGCCCGCAGAAAGTCGTCCACCCTCAAGCGGCGGTCGCGTTCCTTCCGCGGAAACGAGGTTAAAGTTTTCTTATGTGAATGAAGATTCACCGAATGGAAACTAATGCCTATTCATGATTTTGCAATCCTGTGTTCTGGGCGTGGCGGCCAAACGCTGACGCGTTCGGCTACGGGATGCGCTGCGGCTATTTTCAAGTCAGCAAATCCGGACCTTGGGCCCATGGCGGGCGATGCGGCGGCGGTCGGCGGGCGAGATCGCGCGGTCGGTGAGCAGGGTGTCGATGTCGCGCAGCGGCAGGACCTGTTGGACGGACCTGAGGCCGAGCTTGCCCGAATCCAGGAGCAGGACGACGCGCTGGGCGGCGCGCGCCATGGCGCGCTTGACCTCGATCTCCACGGGGTTGGGGTCGGTCAGGGCGCCGCTTTGCGGGTCGAGGCCGGTGGCGCTCATGAAGAAGGTCGCCGCGTATTTTCCCTGGAAGAAGCGGACGGCCTCGGGGCCCACGAAGTTGCCGGAGACGGGGCTGAGCACGCCCCCGCTGCAGTGGATCTGCCAGCCGCGGCCCAGCGCCTGAGCGCGCGACAGGATCGGCAGGCTATTGGTCATCACCGTCAGGCCGCGATGGGGCAGATGCGGCAGCAGCTCGGCCACCGTCGTGCCGCCCTCCAACAGGATCACGTCCCCGGGCCTCGCAAAGAGGCGCGCCGCTGCGGCGGCGATCCGGCGTTTCTCCGCCAGCGCGCGGCCCTCCTTCTGGCGGAACTCCGGTTCCTGGGCGCGGTCGGCGCGGATCGCTCCCCCGCGCACCCGCCTCAGCAGGCCCTGGCGCTCGAGGAGACGGAGGTCCCGCCAGATCGTCATGGCCGCAACGCCCAGCTCATCCCCCAGGCCGCGGAACTCGATCGATCCGGTCTCCTCGAGGCGGCGGAGCAGGAGGCGGTGTCTTTCGTGGGCGATCATAAATGTGATTGATGGTATAAAATGTTATTTTTTGGGTTGACGCGCAAGGAGAATCTTCTCAGGGTGGTGCCGTCGGATGCCGACGATGTGAACCACGGATGGAAGCGGATGGACACGGAAGCCGATGACGGCGGGGGCGCGTTGGCCCTTGGCATCGATGGCGGCGGGACCCGGACCCGGGCGTGCCTGGCGGACGGTTGCGGGCGCGTGGTGGGCCGCGGCGAGGCGGGGTTGGCGAACGTGCACCATGCCGGGGAGGGCGAGGCACTGGGGAACCTGCGGTCGGCGATCGGTGCGGCGCTGAGCGAGGCCGGGGGGCTGTCTTCCGATGTGGGGGCGGTGTTCGCGGGGATGGCGGGGGTGACCCACGAGGCATCGCGGGAGATTTTTCGGGGGATGTTGAGGGAGTGCGGACTGGGGCATGCCCCGACGGGCATCGATCACGACATCCGGATTGCCCTGGCGGGGGGGTTGGCGGGCCGTCCCGGGATCGCGCTGATCGTGGGGACGGGTTCCTCGTGCTATGGGCGCAGCGCGGACGGGCGGTCGTGGCAGACGGGCGGATGGGGTGCCCTGCTGGCGGATGAGGGGAGCGGCTATTTTTTGGGACGGGAGGCGATGGTGGCGGCGGCCCGGATGGCGGACGGCAGGCAGGCCGAGACGGGTTTGCGCGCGGCGGTGTTTGCGTGGCTGGGGATCGACTCGGTATCGGCGCTGCTGCGCCGGATCCACGAGGAGGGTTTGAGCCGGACGGAGATCGCGGCGTTTGCGCCGGGGGTGAGCGGTCTGGCCGCGGCGGGGGATCCCGTGGCGCGAGCCATCCTCGAGCGGGGGGCGGAGGCGTTGGCGGAGATGGTGGCGGCGAATCACGCGCGCCTGCACACGGGCGAGGGGCCGGAGGTGGTCATCACCGGGGGCGTGGGGACAAACGACGTCGGGTATCGGGCGATGATCGAGGCGGCGATCTTGGGGAGGCTGCCGGGGGCGCGGGTGCGCCGGGCGATCCTGAGCCCTGTGGGGGGAGCGGTGCTCTTGGCGCTGGGCATGATGGGCATCCGGGGGGAGGACGAGATGCTGGAGAACCTGAGGGCGCACGATGTGGGGTGAACTGGGGGCGCGGCTGGATCTGGAGCGGGGCGTCATCGCTGGCGCGCCGGTGGTCCGGCGCGGCCTGTCGGATCTGCGGGGGTGCTTTGCGGATGCGGCGGCATACGATGCGGCGCTGGCCCTGGGTGATCCGCCATTGTACACGGTCTCCAGCGTGGAGGCGGGGGGTGGCGGGGGCGACCTGCACTATGGATTGGGCGTCCTGTATCCGGGACGGATCGGGGATGAGTATTTCATGACCAAGGGGCACCTGCATTCGCGGCGGGAGGCGGCGGAGGTGTACATCGGCCTGCGCGGCGAGGGCTGCATGCTGCTGGAGGATGAGATGACGGGCGAGTGCCGGATCGAGCCATTGGGAGCGGGGCGCGTGGTCTACGTGCCCGGCCACGCGGCGCACCGCACCATCAACACGGGGGACGTGGCGCTGGTATATATAGGTGTCTATCCCGCAGATGCGGGGCACGACTATGGGGCCATCGCGGAGAGGAACTTCCGCATGGCCGTGGTCGAGCGGGAGGGGAGGGCCGTGATGGTCGCGAGGGACGAACGCAACATCCAACAATGAACATCCAACACTCAACGCGACGGGGATATGGAAACACGAGGTGAACGCGGGATCCCTGCGGAGATGCCGGCGGTGTCTTTCGTGGAGCGCCCGTGGGGCTCGTTCCGGCAGTACGCGCACAATGCCCCGTGCACGGTGAGCCTGATGACCGTGTTGCCGGGGCAGCGCCTAAGCCTGCAATCGCACAAGGGCCGCGCGGAACTGTGGATCGTCCTGGACGACGGCGCGCGGGTTCAGGTGGGCGATTCGGCGCGCGACTGCCGCGCCGGCGAGGAGATCTGGATACGGGCGGGGGAGAGGCATCGGCTCTCTTGCCCAGGTGATCGGCCCGTGCGCGTGCTGGAGGTGGCGTTCGGGAATTGGCAGCAGGCCGACATCACGCGGTACGAGGACGATTTCGACCGCCCGAAGGAGGGGGAGTGATGAGGGGTGCGGGTCAACGTCCAACAGCGAACTTCCGACATCCAACTTCCAAGGCGGAGTGAGCATGAGGGCGGGACCTGGTCTTCTAGTTCTTGTGTTTGGGTTCGGGGCCTTGGCGAGATCGGGCGCCGGCGAGATCCCGGCGCTCCGTCCTCTGCGGTCGGGGGAGGTGATGCCGGAGGGCTGGATACGGGAGCAGATGCGGTTGGATCTGGAAGAGGGGCTGACCGGCAATTACCATAAGGTCTCCAACGCGGTCAACCTGCGGGTCTTCGAGAAGCACGAGCGCGTGGCGGGCGGGTTCGCGGAGATCCCGGGAGAGAAGCGCCAGAGGTGCTGGTGGAGCGGCGAGCACGAGGGCTACTGGAAAGATTCGATCGTCCGCATGGCCTTCCTGGTGGGAGACGACTCGCAGAAGAAGAGGGCCACGGCCTGGATGGAGGCGCTGGTGGCGGCGCAGGGCGAGGATGGATACATCGGCATCTATTCGGCGGGCACGCGGTTCCCGACTTCGGGCGAGAATGGCGAACTGTGGGTGCAGAGCCGGATTTTCCAGGCGATGCTGGCGTATCACGAGTTCACCGGGGACAAGAGGGTGCTGGCCGCCGTCGAACGCGCGGTGCAGCTGACGCTGTCGAAGTACCGCGGCGCCACGTATTTCGGCGCGGACAAGGGGCTGGGTGGCCTATCGCACGGCGTCGGGTACATGGACACGCTGGAATGGCTATTTCGATTGACGGGAAAAGCGGTCTATCGGGACGGCGCCATCTGGCTTTACGAGGATTACCAAAATCTCAAGTCCCGCGACCGGGACATGATGCTGGCGCCGCTGCTAGACATGGGCAGACCGTGGCAAGAGCACACGCCGCACATCATGGAGGGGCTGCACATGCCCGCGGTGCTGCATGCGCTCAGTGGCGACCCGAGGCACGGCGAGGCCGCGGCCAACGCCCTTTCTAAGTTCGATCGGCACGCGAACCCGGGCGGCGGTGTGGTGGGCGATGAATCCGTCAAGGGGAGGCCCGGGTCGTCCGATATGCCGGCAGAATACTGCACGATGACCGAGGGGGTATCTTCATTGAACCGGATACTGGCGTGGTCCGGGGACCTGACCGCGGGTCACCGGGTGGAGCGGGTTTGCCTGAACGCCGCGCAGGGGGCCCGGTTCCATCCGACCAATAGGGCGGTGCGCTACCTGACCAGCGATAACCAGATGCGGGCGGACGAGCATCACCACGCGCAGCGATTTCTCTACTCCGCGTGGCACGAGGCCGCCGCCTGCTGCACGCTCCAGGCCGGACGACTCATGCCCTATTTCGTCGAGGGCATGTGGTATCGCGACGACCGGCGGCCGGGGCTGATCGTCAACGGGCATGGGCCGTGTCGCGTGCGCACGCGGATCGCCGACGTCGCCGTCGAGATCGTCTCGGAGACCGACTTCCCGTTCTCGGATCGGGTCGTGTTCCGTGTCGATCCGGAGCGGCCGGCGCGTTTCACGCTGTCGCTGCGCGTGCCGGGCGGATCGGGGCAGCCCAGCGTGGAGGCCGGTGCGGGGGCCGAAGTGGCGCGCGGCAAGGACCGCATCGACGTCACCAAGACATGGCAGGCGGGCGATCGCGCCGATGTGGACTTCGACTTCGGCGTGCGCCGCGCCAAGGACAGGAACGGTGAGTTTTACCATCAGTGGGGGCCGCTGGTGTTCTCGTTGCCCCTGGCCGACGAGCGCAAGGCGATCCGCGAGTTCGCGGCGCTGGATGGGAAGCCCAGCGGATTTCACATGTGGGAGATCCGGCCCGCCGACGAAAGCCCGTGGCATTATCGGCTGGCGCCCGATGCGACGTTCGCCCTGACTCCGCTGGATGGGGGGAGCATGAAGACACCGTGGGCCCAGCCGCCCATCGGGCTTCGGGGGACGCTGTGCGATGCCGGTGGCAAGCCCGTGGGGGTCACCCTCAAGCCGATGGGCTGCGCGCTATTGCGCCGCACCACATTCCCGATGATGTCTCCGGCCGGGAAGCCCGTGGAGTGAACGTGCGAAAGCTGAACTACGACAAGTTTCCTTTCGTCGCGGTGCCCGGCGCCGGCGCGGCCTGCGTCGCCGGTTGGGGCGCGATCGGCGCGCGGTTGCGCGGGGCGATCGCCGCGCGCGGGTCGGCCCGGACCACGGTCGCCGTCGAGTGCTATCCCGGCGCCGATGAGGCGGAAATCGCCGTCGCGCTGGAGCGCGAGCTGCGTCCGGCGATTTCGCTCCGCGCGTCGGAGGCGCTGCGGCCTCCCTCGGAGATCGACCGCCTGTGCGCGCCATGGCTGGGGGGTGACGATCCGGTGTTCGGGTACCTTTCGCCGATCGATCTGCCGGAGTTTTTCGACGGGGCGCGCGTGGCCGCCCTGAGGGATCGCGCGGGGACGGCGCCATCGGGCGTCATCCTGGTCGTGGGCGTGGGGGCGCGCCTGATCGCGGAGGGAGACATCTTGGTCTACGCGGACATGGCGCGCTGGGAGATCCAGCGTCGGCAGAGGCGCGGGGAGATCGGGAATCTTGGCGCGGGAAACGCCCCGCAATCTGCTGGGACGAAATACAAGCGGGCCTTCTTCATCGACTGGCGAGCGGCGGACCGATGGAAGAAGCCGCTGCTTCGGCAGTTTCACTTCCTGCTGGACACGAACGACCCGGCGACGCCGAAACTGGCAGATGGCGACGTGGTGCGGCGGGGCCTCGCGGAGGCGGTGCGTCGGCCTTTTCGGGTGGTCCCCTTTTTCGATCCCGGGCCATGGGGCGGCCAGTGGATGAAGGAGGTGTGCGACCTGGATCGGTCGGCGCCGAACTACGCGTGGTGCTTCGATTGCGTGCCGGAGGAGAACTCCCTTTTGCTGGGCATGGGTGAGCATCGGGTCGAGATCCCCGCGAGCGACCTCGTGTTCGACAGGCCGCGCGAATTGCTCGGCGATCCGGTGCACGCCCGATTCGGCGACGAGTTCCCGATCCGGTTCGATTTCCTCGACACGATGGGCGGCGGAAACCTGAGCTTCCAGGTGCATCCGCTGACGGAGTATATCCGGCAGAAGTTCGGGATGCACTACACGCAGGACGAGAGCTATTACATGCTAGACGTGGGGCCGGATGCGTCCGTCTACCTCGGCCTGAAGAAGGGCGCCGATCGCGATGCGATGGCGCGGGACCTGGCTGCGGCGCAGTGCGGCGGGGCGCCCTTTGACGACGCGAGGTACGTGAACACGTGGCCGGCGAAGAAGCACGATCATTTCCTGATCCCGGCGGGCACGTGCCATTGTTCGGGCAAGGGCAGCATGGTCCTCGAGATCAGCGCGACGCCCTACATTTTCACCTTCAAGATGTGGGATTGGGCTCGCCTTGGACTGGATGGCAGGCCGCGGCCCATCCATCTCGAACACGGGCTGGCGAACATCCAATGGGATCGCGACACGGACTGGGTGAGGGAGAACCTGATCAACCGCGTGACACCCATTGGCGCGGCCGACGGCTGGCGCGAGGAAAGAACGGGGCTTCACGAGCGGGAGTTCATCGAGACGCGGCGGCACTGGTTCGCGAAGGCGGTGCCCCATGATACGGGTGGCGTCGAACGGGGAAGCGTCAACGTCCTGAATCTGGTCGAGGGGGAGGAGGCGGTGGTGGAAAGCCCGGATGGCGCATTTGAGCCATTCGGGGTGCATTACGCGGAGACCTTCATCGTTCCGGCGGCGGTGGGGCCGTACACGGTGCGTCCCACGGATGGAGCCGGTGACCGCGAGCTGGCGACGGTGAAGGCTTTTGTCCGAACAGGGATGCCAACCACGAATAGACACGAATGAACACGAATGTCTTCCGGCCCATCAAGCGTGGAATCGCCTGGGGAGTAACGTTGGCGCTGTCAGTAGGTGGGGTGCGCGCCGCTGACCGGGAGGCGGCGGCCAGATCGGGACGCGATGCGGTGTTGAGCGAGATTCGCGCGCGGTGCGCGGGGGGCGGCGGGCCGAAGGTCAATTACCGCCTTTTCCCGTTGCCGCCGGGCGCGGTGCGGCCCACCGGGTGGTTGAACGACTGGGCGCGAGCCGCGGCCGAGGGCATCACCGGCCACCTCGACGAGCGCGCGGACGTATTCAAGCACGGCTATGGAGGGTACCACTTCGACGCGCAGGGCGTGAAGGCCAACGGCACAGGCTGGCCACTGGAACAGTGTGCCTACTGGCTCGATGGATTGGTCAGGCTGGCCTACATCCTCAACGATCCCGCGCTGATCGCGAAGGCCCGGTCGCGGCTGGACCCAGTCGTGGATGGCGTGAATGGCGGCGGGGAGTCGTTCGTGTACTGGCAACCGCGCGACATCCTTGTCGCGGAGATGGACAAGGCCAACGGCCTCTTCAACAACTGGGCCCACTCGCACATGGGCAGAGCTCTGGTCGCCTATTATCAGGCAACCGGCGAGAAGCGCATACTGGACGCATTGGTGAAGGTCTATCGCGACTACCCCCTCCCAGAGTTTCAGGCTGGATTCTATCCCGTCAACGGCATGGTCAATCTGGACCCAATGCTCGACACCTACATGATGAGCGGCGATGAAGCGATCCTAGCCAACGCCCTCGGCGCGATCCGGAGACCGAATTTTCAAAAGATCGTCGACCAATGGAATGGCGGCGAGATTTCTCATGGGCACACGGTTATTTTCTACGAGAACGTCCGCGTCCCGGCGTTGATGTATCCGTGGACTGGCGACCGCAGGCTGCTGGATGCGACGCTGATGGTGCTCGACTGGGCGGAACGGCTGCACGGCCTTCCGATGGGCCTGGTGTCGGGCGAGGAATACCTGGCGGGCATCGGTGCGACGCGAAACGTCGAGACATGCAACGTCGCCGCGGGGCCGTGGACTTTTCACTGGATGCTGCGGGTCACGGGCGAGGGGGGGTGGGCCGATCGGATCGAGAAAGTGTTCTTCAATGCAGGACCGGCACCGATCGCCCGCGATTTTCAGACCATGAGCTACTACCAGTGCCCGAATCGATTGAGCATGTCGATGCCGGTCGATCGACCCAAGAACCCCAGTCAGGAGATGGGCGACAGTTACAGTTTCACACCCATCGGGCATCCGGTGCTCTGCTGCGTGGGCAACTGCAACCGCATCATCCCAAACTATATCATCGGCATGTGGATGGCTATGGCTGACGGGGGCTTCGCGGCTACGCAGTACGGACCGTGCTCGATGCGCGGGACGGTTGCCGATGGTGTTGCGGTGGAGATCGGGTGTGAGACCGCGTTTCCGTTTCAGGATGAGATCCGGTTCGTGGTCAGACCCGAGCGCGAGGCGACTTTCCCGATCGGTTTTCGGATTCCACGCTGGTGCCGCGATCCATCGCTCGATGTCAATGGTCAGGCCGTCGAGTCGAAACCAGATGACATGGGGATTGCGAAAATCCACCGATCCTGGCGGAGCGGCGATCGCATCACGCTGCGCCTGCCGATGCATGTCGAGATCACCAGGGGGACGGAGACGCCGTATCCCCAGGACAAGTATTTTCGGAAGCGGTCGTTGTCCGCGCTGACCGAAATCCACAATCCGTTCGCGTGCGTCACCAGGGGGCCGTTGCTGTTCGCATTGCCGATCGCCGACGGGGGCCCGAATGAGCCCGTGAAAGACGCGGTATTCAGCTATGCGATAGATCCGGCCACGGCCCGCGACGCGAAGGTGGTTCGTGCGCCGATGCCGGCGCACTGGTCCTGGGAACTCGACGCGCCGATTAGACTCGAGGTGCCCGCCGTGAGGTTTGACTGGCAACCGACCGAACTGCAACCGCTGCCCGCGGAGCCGGTGGCAGCTGGGAAGCCGGCGGCCATCACGCTGGTGCCCTACGGGTGCACGAAATTCCGGGTGAGCATGTTTCCCGTGGCGGCGGAATAGAATTGAACCACGAACTGAGTCAAATGGTTGTTGAACCACGCATGAACACGAATGGACACCAGTGTTTGCGCACGGCGAAACGAATTCGTGTTCATTCGTGTCGATTCGTGGTTGCCAATCGGAGGCTTGTGCGATGAGGAGCGGCGTGAATCTCGGTTACATCCTGCTGATCAGCCTGGTGGCCGCGTTCGGCGGGTTCCTGTTCGGCTATGACACCGCCGTGGTGTCGGGGGCCATCGGTTTCCTCCAGGCCCACTTTGGCCTGTCCGCCGAATTGAAGGGATGGGCGGCGTCGAGCGTTCTGGTCGGCTGCATGTTTGGCGCGATGTGCGGCGGACCCGTGGGCGACCGGTTCGGGCGCAAGGCGAGCCTCCTGTGGTGCGCGGGGCTGTTCGCCGCGTCGTCCGTTGCCTCCGCGGTGCCGTCGACGCTGGGGCAATTCGCCTGGGCGCGGTTTGCGGGGGGGCTGGCGATCGGGGCGGCGTCGATCCTGTCGCCGATGTACATCGCCGAGGTCTCGCCGGAGAAGATCCGCGGGCGGCTCGTGGCCCTGTACCAGCTGGCGATCGTGGTGGGGATCCTGGTGGTGTTTTTTGTGAATCTGCAGATCCCGCGGCTGGGCGACGAGGCGTGGAATGTGGACCGGGGGTGGAGGTGGATGTTCGGTTCGCTGGTGTTGCCGTCCGTGGTTTTCGGGGCTCTGCTGGCCCTCGTGCCCGAGAGCCCGCGATGGCTGATGAAGGCGGGGTTGGAGGGGCGGGCGCTGGATGTCTTGGATCGGATTGGCGGGGCGGAGAATGCCGCGCGGGAGATCGGGGAGATCCGCGCGGCGCTGGCGCAGGAGGAGGGTGGGTGGTCGGAGCTATTCTCGGCATACCGTCGCCCGCTTGCGATCGGCGCGCTGCTGGCGGTGTTCAGCCAGTTCAGCGGGATCAACACCGTGATGTATTACGCGCCCGAGATCTTCAAGGCGGCTGGGGCCGCGCGGGACTCGGCCTTCGCGCAGACCGTCACGGTGGGCGCCGTGAATCTTCTCTTCACGTTCGTGGCGATCGCGTTCGTCGATCGCGCGGGGCGGCGCCCGCTGCTGATCATTGGCACGGCGGTGCAGGCCGCGTCGCTTTTCGTCGTGGGGCTGCTCTTTGGCAGGGGCGGTCCAGGGTGGTTGCTGCTGGGCGGGATTCTCGCATTCGTGGCGGCGTTCGCGATGGCGATGGGTCCGGTGTCATGGATCGTGAATTCCGAGATCTTTCCCACGAAGTTGAGGGGGCGCGCCATGGCGATATCGATATTCCTGCTGTGGCTGGCGTGCTTTGTCGTGTCGCAGACTTTCCCGATGATGCTCGAGGCGCTCGGGCCGTCGCGGACCTTCTGGGTCTACGGTGGCCTGGGCCTGCTGAGCATGTTGTTCGTGCTCCTGTGCGTGCCGGAGACGAAGGGGCGGACCCTCGAGGAGATCGAGGCGGGGTGGAGGCAATGAGAACTGGGGCGGGCCGTGCCGTGAGGAGAAATCGTATGAGAGAGTATATACTTGTCATGCTGTGCGCGGGCGTCTCCGCCCGGGGCGAGGTCGACCATTTGTCGCGCCAGGCGATATCGCTGGACGGGGCCTGGCAGATCGCGGAGGGTGCGCTCGACGCGGTGCCGAAGGAGTTCCGGCACACGGTCCCGGTGCCGGGGCTGGTGGATATGGCGACGCCGAAGTTCGAGTCCCCCGGGTCGAGCGTGTCGTTGGCCGAGCGCAAGGAGAGGAAGAGGCCGGCGGATCCGAGGCGAGAGGCGTTCTGGTACAGGCGGACGTTTAGGCTGGATGGCCCGTTGCCCGAGATCGCGCGGCTGAAGATCCACAAGGCGCGCTATGGCACAAAGGTCTTCGTGAACGGCGAGGTCGCGGGGGAGCACGGCCCGAGCTGGACGCCGGGATGGTTCGACGTGCGGCCCCACCTGAAGGGGAGTGGCGCCGAGAACGAGTTGATCGTGCGTGTCGGGGCATCCCTGGCGCAGGTGCCGCCGAATCTGACCGAGGGGTGGGATTTTGAGAAGAGCCGCTACATCCCCGGCATCTACGATTCGGTCGAACTGATCCTCTGCGGCACGCCGCACGTGGTGAACATCCAGGCCGTCCCCGAGCTGGCGAAGGGGGGCGTCCGGGCCGTCGTTGAGTTGGAGGGTGAGGTGACCGGCAGCGTCCGGGGAGTGGTGCGCGAGGCGGATTCTGGCCGCGCGGTGGGCGAGGCGTCGGTCGACGCGCGCGGGGGCGGGACGGTCGAGGTGACGATCCCGATCGAGGGCGCGCGGCCCTGGTCGCCGGAGGATCCCTTCCTCTACGAGCTCACGGTGAATACCAAAGGCGACACGGCGCGGGCGCGGTTCGGCCTACGCTCGTTCACCGCGGACCCGGCGAGCGGCAGGGCGATCCTGAATGGAAAGCCCTACTTCCTGCGCGGCTCCAATGTGTGCATCTACCGGTTTTTCGAGGACGCGGCGCGCGGCGGGCTGCCGTGGGACCGGGAATGGGTGCGGAAGCTGCACCGCCGTTTCAAGGAGATGCACTGGAACGCGCTGCGCTACTGCATCGGTTTCCCGCCGGAGCTGTGGTACGAGATCGCGGACGAGGAGGGCGTCCTGATCCAAGATGAGTTTCCGATCTGGTATGGCGGCCGCAAGGGGGCGTGGCCGGCTGAGATCACGCGGCAGGATCTCGTGGTGGAGTACACCGAGTGGATGCGGGAGCGCTGGAACCACCCGTGCGTCGTCATCTGGGATGCCCAGAACGAGACCACCGATGACCACGTCATCGGCCCGGCGCTGATGGCCGTGCGCGGCCTGGATCTCTCTGGGCGACCTTGGGACAATGGGTGGGGGACGCCACAGCGACCCGGGGACATCTCCGAGGCGCACCCCTATCGGTCGAGCAAGAAGGACTTCTCCTTCGCGAAGTTGGCCCAGGAAGATGGCGTCCCCGACAACGGCCCGCGCAACGGGGCCGGGCCGCCATATCTGATCAACGAATACGGCTGGCTCTGGATCAACAGAGACGGGACGCTGCCGACGCTGACGCAAGATGTCTATGCGCGACTGCTGGGCGAGAGCGCCAGCGTCGCCGAGCGATTCGAGTACTACGCCCGCGCGCTGGCGGCGAAGACGGAGTTCTGGCGGTCGAAGCGCCGGTGCGCCGGTGTGCTCCACTTCTGCGGGCTAGGCTACTCGCGGCACGACGGGCAGA
>JADLBR010000005.1 GCA_020847615.1 Verrucomicrobiia bacterium
GCGCAGCCCGGCGGCGGGCGGTGCGAGCAAGTCCTATGGGCCGCCAGCGGCAGCGAGGCGATCCAGAAGGCCCTCTGGGCCGCCCTCGCCCGCCGTCCCGACAGGGACGTCATCCTGGCCACCCGCCACGGCTTCCACGGCAAGAAGGGCCTGGCGCGCGCCGTCACGGGCAGCGAGAAGGATCCCGACCGCGACCCGCGGGTCCGCTTCATCGCGTTCCCGACATCAGAGTGCACCGACACCGCCCGCCGCCGGCAGAAGCTGGATCTCGCTCCCTATGAGAAGGAGCTCGATGCCATGAGGGCCGAGTACGGCGATCGGCTCTGCGCGCTGATCACCGAGCCCTATCTGGGGGGCGGCGGTTCTTTCCACCCGCAGCCCGAATACCTGCAGATGCTCGAGCGCTTCTGCCGGAAGCATGACATCGTCTTTATCCTGGATGAGGTGCAGGCCAACTTCGGCCGCACCGGGGAACTCTTCGCCTTCACGTACTACGGCATCGAGCCCGATGTGGTCGTGCTGGGCAAGGGCCTGGGCAACGGAATCCCCGTCGCCGCCGCGGTCGGGCGCGCGGATATATTCGCCTCGCTCGGCTACGGCGAGGCCTCCGACACCTTCAGCGGGAACCCCCTCGCCTGCGCGTCCGTGCTGGCGACCCTCGAGGAGTTCGCCGATGGCAAGGTGATGGCGCACGCGAAGAAACTCGCCGAGATACTCGAGGCCGGCCTGACCCGCATGCAACGGGAACTCCCGATCATCGCCCACGTGCGTGGCGAGGGCGCCGTCTGGGGCATCGAGTTCGCCGGCGTCAACGGCCACCCGCCATCCGATGTCGCCAACGCCTGCGTCGAGGCGTGCTACCTCGGCGACGCCGAGGGCCACGCGATCCACCTGCTCGGCCCGCTGGCCGGCAAGGTGGTCCGCGTCAGCCCCCCGCTCGTCATGCCCCTGGATGACGCGCGCCGCTACCTGGATGCCATGGGCCGAATCCTCGCCTCCGTGAGCAAGAGGTTCTGCGGCTAGCCAGAAGCTCCGAAGTTCGCGGCACCCAGAATCACACCGCAAGCGATTAATCAAGAACGCGTTGCACGTAAGCCGCCTGAAGGCGGCACTACGAGCACACGACCACGGGAATGCTCGTAGTGGTGCCTTTAGGCACTCCGCGACCCACCAGACGTTTTCCCCTGAATAATCCGGCGCGTGGAGAGTTCTGGCTAGCGCCGCCCCGCGCGCCGGGGGCGGCGCTGACCCGAAAATTGCGCTCGCATCCCGTAGCCGAACGCGTGAGCGTTTGGCCGTTGCCTTTCGTCCCGGCGACAGCCTTCGGCTATGCTCGAACCGGCAACTTTCGTCTGGACAGTCGCCGCGTCCACCCACCACATGGTCATGCGCATGAAACGAACGACCTCCGCCACGCTCTTCCTCGTCGTCCTGGCGCTGCCCGGCGCCGCCGCCACACCCACCGGCCCGCTGAAGGAATGGCACTTCAACTCTCCGGAGGCCATCGCCCAATGGCCAGCCAACGCGCACCTGGAATCCTCGGGAATCGTCGATGGCGCCTGGCGCCTCCGGGCCAAGGGCAACGACCCGATGATCATCCTCGCCGCGCCGTTCGAGATCCCCGCGGGATCCCACCAGTGCGTCGAGATCCGCATCAAGGCCGACCGCCCCGGCACCTGCGACCTGTACTGGAGCAACACGACCCAGGGCAAGTACGGCGGTTTCTCGTCGGAGAAACTCACCCGTTTCGCCGTCGCCGGCACCGGGGCGTGGGAGACGTGCGCGCTCTACCCGTTCTGGCAATCGGAGAAGAAGATCATCCGCCTGAGGCTCGATCTATACGATGGCGCGAGTTTCGACCTGGGACACATCCGCATCGTCGGGTTGCCCGCCCCGGCCGTATCCTCCGAGCCCGCCTTTGATCTCACGCGCGAGGCACCGGGCTGGTCGGGCCTCGCCGGGGCAACGGCGTCATTCCGCGACGGGGGCCTGGAGATCAGCTCTTCCGGGCCGGGCGCTTTCGCGCTCTCCCCGCCCATCGACACCTCGTCCGAGGATCGCCCGTATATCGCCATCCGCGCCCGCTCCCGACAGGCGGGCCGCGGCGCGGTGGTGTTCGCGACCACGGCGGCCCCGGGGCTCCAGAGGATCGAGTTCGATATCCTCGGCGACGGCGTCGACCACACCTATAATATCGACGCCATCGAGAACCCAGACTGGCGGGGTCGCATCGTGGCTCTCGGCGTCCTGCCGCCCCCGGGCGGCGCGCTTCGCGTGACCCGCCTCGCCGTCGCCGACGTGCCCCAGGGTCCCCCTGAACTGCGCGTCGCGTATTTCGCCCTCGATGATCCCCTCCCGCGGTCGGGGCGCCCGGCATCCCTGCGGGCCACGATCCAGAACCTCGGCGGCGAACCCGCGTCCCAGATCACCGCCACACTGCGCCTGCCCGAGAGCATCCGCCAAGTCGGCGCCTCCCCCGATCCCATCGGCCCACTGCGCTATGGCGAGCGCGCCGAAGTCGGATGGCGGGTCGAGTCCCCCTCACCCACCTCGGGCGACGCGCTCCTGACCATCGCCTCCGGCCCCGCGACCGCCGAGGCCCGCGCCCGCATCGCCTTCACCGCGAGGCCCGATGTCCCCGCCTCGAAATACGTGCCCGAACCGAAACCGGTGCGCGGCGACACCGATGTCGGCGTCTATTACTTTCCCGGCTGGCACACCCGCGCCCGATGGATGCCCATCGAGGATTATCCCGAGCGCAAACCCGTCCTCGGCTGGTACCGCGAGGGCGATCCCGAGGTCGCCGACTGGCATATCAAGTGGGCCGTCGAGCACGGCATCACGTTCTTCATCTACGACTGGTACTGGTCCCGGGGCGCACGCCACCTCGAGCACGGCCTGCACGACGCCTACTTCAACGCGCGATACAGGCACCTCCTGAAATTCTGCCTCCTCTGGGCCAACCACAACCCCAAGGGCACTTCCTCGGTCGAGGACTGCGCCGCGGTCACGCGGTTCTGGATCGAGCACTACTTCCGCCGCCCCGAGTACTTCAAGATCGGGGATCGCCCGCTGATGGTGATATTCAGCCCCGACCGCATCCGCGACGATCTCAAGGGCAACGCGCGCGCGGGACTCGAT
The DNA here is from genome assembly GCA_020847615.1 of Verrucomicrobiia bacterium. Classification (GTDB taxonomy): domain Bacteria; phylum Verrucomicrobiota; class Verrucomicrobiia; order JADLBR01; family JADLBR01; genus JADLBR01. The sequence continues at coordinate 3,142 of JADLBR010000005.1, forward strand.
GCCATGCGCGAGGAGTGCCGCAAGGCCGGCCTCCCTCCCGTCCACCTCGCCGCCTGCATACCGGACGCCTCGCGCGCCAGGCGCGCCGCCGAAGACGGCTACGATTCCGTGACCGCCTACAACTGGCCGCGGCTCGGCATGCCGCCCGGGGAACTCCGCGCACCCTTCGCCACGCTCCCCGATGCCTATCGCGCCAACTGGGAGGATATCCTCAAGACCGCCGGCATCCCCATCCTGCTGCCGCTGTGCGGCGGATGGGACAGCCGCCCCTGGCATGGCGACGCCAACGTCGTGCGCTTCGGGCGCACGCCCGAGCACTTCGCCCGCCACCTCCGCGATGCGCGCGCCCTGCTCACCTCGCGATCCAAGGACCCCCTCGCACCCAACATCGCCATCATCGAGGCATGGAACGAATGGGGCGAGGGCTCGTACATCGAACCCCACCAGGAATTCGCCTTCGGCTATCTGGACGCCATCCGCGAGGTCTTCGCGGGCGGTGGCGCGCACACTGACATCGGACCCGCGGACGTCGGCCTCGGACCCTACGACCTGCCGCCCACCGACCTCTCCGCAAGCGCGTGGAACTTCGATGCCGGAAACGACGGCTGGGGCGAGGCCGCGCAGGTCATCCGCTTCGGCGCACGCGACGGCGCCCTCTGCGGCGAGTCCGCCGGACCCGACCCCGCCCTCCCCGGCCCCACCATCGATCTGCCTGCCGACGGCTTCCGCGCGGTGGTCATCCGGATGCGACTCCAGGCCGCCGACGCCAAGATCCAGAGTTGCCGCGCGCAGCTCTTCTGGAGAACCGACCGCCTCAAGGAGAGCGAGGCCACCCAGATCGGCTTTCAGGCCCCGGCCGACGGCCAGTGGCACGAGCACCGCATCGACCTCACGAAGAACCCGCGATGGCGCGGACGCATCCGCCGCCTCCGCTTCGATCCCGCCGACCGCCCCGGTGTCCAGTTCGCCATCGACCACGTCCGCCTCGAGCGCTAACCGCAAATTGACACCCCGGCGATTCGCGCAATCTTTGGTCCGGATGGAAACTTCGGAGACAGCAACGCTCGATGGGGTCATGCTGACCGCCGCAGCCGCCGCACAGATCCTTGAACTCGTCGAGGGTCAGGCGACGCGCGGACTGCGCATCTTCGTCGAGCACGGCGGATGCTCCGGGCGACAGTATGGGATGAGCATCGATGCCCCGAAGGACGATGACCGCATCTTCGAACTGAACGGCGCCCGGGTCTTCATCGACCCATCCAGCCTCGAGCTTCTCCGCGGCTCGGTCATCGATTACGAGGGCGGGCTCACGGCCGCCGGCTTCCGCATCCGGAACCCGAACGCCAAGCGCTCCTGCGGCTGCGGGACGTCATTCGAGGCCTAGGAATCTGCCGGACTTTGTCCGACAGATTCCTAGCGACGCGGCAATTTTCGAGTCGTCGCCCGGGCCACGCACTCCCGGAGCACGCGGCCCCGGCCATCAAAACGGACGCCCTCGCGCGCCAAGAGGGCCCGCTTGCGGCGCAGTGCGGCACCCGCATCCTCGCCCTGATAGCCCCCGAGTGTCAGGTCGGCGCGCACGACGCGGTGGCACGGCACTCGGGGCGCGTACGGGTTGGCGCGGAGCGCCTGCCCCACCGCCCGCGGCGAACCGCAACCCAGGGCGCGCGCCAGCGCGCCATAGGTCACGACCTTCCCGCGAGGAATCTCGGCCAGCAGATCGTAGACCCGCCCCTGAAAGACGGTCACCGGCTCGGCGCGCCCCGCGGCCATCGGATTGACTATCCGACCTCTTCCCCCACCTGGAATCGCACGAATCGGCGGATGACGATATTCTCGCCGATCTCCGCGATCTTCGATGTGAGCAAGTCCTTGATGGTCTGGTCGGGGTTCTTGACGAACGCCTGCTCCAGCAGGCACGCCGTGCTATAGAACTTGTCCATTCGCCCGGCCACGATCTTCTCGAGGATCTCGGCGGGCTTCTTCGCGTTCTTCGGGTCGGCCTTGAGCTGGTCCATCAGGATCTCCCTCTCCTTGGCCAACAGCGCCTCCGGCACCTCGTCCCGCGTCACGCACTGCGGGCTCCCCGCCGCGATCTGCAGCGTGATGTCCTTCACGAACTCCCGGAACCCCTCGTTCTTGGCGACGAAGTCCGTCTCGCAGTTGACCTCGACAAGCACCCCGACCTTGCCGCCGAGGTGAATATACGACGCCACGATCCCCTCGCGCGCCGTGCGGGAGGCCTTCTTCGTCGCCGTCGCCGCGCCCTTCTTGCGAAGGATCTCCACGGCCTTCTCGAGGTCGCCGCCCGCTTCCGCGAGCGCCTTCTTGCACTCCATCACGCCGACCTTGGTCTGCTCGCGCAACGTCTTGACGAGTTCCGGTGAAATCTCTGCTGATGTGGACATGATACTTGCTCTCCTATGGTTCGAAAATCCCGATGGCCTCAGCCCGCGACGGCATCCATCGACGACACCGCCTCCGGCGGGGCCGACGGCACCAGCGACACGCCCTTGCCGCGCGCGATCGCGGCGCCCAGCGCGCCCAGCACCGCCCGAATCGCCCGGATCGCGTCGTCGTTCGCCGCGATCGGGAAATCCGGAATGGAGGGGTCCCCATTGGTATCGACGATCCCCACGACCGGGATCCCCAGCCGCTTGGTCTCCGCCACCGCGTTGAGTTCCCGCGTGACATCGACGATGATCGCGCACGCGGGCAATTTCTCCATTTTACGGATGCCCTGCAGGTTGCGGATCAGCTTCTGCTTCACGCGCCGCATCTTCGCGGCCTCTTGCTTCGGGAATTTCTCGATGGCGCCGGACTTCTCCAGCTCATCGATGTGATCGAGCTTGCCGACGCTCTTGCGGATCGTCGCCAGATTGGTGAGCGTCCCGCCCAGCCAGCGGTCGGCCACATAGGGACAGTCCAGTTGGCCCGCGATCTCCTTGATGACCGCCTGCGCCGGCTTCTTGCAGCCGACGAAAAGAATCGTGTCGCCGTCCGCGGCGAGCCGCTCGAGAAACTTCGCGGCGCGCTCGATCTGCCGCTGGGTCTCGTCGAGGTTGATCAGATAGATGCCGTGGCGCGCCTCGAAAATGAAGGGTTTCATCTTCGGGTTCCAGCGCTGCGTCCGGTGCCCGAAATGCACCCCGGCCTCGAATAGCTCCTTTACCGATATCGTCTCAGCCATATGCCTCCTGCTCATCATCCCGCGCCCGGCCATCCGGCCCTGCGGGGACTTCCGTTTCTACGGAATACGGTTTCTAATGCGATGCCGCCTGGGGCGGCGTTCACCCCAGCCCCCTCTACGGGGCCGGGAAGGGGAAGGTAGCCCCCCGCGCCCTGCTGGCAAGCAATTTAGAGCGGCCCCGGCAACACGAACGACGGGCATGGGGACTTTGCCCGTCGGGTCCGGCTTCACAGAATCCAATGGGATGCTATCGGTGCCAGATGGTCCTCGCGCGCGCCATCCGGGTGCCGGTGCCCAAGCGGCCCCGCGGGAGCGATCCCGGGGCCGGTCGCTCCTCGCGCCGGTGGCACTGGGCGATCCTGTTCGGACTCTTGTCCCTAGCCGCCCGCGGGGCGGACGACTGGCCGACATTTCGCCGCGACGCGCAGCGCTCGGGGGTGACGCCGGAGGGGCTGACTTTGCCGCTGGCCCCCGCCTGGACCCACCGCCCCGCCCAGGGACCGGTGCCGGCGTGGCCCGAACCGATGGCGACCAACTACGCCATCATGTATGGCCCGCTCCGGCAGACGCTGACCTTTGACCGCGCCTTCCATGCCGTGGCCGATGCCGAATCCGTCTATTTCGGCTCATCGGCAGACGATTCCATCTACTGCCTCGATGCGACCACCGGCGCCTTCCGTTGGCGCTTTGTGACCGAGGGTCCGGTGCGGCTGGCTCCCGCGCTATCGCGGGGCAGGCTATTTGCCGGTTCGGACGACGGGCAACTCTACGCGCTGGACGCGCGCACCGGACGGCGCCTCTGGTCATATCGCGCCGGCCCCGACGACAGGCGCCTGCCCGGCAATGGACGGATGATATCGCCGTGGCCCGTGCGCTGCGGCATCGTCGTGTCCGGGGAGCAGGTTTTCTTCACGGCGGGGCTCTTTCCCAACGAGGGCGTCTTCCTCTGCGCGGTGGAGGCGGAAACGGGCAAAGAGGTTTACCGGCGACACCTCGAGTTCGCGGCGCAGGGGACCATGCTGGCATCGGAGGATCGCCTGTTCCTCGCCACGGGCCGCAGCGCCTTCCGGAGCTGCGACCGGCGGGACGGGACGCCCCTGCTCCGGCATGGCATCTCCAATCCGTGGAAAACCAATCTCGTGGGGGGCACCACAGCCCTTGTCGCGGATGGCATACTGGCGACCGGCCCCAGCGAGGATGGCCAGTTCCACTGGTTCAATCTCGCCGCAACGAACCCCTTGCTCCGCGCATCCTGCGATTGCGCCGTCGTCGGCAACGACCGCATCTACCTCTTGGACAACGGGCGCCTGTCCGCCGTGGACCGGAGCGCCTACCTGGGCAAACAGGAGCGCCCCCCGCCGCTCTGGTCGGTCGCCACGAGGCGGGCCACGACCATGATCCTCGCGGGCGAGGGCGTCGTCGTGGCCGGGGCCGGAGAGGTCGCAATTCATGATGCGAGGGATGGCGCCCGCCTCTGGGCGGCCGGACTGGAGGGCCGGGCCGAGGGATTGGCGGCCTGCGCCGGCCGGCTCTTTGTCAGCCTCGATGGCGGCCAGACGCTCTGCTTCCAATCCGGTGCCGCACCGCCGCCGCGCACGACCGCCAGCCCCGCCCCTGGCGCGCCGTTCCCCGATAATCCCCTCTTGGCCCGCGCCGCCGAATCGGCGATCGCCAGCGCGAGCACGACGAAGGGTTACTGCCTCGTCTTGGACGCGGCCTCCGGCCAACTGGCGTGGGAGATCGCGCGCCGTTCGGAGTTCCGCGTCGTCTGCCAGGAGAGCGACGCCGCCAAGGTCGATGCCATGCGGGCGGCGTTCATGGCCGCCGGTCTCTACGGTCATCGGATCGAGGTCCACCGCGCGGATGCGGGTTCCCTCCCCTACCCCCGATATTTTGCCAACCTGATCGTCTCCGAGGGCGCCCTGGTCGGAAACAGCGACCTCCCTCCGCCCGGGCAGGTGCTGCGCGTCCTTCGCCCCTGCGGCGGGGTGGCCCATTTCGCCGCTCGGTCGGGGACGGAGACCCGGCGCCGCCTAGACGCGTGGGGCCGTCCGCTGCCCGGATGGCACGTGAGCGATGGCGAAGTCGCCCACGGCACCGCGCGCCGAGGGCCGTTGCCCGGCAGTGGCGAATGGACGCACTTCTACGCCGATCCCGGAAACACGGGATGCAGTAACGACGAGATCCGCTACGCCGCGATGGGCGTCCATTGGTTCGGTCGCCCCGGGCCCACGCACATGATCGACCGCCACAAGAAGGGCCCGGCCCCGCTGTACGCCAACGGGCGCCTCTTCGTCCCCGGATTCAATTATTTCGCCGCGGTTGACGCCTATAACGGTTTCGTCCTCTGGGAGAGGCGCATCCCCGACTCCGCCCGCATCGGCGCATTCAAGGATTCCAGCGGCATGGCGGCGACCGACTCGCACCTGCTGGTGGCCTCCGGCGACAGTTGCCTTGCCCTGGACGCGCAGAGCGGGGAGATCGCCATGCGGATTCCCGTCGCGACCCCGGCCTCCGACAAGGCCTGGGGTTATCTGGCGACAACCGATGGCCTCGTGATCGGCAGCGTGGCAAAAGCGCGCGGATCCCTGCGGGAGATGGGCAAGCTCGAGGACATCATCATCTGGCGCAACGAGCAACCGGTCGTCTGCAGCACTTCGGTCTTCGCCGTCGAACGGTCCACCGGCAAACGGCTCTGGGAGTATCCCGCCCGGACGGGCGCAATCCCCAACCCGAGCATCGCGATCGGCAACGGGAAGATCTACTTCGTCGAGAGCGGCAACCCGGAGACGCTGCGCTCGGAGGACGGGCGCATCAATGTCCCAGAGCTGGTCGGCCGGGGCGCGCGACTCGTCGCACTGGATCTCAAGACCGGCGCGACCGCCTGGGCGCGGGACGTGGACCTCTCCTCGCTCCAGCACATCCTCTTCCTCAGCTGCGCGAAAGAGACGCTGCTGATCACCGGATCAAGGTACGTCGATGTCGATCCCTCGGAGACCGAGGGGCGGGCCAAACCCAAGCAACTCCGGCGCGTGCGCTACGACCTGTTTGCGTTCGACGCCCGGTCGGGGGACGCGGTCTGGAAGAACACCGCGGCCCCGAATTACGACGAGGTCCTGACCGGTTCCCACGGCGAGCAGGTCCAGCACCCCGCCATCGTGGGCGGGATCGTCTACGGGCCCGCGTTCGCCTTCGATCTGGCGACCGGCGAGCCCCACGGGGGCTGGAAGTGGGAAAAGAGCCACAAGTGCGCGACGCTCTCGGCCTCGCGCCACTGCGCCTTCAGCCGCTTCGCCGAGGAGAAATTGCCGTACATCTTCGATCTCCGGAGCGGCGAAGGAACGCCTCTCTCGACGGCCACGCGGCCCGGTTGCTGGATCAACACGATCCCGGCCGGCGGGCTAATCCTCATCCCCGAGGCCAGCGCGGGCTGCACCTGCGAGTACCCATTCCAGACATCGCTGGCGCTGGCGCCCGCGGAGGAGTGACCCTCAGATCCTCCAAGGGGCCCGCATCGGTTTCTCCACCATGCGGTTGACCAGCGGGTCGTTGGTGATCTGCTCGGCCTTGGGATCCCAGACGATCTTGCGCCCCGTGAGGAGCGCGATGTTGATGAGATGGCAGACCGTGGCGGTGCGGTGGCCGATCTCGTGAAAGGCGACCGGGCGGCGACGCGTCCTCACGCACTCCAGGAAATCCTGGTGGTGGCCGGGGGTGCGCTGCTCGTGAACCTCGCCGGGGCCGATGCGCTCCCTCAGCAGGTCCTGCGACGAGGCCTCGAGGCGCCCGCCGTGTATGTTCACGAAGACCCATCCCGTCTCGCCCTCGACCTTGAATCCCCGGTTGCCCTCGCTCGCGCCGATGACCGGTATGCCGTTCGGGTACCGATACTCGAATTTAAAATCCAGGAAGCAGTTGTGGATGCCGTCGTCCATGGCCGTGCCCTCGGCCTTGAGTTCGATGGGCCCGGTGTCGTCGCAGCCGGCGACGTACTGCACGAGATCCAGCACGTGCGCCCCGCGGTCCGTGATCTCGCCACCCCCCGTGTCGAGATTGTAGCGCCACTTGGGGCCGCACCGGTCCGGATGATAGGGGGCCCACGGCGATGGCCCCAGCCACATCTCCAGGTCAAATCCCTCGGGGGTCGGCATCGCGGGCTGAGGCGGCTTGGCGTTCCTCAGCGCCTGAAATCCCGCGTCCTGGGTGGGCAGGTTCACGCGGATGGCCTTCACCTTCCCGATGCGCCCGTTGCGCACTAGCTCGCATGCGTAGCGCACGGAATCGTTGGACCGCTCGTGGCTGCCGGTCTGCACCACGCGCCCGTAGCGGCGCGCCGCATCGCACACCGCGCGGCCCTCGCGGATGCTGTTGGCCAGCGGCTTCTCACAGTAGACGTCCTTGCCCGATTTGATCGCCGCGATGCTGGTCAGCCCGTGCCAGTGATCCGGGGTCGCGATAGACACCGCGTCGATATCCCCCCGGGCCACCAGCTCGCGAAAGTCCCCGTAGAGCGCCAGGTCCCCCTCCGCGAGCGGCCTGCCCTGCTCCTTGAACGAATCCAGCAGCGCCCGCTTGGCCTGCAACAGGCCCCGGCGCTCCGTCTCCTTCGATGCCCGATCCACGTCGCAGATCGCCACCGGCTGCACGCCCGGGTCTCCAGACAGCACCTTCATGTTCGAGGTGCCTCGGCCCCCGACGCCGATGAACCCCATCGCGATGCGGTTCGATGGCGCGACCCGCCCATCGCGACCCAGGGCCGAGGAGGGGATGATGGTCGGAAACCCGATGGCTGCGGCACATCCCGCGGCCGCTCTCAAGAAATGACGGCGTTTCATGCGTGCCCGAAAGCCTAGCCCCCCACGACCCGCCCGATCAACCGAAACCTACTCGCCCAATTCGACGTTCCAATACGAGATGTCCAAGAACGTCCGCCAAGAATCGTCCATGTGCTTCGAGAACGACACCACCAGCGATGGCCGCCACTTCGGGCGCCGCGGGCGCCTGACCAGCCGCATCCCCGCCTCCGTCGGCGTCCGGTTGCCCTTGCGGGTGTTGCATTCGACGCACGAGCACACGATGTTCTCCCAGGTCATCCGCCCGCCGCGGTCGCGGGGTATCACATGATCGAGGTTCAGATCCTTGCGGTCAAAGCCCCGACCGCAGTACTGGCAGGTGCTCTTGTCGCGCTCGAACACGTTCTGGCGCGTGAACTTGACCTCCTTCTTGGGAAACCGGTCGTAGAATAGCAGCACGATGACCTTCGGGATCCGGATCTTGAAGGAGATGGTCCGCACCACGTCGTGGCCGTCATAGTGCCGCGACACATCCTGCCACTCGCGAAAACCGAATGTCTGGTAGTTGGCGCCGCTGGTCTCCACGACCTGCGCGTGCCCGGCGCAGAGTAGAGTGAACGCCCGGCGAACGGAACACACGTTCACCGCCTGCCACAACCGGTTCAACACAAGCACGTTGTCGCTCATGGCCCGACCTCCACTCCGATCGGAAGGCAGACGTATAGCAGGACCCCCGAAAAAGGTCAATGCGAGCACCAACCCTCACCGCCGCCGCATGTCGTCCTCGCCGGACGAGGCACCCCCCGCCGCCTCGATCGGCCGGTCAAACTCGAGTTTGACGACCATCACGGTGTTCGCCATCTCGTTGGCGGGAAGCCCACGGAGCCGCAGGTATCCTTTCTGCTCCAGGTGATCGCTCGGGACCATGTCCATGGAGAACGCCACGGGCCGCCCGTCGTTGAGCAGGGTCGCGCGCTTCGGCGCGACGGCGAATGGCTTGAGTTTCACGGCATCCGCGGGCGGATCGGCGTTCAGGTGCACGTACAGGTTGTTGCCGCGGCGCGTGAGCATGACGTTGCGGTTCTGCGCGAGGCCCGATGCGGGCTCGGCCCCCTCCAGCGACTCCTTCACGCTCCCGTACCACGCGCCGATCCTTCCCAGTATCGCGGAGGCCTCGGGCGGTATCGTGCCATCGGGCGTCGGCCCCACGTTCAGCAGATAGTTCGCGTCGCGCGCGAGGTAGCGGTCGATGCTGCGGATCAGGTGCCGGTCGGAATAGTAATCCTCGTCCTTGCGGTAGCCCCAGCTCTCAACGCCGACGGACTGGCAGGCCTCGGTGGGCCGGTCGAAGGCCGCGGCGTCGCCCGACTTCTTGTCGTAGTCGCGCTCCGGGGTGCCGAAGTCGCCATCGTCAAAGCCGCGATTATTGATCACGGCCTTGGGCTGCAGTTGCCGGATCATCGCGTTGATCGAGGGATCCTTGTGCTGCGGCACGTTCATGTCCCACCAGAACCCGTGCAGTTCCCCGTAGTTCGAGCACAGCTCGCGCACCTGGCCCCGCAGGAACTCCAGATACTTGTCCCAGCTGGGCTCGTCCCCCGGCTCGGGTCCCGCCAGTTCATGGTGCCGCCCCTGATTCGGGTAGTTCGGCTGATGCCAGTCGGCGATCGAGTAGTACAGGCACAGCGGAAAGCCGCGCCTGTGGCAGGCGTCGGCCAGCATCCGGACGACGTCCTTGCCATACGGCGTGTTCATGGTGTTGTACGGCGTCAGTTTCGTGTCCCACAGGCAGAAGCCATCGTGGTGCTTCGTGGTCAGGCAGATGTACTTCATGCCCGCGCGCTCCGCCAGATCGAGCCACGCCTCGGGGTCATACTTCGCCGGGTTCCACTGCGCCTGGAGCCTGGCGTACTCCGCGCGCGGGACGCGCCTGCGCCACTGGTGCTGCTCGTGGAAACCCGGGATCGCGTACAGCCCCCAGTGCACGAACATCCCGAATCGCCGCTCGAAGAACCAGTCGCGCCCATCGCCAAATCGCGGGATGCGCTTGGGCACCGCCGGCGCCCCCACGGTCTCCGCGGCGAGCGCCCCGATCTGCGCGATGGGTGGCATCGCCGCGGTCGCGGCGACGGCCCTGAGGAATGATCTGCGTCTCATGGTGTCGATTTCCTGCCCTTCTTGGGTTTGGGTTCTTCGGGGCCGGGTGGCGTCCACGCCGCCGGCTTCGGCGCCGCGACTTCGAGAGGGCATGGGTCTCCCAGCCGCTTTTGCCAGCCGCGCAGCGCCCCCATCATCCGCGCGATCCGTTCGGAGTTCGCGGGATCGCCCGAAAGGTCGCGCAGTTCGTCGGGATCGGACTGGAGGTCAAACAGCTGGGTCCGATCAATCTGCGGGTAACGGATCAGTTTCCACCGGTCGTCGCGCACCGCGCGCTGCACGTCCCGGTAGGAGAGGAACAGCGAATCGCGGACGCCCCCTGACGAACCTCCCATGATGGGCTTCAGGCTCCGGCCATCGATGGCCGCGGGGACCGCGATCCCCGCGAGATCACAGAAGGTCGGAAAGAGGTCCAGCAGATACACGAGCGCCCGGCTCTCGCCCCTCGGGATGCCCGATCCCGAGAAGATGAGCGGCACCTTGAGCCCGGGCTCGTACACGTTCTGCTTGCCCATCAGGCCATGGCTGCCGATCGACAGGCCGTTGTCCGACGTGAACACGATGATCGTGTCCTGCGCCAGGCCCGCCTCGCCGATCGCGGCCAGCAGCCGGCCGATGTGAAAATCGAGCCCGCTGATGGTCGCGTAATATTCGTGGAGATGGCGCCGGATCTCCCCCTCGGTCCTGGGCCACGGTGCGAGGCGCTCGTCGCGGACCGCCATCTCCCCGTTGTCGAAGGGGTGCTGCGGCAGGTAGTTCTTCGGGAGGGGTATCTTGTCCCTCTCGTAGAGGGCCATGTATTTCTCCGCCGCGGTGCGCGGATCGTGGGGATTGGGCCACGCCAGCTGCATGAACAGCGGGCGCCCCCGGTCCCGCGTCCGCAGGAATTGGATCGCGGCATCGACGATGTACTTGCCCGGTTCGCCACCGACGTGCTCGAGGTCGTTGCTGGGCAGGGCCCGCGAGTGCTCAAACCTGGCCTCGATCAGAGGCGCGGTGTTGCCCTTCTTGCCAAAATAGTACGTCTCGTAGCCCGCGGCGTTGAACAACTCGGGCATCGTCTGCCCATCGGGCTTCGCGTGGGTGCCCTCGTAGCGGAAGTAGGCCTTGCCGCATTGCAGCATATTGCGGCTCGGCGTGCAGACCGCGCCCACGTTCGCGCCCAGCGTGTACGCGTCGCGAAACACATACCCCGAGCGCGCCAGCGAATCCATGTGCGGCGTCTTGAGCACCGGATGCCCCAGCGCCCCCACCGCATCGAACCGCTGATCGTCGGTCAGGAGCAATATGATGTTGGGCGGGGCGGCCTGCGCCAAGGAGGTGAAAATCATGGCTGCTATGCCCGGGGCCAGGATGTGCCGCATGATGTGGAAACATCTATCAGGACCACGCGAGAGATGCAACGGCCCGCGCGGGTCCGCCGCGATTTCCGTGGCCGAACGCGTGAGCGTTTGGACCGTCCCGCCCGCCGCGCGAGGTTGCGGGCATGCGAGCCCGGCCACATTGCGGGCGGCAATGCGCAAACCCCCGATTGCCGAAAGACGGTTTCGTTGCATACTGACCTGGCCCCAGGCGATCGAACAAAGGACCCACGATGCGCGCCCCAACCTCTCTTCTCATAGCCCAAGCCCTCGTCCTGATGACGGCCCCTCGGACGCAGTGCGCCAACTGGCCGTCATGGCGCGGCGACGTCGCCGGGTCTGGAAAATCGACCGAAAAGGATGTCCCGACGGAGTGGGGCCCC
>JADLBR010000006.1 GCA_020847615.1 Verrucomicrobiia bacterium
AATTCCAGAGGGCCCAGCCCATGCGGGCCTTTTTCCAGCGCCTGAGCCAATCCTCCATCCAGGCGAGCGCGACGGGGTGGGGTGTTTTGTTATAGCAGCCCCATTCGCCGACGAAGGTGGGCGCGCCCTTGGCGGCGATGTCGATCCATGGCGCGAGGTATTCGGCCAACTGGTAATCGGGCTCGATGCCGGGCGGCGGCAGGATGCGGCCATCGGCGGTGCATTGGAGGGGTGACTGTTTCTTGCCGTAGGCGGTATCGGTGCCGTAGGAGCGCTTCTTGCCGCCGGGAGCGGTGACGGAGACTTGTGCGAAGCGGACCCAGTCGCCATCGGTATTCTCGAACGCGACTTCCGCGGCATCGCGCTCGAGCGTTGCGGCGAAGACGAGGGGGGCATTGGGCTCGTGATGGGTGTACTTGCCGGACTGGATGGGTTTCCACGCGGCGGGGTTGGTGGCGGGATCAAGAGTCTGCCGGGCGACGGGGGCGCCATCGACCTTCGCCACGAGCGTGCCCTTGCCCGAGACGGTCGCGATGTGGAGGGCGATCTCCGTCTTGGCTTTGAGCGGCCCGGAGAGGGTCATGGCTGAGCGGAGGTCGGGTTTCACCGGGCCATAGAGGGTGCCGATGATCTTGGGCATCGGCCACGTGGGCTCCGGCCACTTGTCGGAACCCTTCGCCCAACTGGCCCGGTAATGCGAGATCTGGCCCGGGCTGTAACCGCGGGTCGCCTGCACGATGTTGGAGTAGGCCAGGAACTCGGGGATGGGCTCTTTGCCGACGTCCCGGCCATCGACGACGATCAGGCGCGCCGGATCCTCCCGCTGGATGGCCTCGATGGCGCGGCGGAAAACCTTGAGATAATCCTCGCGGGTCGCGCGGGCGGGCTCGTTGAGGAGGTTGAAGCTGAGCCGGGTGGCGGGGATGCCGCGGTAGCGCTTGGCGAACATGCGCCAGTGCGCCTCGAAGACGTCGAGCGTCCTCGCGTCGGTCCAGAGATTCGTGGGTTCCTCGGGGGGATTGATGCAGAACCCGGGGGCGCGATGGAGATTCAGGCAGACATGGATGCCATGTCTCTCGCCGAACGCGACCGCGGCGTCGATCTCCTTGAGCTGATCTTCGCGGAACGTGAGCCAGTCGCCCTCGTGCGTGTAGCAGCGATAATCCATGGGAAGGCGGACGAAGTTGAACCCCAGTTCGGCGATCCAGCGGAAGTCGTCCTCGACGAAGGCCGAGTTCTTCTTGAGCGTGAACTTCTCGAGGAGGTTGAAACCGCGCCATCGGGAGACATCCACGCCGGCGACGATCTGGTTGTCGGCGGCCGGCGCGGCGTGGAGGAGGGCGAGGGTGATGGCGGTGGCGAGAGGGGCGTTCATGGTGGTGCGAGTGACGGGGAAAGAGTAGCGGGGATGGGGTGAGAAGGCGAGCGTTTGTGGGTGGGGCGGATGGAACCAAAGCGGCGCCGTAGCGCCGCAGTCCAGGATTTGGAGTGCGGCGCTGCAGCGCCGCTTTGAATCGGTGGATTGACATGGCGGCACGCGTGGCCCAGCGTCCGGGCTGGTGGGATCAGGGGAACCGCGCAGGGATTGGCCGCACGCGCCGCTGCATCGCCTCTCGGGCGACGGGGTGTACTGCGTGACGGCGGGGTCATATGGCAAGCGTCATGTCTTCCGCGGACGAAAGTGGCTGGGCTATGTCCACGACCGTCTGCTTCATTGGGCGAAGCGGTACGGGTGGCGACTGGAAGCATGGGCCGTCTTCTCGAATCACTATCACTTTGTGGGGCGCGCGCCAGCGGATCGGACGGGAGGGGAGTCGCTGCGTGGGATGCTGGGAATGCTCCACGCTGATACGGCGGCGTTCGTGAACGGGCTGGATGGCCACCCGGGACGAAAGGTCTGGCACAATTATTGGGAGACCCTGCTGACCTTCGAGCGGTCGTACTTGGCCCGGCTGAACTATGTGCACCAGAATGCGGTGCGGCATGGCCTCGTGGCGGCGGCACGCGAGTACCCGTGGTGTTCGGCGGCGTGGTTCGAGCGCACGGCGACGCCCGCCCAAGTAGAGACGATCTACGGATTCAAGGTCGATGCGATTAGGATCATTGATGATTACGAGGTTTGGAAGGGATGGGGGAGGCCGGGTTTGGTTTGTGGGGGTAGCCAAAGCGGCGCTGCGGCGCCGCAGTCCATGGCTGGTGGCGAGGACGGAGCCAGGGCGGCGCCGTAGCGCCGCAGTCCAAAGGGTTGGCGGCGCGGCGGCGGGCCTGCTAAGGTCGGTGCTGGAAAAGGAGAGACACGATATGAGAAATGTGATGGGTCTGTTTGCGTTGATGTTTGCGTGCCATGGGCTGGCGCTTGGCGAACCTGGCGCGTACCGCCACGTGGTGATATTCCAGTTCAAGGACGGGACGCCCGCCGAGAAGGTGCGCGAGATCGAGGCGGCGTTCGCGGCGTTGCCGAAGAAGATCGAGGCGATCAGGTCCTTCGAGTGGGGGACCAACGTGAGCCCGGAGGGCCTGAACCCGGCGCTGACCCACTGTTTCGTGCTGACGTTCGAAAGCAAGGAGGCCATCGAGAGAGGCTACCTGCATCATCCGGCGCATGACGCATTCGTCTCGTTGATCAAGCCGATCCTCGAGAAGGCCGTCGTCGTGGATTACGTGGCCCAGGCGCCCGGGAAGTGACGGGCAAGGCACGGCGCAAGGGCGCGGCGGCGACGCGGGTTTCGCGGCATGGCGCGCGACGGGCCCCGCGTGTTGCCGCGGCGCTGTTCGGGGCGCTGTTCCTGGCGCACCTCGGCTATGTCCTTGCGCTGCGATGGTGGGATCCGCCGATCACGTGGACGATCTGGAGCGCCCGCGCCGAGATCCGGGATGAGCCCGGGGCCGCGGTTCGCTGGCGGCCCGTCCCCATGGATAGGATGGGGCCGCATGCCCCGCTGGCCGTCATCGCGGCGGAGGACCAGGGCTTCGCCCGGCATCGCGGGTTCGATGTGGCGGCGATCCGGGAGGCGGTCGACTACAACCGGGAGCACGCCGGGAAGCGGATGCGAGGCGGGAGCACCCTCTCCCAGCAGACCGCCAAGAATGTCTTTCTGTGGCAGGGGCGCACATGGTTGCGCAAGGGCCTGGAGGCGTGGTTCACCCTGCTGATCGAGGCGATATGGGGGAAGCGGCGCATCCTGGAGATGTATCTGAACTGCGCCGAGATGGGGCGCGGGATCTTCGGCATCGAGGCGGCGGCCCAGCATTACTTCGGCAAGCCCGCGGGTGCGCTGAGCCGCGAGGAGGCGGCGCTGATCGCGGCGGCCCTGCCAGGCCCGCGCACCTATAGCG
>JADLBR010000007.1 GCA_020847615.1 Verrucomicrobiia bacterium
GGCTCGTGGGGCTACCATCGCGACGAGAACACGTGGAAGAGCGTCGATCAGCTGATCGTGATGTTGGCCGAGACCGTCAGCAAGGGGGGCAACCTGCTGCTGAATGTGGGGCCGACGGCCCGGGGCACGTTTGACGACCGGGCGCTGGCGCGGCTGAAGGGCATGGGGGATTGGATGCGGGTCAACGCGCGGGCGATCTATGGCTGCACGGAGGCGCCCGAGGAATTCAAGCGACCGGACAACTGCCTGCTGACCTTCAACCCGAAGACGAATCGCCTCTACGTGCACGTGCTCCAGTGGCCGATGGGGCGGCTGAATCTGGATGGCTACGAGGGCAAGGTGAAATACGCGCAGCTGCTGCACGACGCGTCCGAGGTCCTGATGCGGAAGAAGAAGGGCGCGTGGCTCGACGAGGGCGAGGCCCACGCGGATACGTTGACGCTTGAGTTGCCGGTGGAGAAACCGAGGGTGGCGATCCCGGTCGTGGAGCTGTTTCTCTGACCCGCGGCCCAAGGGCAGAGCAGATGGGATGGGGATGGAAGCCGTGATCGTGGCGGCGCGGGCCCGTTCCGGGCGCGCGGGAGCCGAGAGGGATTTATTCTCGGCCCTCCGTGTTGCGCTGCTGCTCGCGGGTGGGATCGCGGTGGCGCAGGCGGCGCCATCGTCCGATGGTTTGCGCCCAAGACCGCATTTGGAAGCGGGCCGGACCCAGACGCTGCCCGACGCGCCGGAGATCCGTCTCCGTCCGGGACTGGAGATCCGCTGCCGGTTCCGGTTGGAGAGCCTGCGCGAGGGCGTGCAGAACCTCGCCTCGAAGGACGGGGAGTGGATCCTGCGGGTGGACCCGCCGGACGAGGGCGGAACCCTCGCGTTTTTCGTCCAGTGCGATGGGCGTTGGGAGCCCCGGCTGAGGGGGCCGGTGATTCGATCCGGGACATGGTACGACGTCCGCGCCCGCTGGACGGGCGCGGCGCTCTTGCTGGGGGTCAATGGCGAGACGTTCGGCAGCCGACGGGAGGGGTCGATCCGGCCTGGCAACAAGCCGCTCCTCGTCGGGCCCATCACCGGGAGCCTGGAGGAGTTCGCGCTTCTCAATCCCGCCCACGACCGCTCCCGGGCGCTGTGCGCGCTGGCCGAAAAGGATCGCGACGGGACAGACGGGCACCGGTTTGGCGACGATGCGGGTTGGGTCGGCTGGCAGGGGCTCGGCGGCGCCTCTTGCGAGATTCGCGACGGCGGCGTCATGGATGTGGTCCTCCCGTCCCCCTCGTCCATGATCGTCAGTCCACCCCTGCGGTGTGATTTGACCGCGTTGCCGTTCATCTGCCTGGATGTCGATGCTCCCGGCGCGGGTTGGATCGGGCAACTGGATGTGGTGAGCGATTCCGGCACGGGCACGATCGCCTTCGAGCCGCTGGGCGATGGGCGGACAACCTTGATCTCCGGAACGGCCAGCGACGCCTGGATGGGAAATCTGCGGCGGCTGGCGCTCCACTTATCTGGCGGCGCCGGAACGGTCCGCGTGAAGCGCATCGTCCTTTCGGACCGGCCGGTGGGCGTGCCCTGGTTCTACATCCAGGACTTCGCGCAGGGCCGGGCGAAACTGCGCGCCGGAAGGGAGGAAACGGTCATCGCCGGCATCAAGAACCTGGGAGGGGAAACGGAGAACGTCGCCGCGAGGCTGGAGGTCCCGGAGGGCGTCGAGGTCCTCGGCGAGGCCGGGCAGATCATCCCCTACCTTGGGAAGGATGACTTCGACCTGGTGACTTGGCGGATTCGGGCGGCAAAACCCGGCCGCCACATGGTCCGGCTGGAGGTCTCGGCGTCCGGGGCGGAGCCGCGCCGGCGGACGCTGCCGCTCGAGTTCGAGGCGCAGCCCGATCTGGGGCGGACGGCTTACGTTCCTGAGCCGCGTCCGGCCACCACCGATTACCTCAACCTGATGCACTATTGCGCGCTGTGGAAGGAGGGCACGCATTACGGCTGGAAACGGATCGAGCCCTGGCCCGGCCGTCGCCCGGCCATCGGGTGGTATGACGAAGGCACTCCCGAGGTGGCGGACTGGCACATCAAGTATGCGGTCGAGCACGGGATCAACGGCTTCATCTACTGCTGGTACCGCGCCCACCTCGAGCCGAAGATCGAGCAGAGGCTCGGGCACGCGATCCACGACGGCCTCTTCACGGCGAAGTACCGGGACCGGTTCCAGTTCTGCATCATGTGGGAGAACGGTTGCGCCTGCGGGGTGAAAGATGCGGACGATCTCTTGACGAACGTCTTGCCCTTCTGGATCGAGAATTACTTCACGCACCCCTCCTATGTGAAGCGGGACAACATGCCGCTGCTTTTCGTCTGGCAGCCGCGCCGGTTGATCCCGCAGCTGGGCGGCCCGGAAGGCACCCGCCAGACGTTCGTGCGCATGCGCGACCTTTGCCGGAAAGCCGGGTTTTCGGGCCTGCGGCTGATCGCCTGCATGGATGGGCCGGATGAGAAGCTCGGCAGGGACGTTGCCGCCAGCGGATGGGACGCCGTCACCGGCTACATCCTGGACACGCGGATGGTCCCCCACGCGGGAATCGACCCGGACGGGATTCCCTATCGCAACTATCCCGAAACCCTGAAGTCCTACCGGGACACCTGGATGGCCCGTGACGCCTCCACCGGCGCGGTCCCGGATATCCCGAATGTCGTGATGGGCTGGGACCCCCGTCCGTGGCACCGCGGCGGCGACAACGGCTACATCGCCGGGCCGCGCGCGGATTGCTTTGAGGCGGCCTGCCGGGATGCCAGGGCGCTGGCCGATGCGAAGCCGGCCGGCCGGTGGGATCGCAACATCGTGGTGTTCGACAATTGGACCGAGTTTGGCGAGGGGCACTATATCGAGCCCACGTCGGGGCTGGGGTTTTCGTTCGTGAATGCCATCAAGCGCGTGTTCTGCACCGCCTGGGCTCCCGAGGCGGTCACGGACGTCATCCCCGAGGATCTCGGGCTGGCCCCGCCGCAGCGCCGGTACGAGGAGGTGCGCGCGGCATTCGGTTCTCGGATGCCCTGGCAGCCGCTGCGCATCCAGGGCGACCTGCTGGCATTCTGGCGGTTTGACTCGGCGGCCGGCGGCGCCTTCCAGGATTCCTCTCCGAATGGCCTTGCGATCAAGTCGGAGGGCCTCCGCCTGGAGCCCGGGCGGGGAGGCCTGGCGCTGCGCTGCGGCGAAGGCGCGGCGACACGGCCCGTGCCCGCGCCCTTTTTCCATCCCGGCGGCCTGACCGTGTCGCTCTGGTGCAAGCCCTCCGAGGCGGGGCAATCCGATCGCTGGATGGTGAACACCGTGTCGGATGGAAGCGCGGGCTACCGCTTGGGGTTGGCCCAAGGCCGCCCCGACTGGCAGGTGCCACTGGACAGCTGGAGCCACAGCCTCATCGCCCCGGAGCCGCTGCCCGTCAATGAGTGGTCGCACCTGGCGGCCACGATCGATCACCGGGCGATACGTCTGTTCGTCAACGGGCGCGAGGTGGGGATGCTGGAACGGCGCGGGTTCGTCAAACCGGGCCGCGATCTCGTGGTGGGCGGCTATAGCGCGGACCTGGACCGGGCTTGGTTCCGCGGCTGGCTCGACGACGTCCGGCTTTACCGGCGCCCGCTCTCGCCCGAGGAAATAGCGGAGTTGGCCCGGTGAAAACGCGGGCGCGCGGATCGCTGCGCCCATACTGGATGCGGAGGGCGGGCGGCGGATCCGGGGAGCGAGTTTCCCTTCAGCCCTTCAGCCCCTTGTAGCGCTCCATCTCGGGGCCGGCGTATTTCTCGGCCAGGGCGACGAGGCGGTCGCGCTCGGCGGCGTCCATGCCCTTGAATTGGCCGAGGACGCCAGAATTTTCGACGACCTCCTCGGGGCTGGCGCAGCCGCTGACGAGGGCGGCGATGGGCAGCGAATAGACGTACTCGTGCATCTGGCGCGGGGTGATGCCGGATTCGGTGAGGGGCTTTGGCATGGGCTTGTTCGGGAAGCCGCCGCGGCCGGTCATCTGGCCGAAGGCCATGGTCTTCATCGCCAGGACACCGTATTTCCGGGCGATCAGCTTGGGGAGGACGTTGACTGTGAAGGACTCGTAGTGCGGGTCGCACAGGTTGATCGGCATCTGGCACGTGTCGAGGTCGATGCCGCGCTCGGCCAGGATCTCGAGCATGCGGAGGTGGGCGCGATAGTCCGTGTGCCCGGTGAAGCCGATGTATCTCGCCTTTCCGGAGGCCTTGGCCTCGAGGAACACATCCAGAACGCCATCGCGGACGCGGTTATCGACGTCCTCCGGTGACTCGATGGCGTGTATCTGCCAGAGGTCGAGGTAGTCGCACTTCATGCGTGCGATGGCGGCGTCCAGTTCCTTCCTGGCCTCGGCGCCGGTCCGGTTGCGGCACTTGGTCATGATGAATGCGACGTCGCGATACTTTGGGGATAGGAGGCGTCCATAGCGCCTCTCGGCCTCGCCCTCGTGATAGAAGTAGGCGTTATCGAAGAAGCGGCAACCGACCTCGAGGGCCTTCTCGAGGATGGCCTGTGATTCGGCCTCGGTGCGGTCCTTTTCGAAGTGGGCGCCGCCGAGGCAGAATGCGGTGACGGTGGCTCCGGACTTGCCGAGGGGGCGGAGCGGGAGGAGC
This sequence comes from Verrucomicrobiia bacterium, assembly GCA_020847615.1. GTDB lineage: Bacteria > Verrucomicrobiota > Verrucomicrobiia > JADLBR01 > JADLBR01 > JADLBR01. The sequence goes on from JADLBR010000007.1 coordinate 4,651, forward strand.
GCGCCGAGGCGGTCGGACGCGGGCCCGGCACCCGACGACGGGGCGTGGGACATGGCGATGCCTGCGGCGGTGCCGAGCGTGGCGAGGAATTCTCTGCGGGTGCGCATGGGGGTCTCCGATTTCTACGTTCGGCGGAGATTCTGGCGCCGGGTGAGCCGCGAGTCAAACGCGAGTCGATTTGTCATGTGCCCCGGGCTCCGGTAGGGTGGGGAAAGTAAAGATGGCGATGCAACCGACGCCGGGGGCGGTCGAGACGCCCGTGGACGAACCGGCCCAGAAGGTCCGCGAGGCCTTTGACCGGGGGTGGGCGGTCATCGTGTGGAACGACCCCGTGAACCTGATGAGCTACGTGGTCTTCGTGTTCATGAAGGTGCTGGGCTTCACGAAGGAGCGGGCCACGTCGCACATGCTCGAGGTCCACCACCGGGGCAAGAGCTGCGTGGCGGTGGAGACGCGCGAGAAGGCGGAGTTGTATCACCAGCAGATCCAGGCGCGGGGCCTGCTCGTGACGATTCAACCGGTGACCCGTGAGGGCGAGTAGGAAAGGCGACCGGATCCGGCTGGCGCTATCCTCCGGCGAGCGCGCGGTGCTGCGCCATGTCCTAGAGTCCCTGGCATCTGCCTACCGAACACCGCCGGATCGGATCGACCCGCGGGTGGCGGGGGTGTGGTATTCGGATCGTGGCTGCAGGGCGGCCGGGATGACCGACGAGGAGGCGCGCGAATGGACGCGGCAACTGCACGGGTTCAAGGGCGAGAACCTGGCGCTCATCGAGCGCTGCTTGGAACAACTGCGCGGGACGGGCGCGAAGGGCGCGGCCCTGGTCATCCCGCTGGACGGCGCCGAGGCATTCGTCGGCGCTCTGAATGACCATCGGCTCCGGATGGCTGCGGAGCACGCGATCGGCCAGGAGGAGATGGACCTGAGGGATTTTGGCGCGGCCCAGTCGCTGGGGATGGGGCGCCATGGCGCGCTCATGCAGATTCACTTTTTGGCGTGGATCATCGAGGTCGTCTTGCGGCTGATAGCCCCGGAGGCGGCCGATTGGGGGTCCGTCGGACACGGCGCGGATGGCCCTTAGGCGGGCGCGCGATTTTGCTTCTCCCCGGGGCGCCGTTTCCCTATGCGAAAGGGTTCTATGAGCGCACGTCAGTACAAGATTGCGGTAATCGCGGGCGATGGCACCGGGCCGGAGGTCACGCGGGAGGCGGTGAAGGTCTTGGAGGCCGCTGCCGGGAAGTTCGGTTTCAAGCTGGAGTTGAACGACTACGATTTCGGTGGCGAGCGCTACATGAGGACCGGGGAGGTCCTCCCGGACAGCGCGGTCGGCGAGATGCGCAAGCACGACGCGATCCTGCTTGGGGCGATCGGTCACCCCGACGTCAAGCCGGGCATCCTCGAGAAGGGCATCCTGCTGCGCCTGCGGTTCGAGCTGGACCAGTACATCAACCTGAGGCCGGTCAAGCTGTTTCCCGGCGTGGAGACGCCGCTGAAGGACAAGGGCCCGGCCGACATCGATTACGTGGTCGTGCGCGAGAACAGCGGCGACGTGTACACCGGCACGGGCGGCATCGCGATGAAGGGGACGCCGCACGAGGTGGCGATCCAGAACATGATCTACAACCGCTTTCAGGTGGACCGGTGCCTGCGCTACGCCTTCGAGTACACGCAGAAGCGGAAGAAGAAGAACACGCTGGCGCTGTGCGGGAAGACCAACGTCCTCACGTACGTCTTTGACCTGTGGGAGCGGGCATTTCACGAGATGGGCGAGAAGGAGTTCCCGGGGGTCAAGCGCGACTACTACCACGTGGATGCCACGTGCATGTGGATGGTCAAGAACCCCGAGTGGTTCGACGTGATCGTCACGGGCAACATGTTCGGGGACATCATCACGGATCTCGGGGCCATCACGCAGGGCGGGATGGGGATCGCGGCCGGCGGCAATATCAATCCCGAGGGCGTGAGCATGTTCGAGCCGATCGGCGGTTCCGCGCCGAAGTACACGGGGAAGAACGTGATCAACCCTCTCGCGGCGATTTGCGCGGGCCAGATGATGCTAGAGACACTCGGGGAGGCCAAGGCGGCCGCGGCCATCGAGGCCGCGGTGATGGATGTCACCGGAAAGAAACTGAAGAGCCTGGGCGCCGGAAAGATGGGCTACGGGACCTCCGAGGTCGGGGACATGGTGGCGGCGCGCGTGGCGGGGGGATAGCCCGTCGTGGGGCAGGCATTCGTGTCTGCCGCGCGGGCGCCCGGGAATCACGGTGGCAGGCAGGAATGCCTGCCCCACGGCACCCTCGGGGAGGGATCCGTGCCTCGGTCAGCGGATCCTTTTTGTGTTTTGACCCCGGCGTGCCTGTTGCGCCAGAATCGGCAGTCAATGAGCAAGACATCCCGCCTCTCTCGAAGGAGTTTCCTCAAGGCCAGCGCGGCTGCCATCGGCATGCCGGCGATCATCCCGGCCGGTTGCGCGCCGGCGGTGGTGCGGAAGGCGGCGCGGCGTCCCGCGCCATCGGAGAAGATCCGGCTGGCCTGCATCGGGTTCGGCACGATCGCGCATAGCACCGGGAGGCAGTTCCTGAACAACGACCGGGTCCAGGTCGTGGCGGTCTGCGACGTCAACCGGCTCTCGGGGAACTACGGGTATCAGGGGGAGCTCGAGGGCGGGCGGGAATACGGCAAGCGGATCGTCAACGAGTTCTACGCGAAGAAGGAGGGGAAGGACCCGGCGTCGGCCAACTACTGCGACACGTATGAGGATTTTCGCGAGGTGCTGGCGCGGGACGACATCGACGCGGTGAACATCTCGACCCCGGACCACTGGCACGCGGTGATGGCGATCGAGGCGGCGAGGGCGGGGAAGCACATCTATTGCCAGAAACCGATGTCGCTGACCGTGGCGCACGGGCGCGCGATGGCCGACGCGGTGGCGAAGGCGGGCGTCACATTCCAGGTGGGTTCGCAGCAGCGCTCGAGCGTGCATTTCCGGAAGGCGTGCGAACTGGTGCGCAACGGCGCCATCGGGAAGGTGAAGACGGTGCGCGTATTCCTCCCGGCGGGGCATAAGAACTGGAGCGGGCTCGGCGAGCGGCAGGCCCCGGAGCCGGTGCCCCAGGGGTTCAACTGGGAGCTGTGGCAGGGGCCCGCGCCCGCGAGGGAATATCGGCCGGCGCTTCACCCGCTCAACTGGAGGCACAACTACGATTACTCCGGCGGCATGGTGACGGATTTCGGCGCGCACCATTTCGACATCATGCAGTGGGGCCTTGGGACCGATGACACCGGGCCGGTGCGGTTCTTCAACGGCAAGGCCGAGATGCCTCCGCCGGGCGCGCTGTACAACACCGCGACAGACTTCTCCTTCGAGATGGAATACGCCAACGGCGTGCACGTCTTCGTGTCCAAAGCCGGCGAGAAGATGGGCGTCGGCGGCGCGCGCTTCGAGGGGGAGGGCGACCGGTGGATCTATTGCAGCCGCGGGGTGCTGGAGTCCGGCCCGGAGGAGATCCGCCGCATCCAGCCGAAGGAAGGGGACGTGCGGCTCTACGAGAGCAATGACCACGAGGAGAATTTCGTGGATTGCATCTACACGGGCAAGCCGACCATCTGCCCGGTCGAGGTGGGGCATCGCAGCATCTCGATCGCGCACATCGCGAACATCATGCTGCGCCTCGGCAAGGCGGAGCTGAAATGGGATCCGGCCAAGGAGCGCTTCGCCGGCGACGCCGAGGCCGACAAGATGCTGGATCGTCCTTTGCGCGGGCCGTGGAGGCTCTAGCTCGAAAATTGCCACAGCGCTTCCCGTAGCCGAACGCGTAAGCGTTTGGGCGCCAAAGCCTCACGGCTTCGGCTACATTTTTCCAAGCCGGCGGTCCGGCGGTTGCCGGATGGGCTCTGGTCTGAAACTTCACAGTTGGCGACACTTCGATGCGTGTCACAAAAGACACGCCATCAGCAGGTTATGCGAAAACCGCCTAAAGGCGGCACTACGAACCCAAAGCAGCGGGAATGTCCGTCGTGCGATTCGTTCGGACGATCAAACGTCGGCCATCCCTTCCAACTCGAGGCGCATGTCCTCGTTGAGGCAGCGGACCAGCTCGCGGAGGGCCCTGGCGGCGGTGCGGCCGTCCGCCACGCGATGATCGCCGATGAGACGCAGAGTGATCGAGCCATCCGGGAGTATGGGGCTCGTTGTGAGAAAACTCGTGAGCGGCATCAATGTCCATTCGCTCTCCGCGCCGTATCCCGCGAGCGTCGTGAACGCGAAGGTGCCGCAGCGGCGGGCGCGCAGGTTGCCATTCCAATAGAGGTACATGGACATCAGCAGCGAGGCGAGCGGGCCGGGGAGGTGCCCCAGGCAGATCAGTTCCCTGAAATAGCTGATCTCCCAGACCGGCTGTCGCTTGTAATAGAGGAGGCGCTCGTCGATGGCTCGCAACGGGGAGCGTTCCGGGGCGAAGATTTTCCCGACGAAGAGGACTCTCTCACCCCGCCACTTCCGCTCGATGGGGGTCGAAGCCTCGGAGTTTGGGTGCTCGTAGATATGGGGCACCGGGAAAGGGATGTAGGTCTGGCGGATCCAGGGATACGTTTGGCCCACCACGGCGTAGGCCTTCATGAAAAGCGCGGTCCACGTGGGAGGCCTTGGGAGCGCTGACCGGGCGGCCACGAGCGGCGCGAGGTTGCACGCCGTGGAGGCGGCGCAGTGGGGCACCTTGCGCCCGTGGTTGAGCATGACGGTCACCAGCCGGCGCGAGACGGAGAGCCCGATCCATCGCCCGCGCCTGTTCGAGGGTCTGGCGTCCGCGCTCATATGCCGTGGTGGGCGCGCCCCGTTTCTGGGGGCGGCGCTTCCCCTCTATTTGAGTCTATAGCTGATCGCCATGCCGTCGCCCTTTTCCTCCGAGGCGCGGATGATGACGGTCTCGTAGTCGGGGCAGGTCTGGATGTAGTCGAGGAAGTCGGGCATCGCCTTCGCGTGCTTGATCACGTTGTCGGAGACGATGACCGCGCCTTTCTTGAGCTTGGGCTCGATGGCCTTGAGGTACTTGAGATAGTCGCTCTTCTTTGCGTCGAGGAAGACGAAGTCAAACTCGCCCTGGAGCTTGGGGAGTTCGACGAGGGCGTCGCCCTCGACGAGGGTGACGGTCTTTTCGAGGTTGGCCTTGGCGAGGTTCTCGCGGCAGAGCTTGGCGGTCTCGGGGTCGATCTCGATGGTGGTGAGGTGCCCGCCGGTGCGCTCGAGGCCGATGCCCATCTGAATCGCGCCGTGGCCGATGAACGAGCCGACCTCCACCGCGCGCTTCGCGCCCGAGGACTCGATGAGGATGCGGAGCAGCAGGGCATCGGCGCCGGTGGTGCTCATATTCCCGCGGGGGAAGGCGTCGAGGAGCGCCTTGCGCGCGGAGACGACCTCGGGAGAGGGCTCGGCGGCGAGGGCGACTGGCGCGAGGGCAAGCGCGGTGGCGAGGAGGAACGGGAGGGGGCGTTGCATGGTGTCTCCTGGTTTGGGTTGGATGCGCCAGCGTGGGGCCTGGCGGCTGATTGGTCAAGGGTCGCGGGGAACGCGGATAGTCGCGCGAATGGCGAATCGGCCGGGCGGCCAGTCGGACAGCTCCGGTCGGGGAGGGGTCGCGGATCCAAGGCCCGGTTCAAATACCCAGGAGGCGATCGCAGCCGCTCTGGCGCATGAGGGCGATGACCTTCTCCTCATCGACATCGATCCCGAGCCCCGGCCCTGATGGGGGGTGCGCGACGCCGCCCCCGATGCGGAGGGGCGCCTTGAGGACGCTGTGGTCCGCCAGGAACTGGGGGCCATTGAGGGCGGCGGGTCTTTTGAGGCCGTAGGCCGAATACAGCAGGAGGGAGGCGGCCAGGGAGATGTCGGGGTCCGTGAGGCCGCTGCCGAGCCAGAGGAGATCGTGGGCGATGCAGTACTCGATCTGGCGGCGATTGGATTGGAGGCCGCCGCAGCGCGCGGGCTTCATGGCGACGCCGTCGAGCATGCCGAGGCGGTGGAACTCCTCGACCTCGGTGGGGGTGATGACGCCCTCGTCCATGAGGATGGGCAGGGCGCGCTGTTTGCGTAGGGCCTGGTAGCCGCTGATCCGATTGGGCCGGAGGGGGGCCTCCAGGACGTCGGTCCCGGCGTCGGCGAGCATGGGCGCGGCCTCGAGCGCGGTGGCGGGGTCGTAGCCGCCGTTGGCGTCGGCCCAGAGGAACGTGTCGGGCGCCAGGCGGCGGACGGCCCTGGCCAGCGCGGCATCGAATTTCGGGTCGGGCGCGACCTTGATGTTGAAATTCTTGTACCCGCGCTCTTTGCCCTCGGCCACGACAGCCTCGACCTCGTCGAGGGTCTTGACGTTGACGGTCCAACTCAGGGTGACTGGCGCCGATGCCTCGCGCCCCCAGAGGGCGGCGGCGGGCTTGCCCGCGAGTTTGCCGGCGAGGTCGTGGAGGGCGATGTCGAGGCCGGCTCGGGCGATGGGCATGCCGGTGGTGAAACCGGGGGCGACGGCGCCGTCCATCGCGGCATGGGCGCCATCGATGTCCGAAGGGTCCCGGCCCTCGAGGACGGGCGCGAAATAGTCGCGCATCGCGATGAGGGCGGTCTCGAGGGTCTCGTCGCTCCATTTGGCGATGGGGACGGACTGGCCCCAGCCGACCGTGCCGTCGTCGCCGGTCATCTTCACGATGATGGCGGCGCGGCCCTTGGAGCCGCGGGCATCGGAGAAGAACTTGAAATACCCCTGGGTCGGGTACCTGAGCGGGAAGAGTTCGATGCGCGTGATCTTATGCATAGGGGTGGGTGTTCCGCGCGCCGCACTTGCGAAGGCCGCGGCCGCTAGCCCGAGGAACTGGCGGCGCGGGATCAAGGGTGGCCTTTCATCGCGGGCTCGGGTGGGGGCGCCGGTCGTTTGATTGGACCCGCTAGACCGCCCACGGCTTGCGGTGGGGATAGTCGAGCATCCGGTTGGCCTCGTCGTCGCCGGGGCACGTCTCCGCCCGGGGATCCCATTTCACCTTCCGGCCCAATTTCATGGCGATGTGCGCGAGGAGGCAGATGGTGTTGGAGCGGTGGCCGACTTCGACGGGGGCGACGGGGTCCTTGCGGCTCCGTACGCATTCCAGGAAGTTGAGCATGTGGTTCTTGCTCTCGTAGAGGCGGATCTCCCCCTCCTTGATCTTGTCGCGGAGGATCTCCTGGGGTTCTGCGACGACCTTGCCGCGCGATACGAAGATCCGCCCCTTCTCGCCCTCGAACCAGACGCCCGCGGCCTTGCCCGATTCCTCGGACATGCCGGTGGTCTCCATGATGAGGCGGACGCCGTTGGCGTACAGGGCCTCGACGTGGAAGTTCGTGTGGACATCGAATATGCCGCGTTTCGGGAATTCGCCCTTGCCCTCGAATTCGATGGGGCCGGTGCCGTCCGTCCCATTGCCCCACTGGGCGATGTCGTTCATGTGCGCACCCCAACCGGTGATCATGCCGCGCGAGTAGGCCTCGATCTGGAGCCAGCCGGGGCGACCGTAGTCTTTCTGGGGGTGGACCCTGTGCTCGGTGTATGGCGCCTCGGCCGCCGGCCCCAGCCAGAAGTCATAATCCAGGTTCTCCGGGACGGGCATCGGCGCGGGCTCGCCCGTGCCCTTGTCCGCGGGCATGACGGCGCGGATGGTGTGCACCTTGCCGAGTCGGCCGTTGAGGGCGAGTTCGCAGCCCATCCGGAAGTGCGCGTCGGAACGCTGCTGCGATCCCACCTGAAAGACGCGCTTGTTCTGGCGCACGGCCTGGACGAGCCTGACGCCCTCCGCGTGGGAGTAGGTGAGGGGCTTTTCGAGATAGATGTCTTTGCCGGCATTAGCGGCGGCGATGGCGGGGATCGCGTGCCAGTGATCGGGCGTGACGATGAGGACGCCATCGATGTCCTTGCGCGCGACAAGCTCGCGGAAATCGCGATGCGCGTCGCAGGTTTTCGGGGCGTCGGGGCCAAACTTCTCCGCGTTGAATTTCTCGACCAGGGACCTCGCGTCCGCCGCCCGTTTGGAGTCGAGGTCGCAGACGGCCACGACGCGGACGCCGATGTCGGAGCCCTGATGCATGAGTTGCTGCATGTCGGAGCGGCCCTGGCGTCCGACGCCGATGCAACCGAAGCGGACGATGTTGGAGGGGGCCTGCTGCCCAAAGAACCGGGCCGGGACGAACAGGGGTGCGACGCCGGCGGCGAGGGCGGACTTCAGGAAGGACCGGCGGGTGGCGGGGGTGATGCGCGAGTGCATGGTGGACTCTTACCAAGGAAGGGCCCGCCGGGAAATGCAAAAGCGCACGGCCCCTTGCGTTTTCGGCGCACCCGGTCCAGTCTTCGGCGAGGTGGCGGCCGGGCCGGGTGGCGGATCCGGGCGGGCGTCATCGCAGGAGGAGGAACGAATGAGGGCGATCCAAGTGGTGTCGGTGGCAGCGGCGGTTCTGTGCGGCGCGGGGACCAGCCTCGCTCAGAGGATACAGGTGCTGGAGGCGTACTACGGCGCGGATGGCCGCTACGTGAACGTGACGCAGCGCGTGCAGCGGATAGCGGATTCCGGACGGCGCGAGTTCGAGGTGTGCAACGAGAGCCTGGGCGTCGATCCCGCGAAAGGCCGGGAGAAGAAGCTGCGGGTCGAATACATTTCGGGGGGCAAGCGATATTCCGATGAGGTCAAGGAGGACAAGAACTTCCGGTTCGAGCAGGGCGGTCGCTGGGGCTGCTGGGACCCGTGGTTCCAAGGGGTGTGGCCGGGCGCCTCGTACGGCCGCATCGAGTTTCGCAACGAGTGCGGCGACAGGCTGAGCATTTACCACGTCAACGATTACGGTCGCTGGGTGTTTGTCAGGGAACTGTTCGATGGCGAGGGATTCTCGGTGCGTTCCCCGCGAGGACAGACGTGGCTGGTCACCGACGCGAGGAACCGGATCATCAGGCAGCTGCAGTGCGGGCGGGATTCCGAGACCATCGTCATCCGCAGGGGGGATGGCGACGGGTGGTGGGGCAACGGGGGCGGAGTGACCCGGATCCAGTTTTCCAACAGGACCGGCGACAGGGTCAACGTGCATCGCGTGGATCGCAACGGACGATGGGATCGGGTCGCCGAGATCAAGAAGGGCGATTCGGAGGGCGTCAGGTTCTCGCCGGGGGAACCCTGGGTGGTCACCGACGATCGTAACCGCCTGATCCTCAGCGGCAGGGCGGGGCGGGGCGACGAGAGGATCGAGGTGCGGCGCTAGGGGGCCGCCGGACATTGACGGCAGCCGCCCCGGGTCGGCCGATCCCCCTATCGGGTAAACACCCTAGTTGCGATTCAATGAATGATGGGCATAGTCGAACATCTAATAATGGCGGGCTGGGTCGGGCGGTACGTTGCCGCCGGGGCGGTCCGACAAAGGAGATAACGATGATGACGTTTGTTCGTACACTAGCGATAGCGGGGCTTGGAGTGGGATTTGCCGTCGCTGCGAACGCCGCTGCCCTTAGGTCCGATGTCAGCCTGACCGGCGACGTGATGCACTGCGGCAGCTGCGGAAAGAAGAAGGAATGCCCCAAGGACGGCGACAAGAAAGAGTGCCCGAAGGAGGGCGACAAGAAGACCTCCACGATGTCCAACCTCGGGGACTGCAACAAGGACAAGAAGGAGTGCCCCAAGGATAAGGACAAGGACAAGCAGACCGCCGACAACGAGAAGAAGGACGGCGAGTGCCC
>JADLBR010000008.1 GCA_020847615.1 Verrucomicrobiia bacterium
CCCACCATCGCGAACTTCCAACCCTCGCATTTGCGGGACCGGCCCGAGGAGATCGCCTGCGTGATGCGGTTGGCGCGGATCAGGCATCTGGGCCTGAAATATCTTCGGGATGGGGAGTTCCTGCGCCCGCCGCGATTCACCGCGCCCGAGATCGTCGCCGACATGTCGCGCCTATCGATATATGCGGGCCAGCGTGGTGGGCTGACCGAATTCCAGAAGCGGTTGCCCTCGGTCGTCGCGGGGGCGTGGCGGGCGCCAGATGGGGACATCGCCATCGCTCTGGCGAGCGTCGCCGACGAGGAGCTGCGCCTCGGGCTGGCGGTGGATCCGGGGGCCTACGGTCTGTCCGGGGTCGCGCGCGTTTGGCGGATCGACGAGGCAGGGCGAAAGCCGCTGGGCCAGGATGTGCTGGGCCAACCCAAGATAGATGTGGATCTTGCCCCCCGGGGCGCTTGCCTGATCGAACTGACCCACGAGTGACGGGGACGGCATTTCGCCATTGCTGCCGTGTCGGGGGCGGATAGTCTGACGGCGCGGGCCCGTCGTCGAAATCAAGCGGGCCGCCCCGCATCACTCATGAAGACCCGGATATTGGCGCTTGCGGCGATGCTGCTCACCGCAGGGCCAGCTTCTGCGGGGGAGGCGACCGTCGCCGGGCGGCAGCCCCAAGAGGTCGTGCGCCTGTTGACGGTGGGAAACAGCTTCTCGAAGAACGCCACGCGTTTTCTCGGGGATCTGGCCGCGGCGGGTGGCCATCGGCTAATCCATCGCCCGATCGTGGTGAGCGGCGCCTCGCTGGAGTTGCATGCGACGAAGGCGCAGGCCCACGAGCGTGATCCGAAGGATGAGGCCGGGCTCTACGCCAGCGGCCGCAGCCTCAAGCAAGAACTGCAGGATGGGCCCTGGGACTTCGTGACCGTCCAGCAAGCGAGCATCAAGAGCCACGACGTGGAGACCTTCCGTCCATTTGCCGCGTGGCTGCGGGATTACATCCTGCGGCATGCGCCGGGCGCGCGGGTCCTCATTCACCAGACGTGGGCCTACCGGCGCGACGACCCGCGTTTCACGAATCCCTCGGGCGAACCCGGTGCGCCCGAATCGTCGGAGGCGATGTTCGGGGGCATCCGAGAGGCCTATGGGACCATCGCGCGAGAACTGGGCCTGGGGCTCATTCCCGTGGGCGAAGCCTTCTTCCTCGCCGGCGAGGATCCGGAGTGGGGCTTCAAGCACATCGGTCCGTTCGATTTCAAGGAGGCCCGTCCCCCCTCGCTGCCCGAGCAGGCGCACTCGCTCCACGTGGGATGGCAGTGGAAAGCGCTCAAGGATGGCACGAGGGCAATTCGCATGGACGGCCATCACGCGAACACAGCCGGCGAATATCTGGGCGGCTGCGTTTGGTTCGAGGTGCTTTTTGGCGAAAGCGCCGTCGGCAATCCATTCGTGCCGTCGGGATTGGACCCTTCCTACGCCCGATTTCTCCAGGAGACCGCCCATCGCGCTGCGGCGGGGGTCTCGACGCAGGAAGGTCAGACATTCCCTGGCCGGCCCAGCTCGCGGAAGGCTCGCCCGCAGGCACCGTAGTTCGCCTCGCTCATTCCCATCACCGAGTACTCTTCGACGTAGCCGATGAATCCTCCCTCGGGGACCGCCAGGAGGTCGTGCAGGCGACGCGCCTCGGCGCGGATCTCATCGGGCGTGCCCGTGATCGAGACTGTCTGATAGCTGATCGGCATCATGAAACACTGCCTGCCGCGCAGGCGGCGCCCGACCTCGGGGATGTCGTTCACGTTGGGCTGGGAGATGTTCAACACGCCCACGCCGATCTCGTGCAAGTCTTCCATGATGGCCAGGAACTCGCCGCAGCAGTGGTACCAGACGTGGAGGCCGATATCGTGCGCGAGCGCGAACTGCCGGGCGTACCTTGGCTTGAACAGCCTTCGCCAAAGATCCGGTGAGATCATCATTCCGGACTGGGTGCCCCAGTCGTCGGCAAAGTGAATCCCGTGAAAGCCGGAGCGCGCCGCGGCGCGCATCAGGTCGCACTCGAAATCGATGATGCGGTCCATCAGTTCCGAGAATCCTTCGGGATCGATCAGGAAATCCTCCATCGCGCCCGCGAATCCGCGGAGGAACGTGTACACGGTGAAGCCGCTCAGGTCGAAGCTGGCCAGGCGGTATCGGTCGCCGCAGGCCTCGAAGAATGCGGGCACTGCCGACAACCGCTCTTCTTCGCGGAGCGCGGGCACGCGGATCTCGGACGGGGCGGGCATCTGTTCGTAGACGGGTTCGACGGGGTGGCCCATTGTCCCATCGCCAAGTTTTATGAGGTGGTAGCCCCATTCGTTGGCCGACCAGTCCCAGGCGTTTGCCGTGCCATCGCCCTCGGCTCCGAGCGAAAGATGGTACAGCATCACATCGCCCTCGTCCTGATCGCGATTCCAGAACACGATGGGCACGCGGTCCGGCCTGCGGAATTCGATCGCGCGGCGGACGCGCTCCTCGCGGCTCATCGGCCTCATGTGGCGGCCCCGTAGACGGCGAGGATGTTCTCGGGCGGGACGTCGGGCTGAAACAGGTGGGCCGGGCCAAGGATGTAGCCGCCCCCCGCGCCCAGCACCTCGCAATATCGCCTCGCCTCGGCCTCGACCTGCGCGGGAGAACCCTTTGGCAATAGCTCTTGCATGTCGATGCCGCCGTGAAAGCAGAGGCGGTCGCCGAATTCCCGCTTGAGGCTCTCGGGCCGCATCTCGGGCCCCGCGGGCTGGATGGGATCGAGGACATCGATGCCGAGCCGGATCAAGTCCGGTATGAGGGGCCAGATCATGCCGCAACTGTGAAACAGGACCCGCCCGCCCAGATGGTGGATGCGATCGACCATCTCCCGGATATACGGGGCCACGAACTCGCGAAACATCGTTGTCGAGAGCATCGGTCCCTGCTGGCTGCCGAGATCGCTGATCAGCAGATAGAGATCGATCTGGCCGCGCGTGACCTCCGCCGCGCGGGTGTAGTCCTCCAGATAGAAGTCGGTGAATTTGCGGGACAGGAAGTGTGCCCACTCGGGGCGCTCGATCATGTCGATGAACATCTCCTCCCATCCGCGCACGAGCGCGGGTCGCTGCCAGACGTCGGCGAACCCGTAGAGCAGGGCCCTGTCCCCCTGTTGCCCGCATTGCTCACGCAGCCCGGAGCGGTCGAGGCAATCGGGCGAGGGCCAGTCGAACGACTCTAGGTCCCCGAGATCCCGCGCATCGGCCAGTGCGCCTTTGGTATCCTCGCGCATGGGGCCCCAGGGTGTCGACCTGTAGACATAGCGCTCGCCCCAGAAATTCTGGAACAGGCCGCCGCCCACCGGGCGCTCGGGCGGCGGGGGCGCATCGAGGTGCCACACGTCAATGCCGAGATCGTCGAGCAACTTGCTTTTGTCAGAGTGCCCGACGTGCTGGAGCAGGCGTTTCCACGCGGGTGGCTCGGCCCAGAAGTCGCGCGGCGTCCGGTCGGGTCGCTCGCGCCGCAGGGCAACAAGGACTCTCTCTCGTGAAGTCATCGCCATATGAATTGGGGGTCTGCGGGCGGTCTCATGGCCGGTCGGATGTGCCCAGCGGGGCAAACCTCTTCACAAAGTCGCGGACCGATCGGGTGAAGGTCCACTCGTCGGTCTCGGGAACGGCACGCGACGGCGCGCCCACCCAGCTCTGGACCACAATCTGGTCCGGGGCGCCATTGACGAAAAGATAATCGTAGCCCTGCCGCATCACCCCGACATGCCAGGTCGAGTCGTCGGCAACGCCCAGGCGCCGCATCGCCGGATAGTTCGCGGCCCAGTAGATGAGGGAAAAGGGCACCTTCCGCTGGTGGCAGGCGAGCTCGAGCTTCTTGACCTCGGCCCAATTGCCATTGCCGAAATTGAAATGGTTCCAATCCACGTCGAGCCGGAAGAAGTCCAACCCGCGTACGTTCATCTGCTTGAGCCGCGCCTGGAGCGCGTCAATGAACGCCAGCAAGTCGGCCGCCTTCACCGACGGGTAGGCTTCGATGTCGCCGATGCGCATGCCCGGATAGTGCTTGCGCACCAACGCGATGAACTGCGCGGTTTGCTCGACGGCGTATTCGTCCGGCTTGTGAATGTGTGCGCGGCAACAGATCAGCGGCTCATCCATCGCGACGGAGTAGATCTTTCCGCCAAGCGACTGGAATCGATCCCACTTGGGACGTTGGACCTCGAAGGCCTTCTGGCCGGTCTGGCCCCATGGCTTGATAGCGCCGACCTCCAGGCCGAGCCGCAGTCCCCATTTCTCGATCTGCGGCAGCCAGGCTCGCAGCTCGTCGTCGGTGAACTGCCTGTGGAGCATGTGGTCGGCGTAACCCAAAACGTCCACGAGCGAACGCGTCTCCTTCCACTTCTCCGGGTCGGTGAACAGCTCGCGGAAACACAGGCCATCCGGCGAGGCGGGGGGCACCATCCAGACCTCGGGCCGGGGCCGCGATTCACTCTCTTTTTTCGGGGCTCGCGCGTCGGCCAAGGCCTTCCGCAATCGAGCGACGATGTCGGGATGCCGCGCCGCCACGTCCCGCGTCTCGCCGGGATCCTCGGCGAGGTTGAAAAGCTCGTCGCGTTTTGGCTGTCCCTCCCGCTGGCGGATGACCGATTCCTCCAGCCGTTTTTCGCGGAACTGCGGCACGGGGCGGTTCTCGTGTTCGATCAGTTTCCAGTCGCCTTCGCGCACGGCATATTCCGAGGCTCGCGCCGCCTGCAACACGACGCCCGTGCGTGCGGGCCTGGCATCCGGAGGCCCAAACCAAGCGCTGCCCACGTCGAGGCCGTCCTCCGCCGCGCCCGCGGGAACCCGCGCGCCCAGGATGCCGGCCAGGGTGGGCAGGAGATCGGTGAGGCAGATCATCTGCGGGGAGACTTCATTTGCCGGTACTTTGCCCGGCCACCGCACTATGAATGGCACGCGGAAGCCCCCCTCGTAGATACTGTGCTTGCCGTCGCGCCATGGGCCATTGATGGCGAGGCCGGCGTCCATCGCCTGCTGGTGTTCGGGTGAGTTCGGCGCAACCGCGCCTCCGTTGTCGCTCGTGAAAATGACGAGCGTGTCGTCGGCGAGCTTGAGTCTGTCGAGCGTCCCCAGCAACTGGCCGACGGAGGCGTCGAGTTCCGCGATGAAGTCGCCGTAGGGCCCGAGCGGACTGCCCGCGAACCGCGCCGATGGCGTGATCGGGTCATGCACCGCGTTCGGCGCAAAGTAGAGAAAGAACGGCCTGTTGCGGTTGGCTGTGATCCACTGAACCGCTTTGCCGGTGAGCGTGGCCATCACCTCGTCCGGTTTCCGAAGCGGCTCGATGCCGAGCGTCTTCCGGTCCTTGCCGGTTCCCTCGATGGTGATGTGTCGGTTCGGCGTTCGCCCCAGCAATTGGTCGCCCTCGATGAAAGCCTGCGGATGATTCGCCACGTTTGCCGCCAGCCCGAAGAAATACTCGAACCCGACGCTGAGCGGCCCCGGCGTCAGCGGCCTGTTCCAGTCCGTCGTCTCCGCGGCGCCCAGACCGATGTGCCACTTGCCGACGGCGGCGGTGCCATAGCCGCGGCCCCTTGCCAGAGAGGCGAGGTTGAAACGGTCCGGCTCGATGAGCAGCGGATTGCGGTCGCCCAGGCCGTAACCGTGGTTCACGTGCGTCCGCCAGATGAGGCGCCCGGTCATCAGCGCGTAGCGCGACGGCGAACACACGGACCCCGGCGCGTAGGCGTTTGTGAACCGCCGTCCTTCGCGCGCGAGCCGGTCGCACGCCGGCGTGCTTACATGGGCCCCGCCGTAGCATCCCAGGCTGCCGTAGCCCAGATCGTCGGCGAGGATGAGGACGATGTTTGGCGGCGGCCCCGCAATCGCCGCGGATAACATCGTCAGGGCAACCAACAGCAGTTTCACGGGTCGGCCGTGATCGGCGCGCGCGGGCCGATGCGAGCACGCGTCCGGTCCTGTTGAGGGCGCGGGTGGTTTCCTTGGACGTCCCATGCGCGGATCTCCTTTCTGGCAGGTTGTACTCTACAGGGTGCGCGCGGAAGCGGTATTGTGCGGGTGCGACGCCCCGTATGCCAAAGGCGACATGGGGCGTGGCCCGGCGGCCTTGCCTTCACGCCCGGGGCCGATACGTTGATCCTATGGTGCGCGCGCCGCTGGTGGCCGGGCGTGTATTGGCGGTCGTCGCGACCGGCGCGATATCGATCGCCCGTGGCGGGGTTGCCGACCCGCCACGGATTCCGGCGGACGTGCTGGATCGCGCGATCGCGCTGAACCTGGAGTTCATGCTCAACAACCAGAAAGAGGCCGGCAATTTCACCTACGAGTACGACTTTGTGCGCCGGCGCGAGATCGGGGGCGACAGCTCGGTGCGGCAGGCGGGGGCGCTGTGGGGCCTTAGTCTGATTCATCTGCGGGGGCCCTCTGATCGCACCGCGGCCGCGATCCGGAGGGGGATGGCGTTTTTCGAGCGCGCCGGTGTCGTGCGCGACGGAAGGCGTCTCATTCGCTATCCGGGGGAGGACGAGGTAAAGACCGGCTGCATCGCCCTGGCGGCTCTCGCGCTCATCGACTTCTCGCGCTCAGGCGCCGCGCCAGCGGAAGAGTGCCGCATGCAGTTGGGGCAGTATCTCGAATTCCTGGTTTCGTTGCGCGGGCCGGACGGGCTGTTCCATGGCACCGCTCGGCCCGGGGATGGGCTCGGCGATGGCGGCCCGTCGCCCTATTCGGACGGCGAAGCGTTGCTCGCGCTGGTCAAGGCGGCAAAGTATCTCGGGATGACCCGGTATCGCGACATGGCGCTGGCCTCGGCCGAGGCGATGCACGCGGAGCACGTGGTTGCCGCGCTCAAGCGAGACCCGGACAGCGACCAGACGAAGGGCTTTTATCAGTGGGGCTCGATGGCGTTCTATGAGCTGGCGACGTCGGGCTGGGCGGATGTGGACCGGTGCGCGAGCCGCGTGATCGATCTGGCGCATTGGATGATCGATGTGCACCGGACTCTGGAGCGCGCGCGCAACACGGGCTATGCCTATGAGGGGATCGCGCACGCGTGGGAACTCGCCCGGCTGGCGGGCGATCGGGTGGCCATGGCGAAGTTTGAGTCGGTCATTCAGCGGGGGTTGGGCAGGCTGCTGTCGTGGCAGGTGGGGGGACCGCTCCAGAACGGGTATCTCCGTTTTCATCCGACGCAAGACACCAGGGCCGTGGGCGGCGTCATGAACGGTGCCGCCGATCCTGTGCTGCGCATCGATGTGACGCAGCACCAGGCGCACGCGACCATCCTAGTCCGAGATTTCCTTTATCGCGATCCCGGCACGGGATTGTAACAATCTCGCGCGCCCGGCGTAGTAGTATTTCGGACAGGGGCCGGTCCAGGACATGCAGGATCTCGCCGAGACTCAGGAGGAGAGCGCAATCATCGCGGCGGCGCGCGCCGGCGATGAAGACGCCTTTGCGAAAATCGTCGACGCCTATGGCCGGCGCGTATTTTCATACTGTTGGCGCATGTGTGGGCGAGGCGCGGAGGATCTCGCGCAGGAGGTTTTCGTAAAACTGTACTTTGCCCTTGGGCAGTTTGAGCCGGGCAGAGCACTCTCGCCGTTCCTGTTTCGAATCGCCCACAATCATTGCCTTGACGCGCTCCGCAGGCGCCGCGTGCCGACGGTCCCCCTCGAATCCGATAGCGAATGTGGCGGTCTTGGCGCGCGCATCCCGGATCCCGGGCCCACGCCCGCCGAATCGGCCAAGCGTTCCGAGGTTGGGCGGGCGGTGGACAAGGCGATGGGGAGCCTTCCGCCGGCCTATCGGTCGGTGCTCGTCATGCGCCACGTCGAGGGCCTGAGCTACGAGGAGATCTCCGAGGCGCTCAACCTCCCGATGGCCACGGTGAAGATCCGCATACACCGGGGACGAGAAAAACTGCAACAAATGCTGCGGCCCCTCGTATCCACATGATAGAGCAACCCATGGCCAACGCCTGCAAAGACCTTCGCCCCCTGATACAGGACGCCCTCGACGGCGAACTGGCCGAGGGTGGGCTCCGCCGCCTTGAAGCCCATGCGGCGGAATGCCGGTCATGTGCCGCCGAGCTGGCCGCTGGCCGACTGGCCGTCGCCGCGCTCGCGGAACTGCCGGCGCCGGAGCCCGGGCCGGGATTTTCCGCCGCGGTGGCGCGTGGAATCGCCATGGCCGAGGTCCGGCGGGGACTTGCCCGGGTCCGGCTGGCTTGGGCCGCGGTGGTGGGCACCTGTGCGATCTCTGCCTTGCTGGTCGCGGGCTGGCGGGTCATTTCGCCCGCGGTCTTGGCGGGTGCCGGCGCCTGGGCGTGGGATATCGCGCGGAGTGCGGCGCCTCTGGCGGAAGCGCTGGGCGAAGCCGCCCTGACAATCGCCCGGGGGCTGGTGCCGCTGGGGGGCGTCGCCGCCAAGCTCTCGTGGCTCGGTCTTGGGTGGCTGGCGGTCTGGTACGCGCTGGCCCCCGCGGTCCTGCTGCTCGTGGTCGTCGGCACTCGGACCGGCCGACGGGTGGCAAGGTGTCCGATCCTCTGCGCCTGAGGAGCTTTTATGAGAAGAATGAATGGCATCATCACCCCCGGAATCGCGCGCGTCGCGTGGTGCGCTCTCGCGCTGTGCAACCCCAGTGCCACATCGACTTGGGCCGAACCCGCGGCGACGAGCAACGCAAAGGCCGAGCCCCCCGGCGCGGGCCTCGAACTGGAGGTTCCCCGGAGCGCGAAGGTTGTCCCGGCGGCCCCCACCCAAGATGTCGCGAGGACTTCGGGTTCCGTGGTCGTCGCGTCAAACGCGTTCTCCACGGCGCGCCTCAGCTATAGCGTGACCTCGGGCGGCGGTGACCTGGTGCTGGTTTGCCAGAATGCCGTGGTGGCCGAGAACGAGACCATCGGAGGCGATGCGGTCGTGGTCGCGGGCGATCTGACCATCCGCGGGAAGGTGACCGGCGATGCCGTCTGCGTCGGCGGCAAACTGGTCGTTGGCCCGTCGGCCCAGATCGGAGGCGACCTGGTCACGGTCGGCAGCGTCGCGGAGATTGATCCGTCCGCGAAGATCTCGGGCAGCAAGGTCAACGTGGCCAGTTTCCCATTGGACCTGATGAAGCATCTGGGCCCGCTCGCGCAGGCCTACGGCAAGTCCGCGTCGGCTCCCGGTGGCGCGTCTAGTCGGGGCGGGCAGAGGGCCGTCTTTTTCTTCGCCCTGGAGGTATTTTTCTTTGGTGTGCTGGCATTTGTGGCCCTGCTGATGACGGCGTTTATGCCGGCCCGTTTCGCCCGGGTGACGGAGCACATAGAGGGCGATCTGGGTCGTTCGGCGCTGCTGGGGCTGCTGCTGATGTTCCTGCTGCCCCTCGGGGTCATCATCCTGTCGCTGACGCTCATCATCACGGTGTTCGGGTTGCCGCTGGTGCCGCTGGTGCCGCTGACTGCGGCGTTTGGGCTGCTGGCGGGGTACGTGGCGCTGGGCCGCGCCCTCGGTCGCCGCTGGTTTTTCTCGAGGGGGCCGTTGGCCCAGACCCTCCTGGGGCTCGCCGCCCTCCAGTCCGCCGCGATCCTTGGCGATGTCGTGGGCCTCGTGGCGGGATATGACGCCCCCGTGGCCGTGGCGCTGGGAGCGCTGGGGATGCTGGTCTGCATCGCGGGCAGCTTCATGGGCCTCGGTGCCATCGTGGCCTCTGGCCTTGGCAAACGGTCGATGGCGGAAACCGTCTGCGCAAGGAATGCGGGGCCAACGCCGCCCCAGGTGGCACCGGGGTCGTCCTGAGCGCGGGCGTCAGAGCGACGCCTGGGATCGCACGTGATCCTTGAGGAAGAGGAGGCCCTCGCGCTGTTCCGGGGTCAGGGCCGGCGTGTCCAACGCCATCCGGGCCTCGTCAAAGAGTCGCCGCATCTCCTCCTCAAGCACCGCCTCGGCGCCCGATTTCCGGATGAGTTCGCCCACTTTGTGGATCGATGGTTCGCCGAGGGATGGGCTGTCGAGGCAGAGCTGGAGAAAGGACCTGTCGCATTCGTTGAGCCTCTCGAAGGCCTCGCGCACCAAGAGGGTCTTCTTCCCTTCCAGGAGATCGCTTTGGAACATCGGGTCCGAAACTTCAAAATGCCGGAATTCTTGGAGGTCGTTGGATATTTGAAACGCCAGTCCCACCGGCTCCGCAAATTGGCGGATCGCCTGGACGGCTTCCTGGGAGGCGCCCGCCAGCATGGCGCCCAGGACGAGCGGCCCCTCGACCGTGTAGCGGGTGGTCTTCAGGGTATACATGTGCCGGATCTCATTCGCGGACACGCGGGAAATGTCGCGGAGCCCTAGGGCGATCTCCTGGATCTCGCCGCAGCCCGTCTCCGTTGTCAGCGCGAGGAATTGGCTGAGGACCGCGCCTCGCCGATCTTCCGGGCAACCGGCATTCGCGACGCACTCGATGGCTAGCGCGAAAACGACATCGCCGACCACGAGCGCGATGCTTTGGCCGACGCGCTCCCGGCCCGCGCGGCTGCCGAGGCGTGCCTCCACGTGCTTGTGGAACGTGGGCAGGCCGCGCCTGCGTTCGCTCCGGTCGATCACGTCGTCGTGTATCAGTATGAACGTGTGCAGGAGCTCCAGGCCGATCGCGGCGCGCATCGCGGGCGCCGCCGCGTAGTCCCCGTCTCCCGCGAACAGTCCATGCGCGCCCAGCAGCAGCATGGGGCGGATGCGCTTTCCTTTGCGCGCCACGTATTCGGACACGTCCAGGTACAGGGACTCCACCCACTCGCCGTAGGCGTACCGCTCCTGGTGCCGCGCGAAGAACGCTTGCAGGCCCGCCTCGAATTCGCCATGCACCTCTCGCAGCAACTCCTCGCTCAGCGCTCGCTGTGCTCTCATGGCTAGCATCTAACACTCGCGCGGGCCCGCACAACCCGTTCGCCGCTGGGGTCTTGACCTCACGGCCGGGCAGAAAAATCGAATTTTCAATCCGTGCGTGCGTCCGGCGGGGGCCATCAGGCGGGCAGGGCCACGTACTCCGATTCGCGCAGATCGGGTCGCTTCGCCCGCGTGAGCAGGAGCCACCATTGCCTCGCGCAGGCGACGACGATGCACAACACCAGGACCATGAAGGTGGCGGTCACGAAGACGTTGACCATGTTGTTGAAGAGCAGGTGCCGCCACTCGGCCAACTCTGCCGCGGCGCCGCCCGCCGCGATCTTGGAGCGCAGGCCCCCGGCCGCGGCGAGGAAGCCGAGCCTCGGGTCGGGGCTGAACAACTTCATCCATCCCGCCGTCATAGTCACCGTGAATAGCCAGGCGAGCGGGGCGAGCGTCACGGGCGCGTAGCGGGCGCGGCCCATCTTGATGAGCACCGTCGTCCCAAAGGCGAGGGCGATGACCGCGAGCAGCTGGTTGGCGATCCCGAAGATCGGCCAGAGGCTGTTGATGCCGCCGAGCGGATCGATGACGCCCTGGTACAGGAACCACCCCCAGGCGGCCACGAACATCGCGCTGGCGAGTACGTTCGACGTGTTGGACTGGGTGTTGGCCAGGGGGCGCCAGACCTGGCCGAGGAGGTCCTGGAGCAGAAAGCGGCCCACGCGGGTTCCGGCGTCGATGGTCGTCAGGATGAACAGGGCCTCGAACATGATCGCAAAGTGGTACCAGAGCGCGATCGCCGCCTGGCTGCCGAGGACTTTGGAGAACATGACCGCCATCCCCACCGCGAAGGTCGGGGCCCCGCCCGTGCGCCCGAACATCGTGTGTTCCCCGAGATCCGCGGCGAGCCGCTGCATCTGGTCGACGGTCACCGGGAAGCCCGCCGCCGTGACGGTCTGGACGACCTGCGCGGGGTCGCCCTTCATGTTGATGGCGAAATAGACTCCCGGCTCAAGGGCGCAGGCGGCGATCAGGGCCATGATGCCCACGAGCATTTCCGTGATCATGGCCCCGTAGCCGATGGTGCGCACGCAGGACTCGCGGGTGATGAGCTTGGGCGTCGTGCCCGACGAGATGAGCGCGTGAAATCCGGACACGGCCCCGCACGCGATCGTGATGAAGCAGAAAGGAAAGACGGGCCCCGCGAAGACCAGGCCCGTGCCGTCGATGAATCTCGTGATGGCCGGCATGTGCATCTCCGGCGCAATGAAAATGATCGCGACCGCGAGCGCGGCCACCGTGCCGATCTTCATGAACGTGCTCAGGTAATCCCGCGGCGCAAGCAGCAGCCACACCGGCAGGGCCGACGCCGCGAAACCATACAGGATCACGGCCCACGCCAGCGAGCGGCCGTCGAGCGTCAGCGCCTGCGCCAGCGCGGGATGGTGCGTGACGTACTGCCCGCCCCAGACCGCGGCCAGCAGGCCGACGACGCCCAGGGCGCTCACGAGGCCGATGCGGTCGGGCCAGACGAATCGCAGGGCCCCGCCCATGGCCATGGCGATCGGTATCGTCATCGCGATGGTGAAGAGCCCCCAGGGGCTCTCCGCCAGCGCCTTGACCACGACGAGGGCCAGCACGGCGATGAGGATGATCATGATGGCGAGTATGCTCACGAGCGCGATGATCCCCGCCACGGTCCCGATCTCTTCCTTGACCATCTGGCCGAGCGACTTTCCGTTGCGTCGCATCGAGCAGAACATGACCACCGCGTCATGCACGCCGCCGCCGAGCGTCGCGCCCACGAGGATCCACAGGGCGCCCGGGAGGTAGCCGAACTGCGCGGCCAGCACGGGGCCGACGAGCGGCCCCGGGCCCGCGATCGCCGCGAAATGGTGGCCGAAGACGATCCACGGATTCGTTTTGACAAAATCCTTGCCGTCGTCGTGAACGCACGCGGGCGTCGCGCGCCGCTCGTCGAGGACCAGCACCTTGGCCATGAGCCAGGCGCTGTAGAACCTGTAGCTAATCGCGAACGCGCAGAACGCCGCCACCACCAGCCAGAGGGCGCTCACGGGCTCGCCGCGCGCGACCGCCACCACCGCCAGCGAACCCGCGCCCGCCAGACTGACGAGCGCCCAGACCAAGAACGACAGCCACTTTTTCATACGGGCCTCAGGCCAGCATCTTCCGGATGTTCTCGAGCGATCGCCGCATGCCCGGGACGGGATCGTCCGGGTTCGACTCGTATTCGAGCGTCAGGGGTCCCCGGTAGCCGATCTTCTTCAGGGCCGCGAGGATCCCCGGGATGTCCATCTTGCCCTCGCCGACGACGGCCTGCTCGTCCACCGAGACCTGGTCTTTCAGGTGGACGCCCAGGATGCGCGGCCCGAGGGTCTCGAGGGCCTTGACCGGATCCACCTGGATGCGCCAGAAGTGGCCGACGTCGGCGCACGAGCCGATCCGCGGGTGGCGGCCCTTCAGGGCCGCGACGAGCTGGTCGATCTTGGCGTAATGCTTGTCGCCCGGGCCGTGGTTGTGGATCGCGACGTTGATCCCGTATTCCCCGACGAGTTTCTCGAGGCTATCGAAGGCGTCCGGGTCGGGCGCGGCGCCGAAAGTCTCGATGCCGTTCTGCCTGGCCCAGTCGAAGATCTTCCGGTTCTCCTCGTGATTGGAGGTGAACCTCTGGACGCCGTACACCACGGCCCGCACGCCGTGCCTGTCGAG
>JADLBR010000009.1 GCA_020847615.1 Verrucomicrobiia bacterium
TCGAAATCACAAACTGTTGGCCGCGTTTCCAGTGCCGAAAACCGATCGGGGACCCGTATTTCAGAGCGCGGTTTTCCTTTGAGCCTGCATATTTCGCGCATGCGCGTGAAATATGCAGGCTAAAGGCGGCACTACGAGCACACGACCACGGGAATGTTCGTAGTGGTGCCTTCAGGCACTCCGCGAACCACCAGAAGTTTCCACATGAATGATGCGGCGCGTCCCCGCGCCGGCGGCGGGGCTAGCCCGAGAATTGCCCACCGCCTCCCGTAGCCGAACGCGTGAGCGTTTGGCCGCCAATCGCCCGAGGCGATCGGCTACACTTTCTGAGCCGGCGGCACCCCACCGCGCCGGGCATCGGGCCGCAGATCCCGGGTTTGGCCGCGGCCAGGGCTCACCGTCACCCCCCGAACCGCCGCGCGATCGCCTTCGCCGCCTCGCGAAAGGCGCGGCTCACCGGATTGGCCGCATCCTCCAAAACGATCGGCCTGCCGGCGTCGCCGGCCTCGCGCGCGGCGATATCGATGGGCAACTCCGCCAGCAGCGGCACCCCGAGACGCTTGGCCTCGTGGCGCCCCCCGCCCTCGCCAAACAGAAAGTACTTCTTCCCGTCCCCGGGGCACTGGAAATAGCTCATGTTCTCGATCAGCCCCAGGATCGGGACGTTCACTTTGGCGAACATCCCGGACGCCTTCCGCGCGTCGATCAGCGCCACCTCCTGCGGCGTCGTCACGATCACCGCCCCCGTGAGCGCAAGGGTCTGCACGATGGTCAACTGGATGTCGCCGGTGCCGGGCGGCAGATCCAGCACCAGCACGTCCAGGTCACCCCAGAGAACACCGCGCAGGAAATGCTGCGTGTATCGCGTGACCATCGGCCCGCGCAGGATCGCTGGCGATTCCGGGTCCGCCAGGAAACCCATGCTCATGAGCTTCAGCCCATATCGCTCGATGGGGATAATCTGCTCGTCCTCCGTGGCCATCGGCCTTTCGGTCGTTCCAAACATCAGCCCCATGCTCGGACCATAGATGTCGCAATCGCACAGGCCCGCCGCCAGGCCCTCCAGCCGAAACGCGCACGCCAGGTTGGCCGCGACCGTCGATTTGCCCACCCCTCCCTTGCCGCTGGCCACCGCCACGATGTGCTTCACCCCGGGCAGCTCGCTCTTGGCGAATCCAGCCGCCGGCGCATCCGGGCGCTTCTGCTCGATCCGGATCTCCGCCCCGGCGACCCCGGGCACCGACGACAACGCGCGCTCGCACCGGCCCCGCAGCTCGGCGACCACATCGTCGTCCCCCGTCGTCACCGCGATATCCACCACGGCCCGGCCACCTTCGACCGCAACCCCCGTCACCATGCCGAACGACACGATGTCGCGGCTGAAGCCGGGGTACTGGACTGTCTTGAGAATCTCCGTTATCTGTTCTGGTGTTGGCATGTGCCCGAGAGCTTAACGCCGGCTCCGGCGAAGGCAACGCGCGCGACCGCGCCGCGGGGGGCCCGCCATGAACATCGTCGTCACCTGCGGCCCCGCCCACGAGCCCATCGACGAGGTCCGCCGCATCACGAATTTCTCCACGGGCCGACTCGGCATCGGCCTCGCCAACCACCTGGCGTCCCTCGGCCATGCGGTCACTTGCCTCGTCGGCCACCATGCCACACACCGCGGCGAGATCCGCGCCTCACGCACCGAGACCTTCACGACCGCCGAATCGCTCGCGCGCGCCCTCGAGGCCATCGCCCGCGGCCCCGGCGCGAACGCGGTTTTTCACGCGGCCGCGGTCTCCGACTTCGTCGTCGCACGCGCCGAGGACACCGTCGGCCAGACCCTCGAACGCGCCAAGATCCCCAGTGGCGCCGGCGAGATCCGCCTCGTCCTCAAACCCGCCCCCAAGATATTGCCCCGGCTCCGCGACTGGTTTCCCGGCGCTTTCCTGGTCGGCTGGAAGTACGAGCTCGATGACGGCCGCGATGCCGCCATCGCCCGGGCCGCCTCCCAGGTCGCCCGCTGCCGCACCGACCTCTGCGTCCTGAACGGCCGCGCCTTCGGCCCGGGCTTCGGCCTCTGCGATGCCTCCGGCCTCATCGCATCCGCCCGGGGCCACCACGATCTCTTCGATTCCCTCGCCCGCCGCCTCCCCCCCGAATCCCCATAGCCGAAATCAGGCTGGAAGGCCGCCCGCTTCACCGGCAAGTTGATGCCCATGCCCGAAACGCCCCAGAGCACCGGCTTCGCGCCCTGCCTCAGCGTGGTCGCCCCCGTCTACAACGAGGCCGGGAATGTGCCCCGCCTCGCCGATGAGGTCTCGCGCGCCCTCGCCGATTACCCTTCCGACTGGGAACTCATCCTCGTAGACGACGGCAGCACGGATGACACCGCCGCCGAGATCGCCCGCGCCGCTGCCGCGAACGCCGCGATCCGACCCATCCGCCTGCGCCGGAATTTCGGCCAGACCGCCGCGCTCTCGGCCGGCATCGACGCCTCCCGCGGCGACGTCATCGTCACCCTCGACGCCGACCTCCAGAACGACCCCGCCGACATACCCGCCCTGCTCGCCAAAATGGCCGAGGGCTACGACGTCGTCAGCGGCTGGCGATCCCGGCGCAAGGACGACTTCGTTTCCCGCACCCTCCCCTCGCGCATCGCCAACTGGATCATCTCCAGGAACACGGGTCTCGATCTCCACGATTTCGGTTGCTCCCTGAAGGCCTACGACCGCGATGTCCTGCGCAGTTTCAGGCTATACGGCGAGATGCACCGCTTCCTCCCCGCGCTCTGCACGTGGCGCGGCGCCCGCGTCGCCGAGATCCCCGTCAACCACCGCCCCAGGACCATCGGCGCGTCCAAGTACGGCATCGGGCGCACCACGCGCGTCATCCTCGACCTGCTCACCGTCAAGTTCCTCATCGAGTACTCGACCAAGCCCATGCGCGTCTTCGGCGGCTGGGGCCTGCTCTTCGGGGGCGCGGGCCTCGGCCTCTGCATCTACCTCACCTGGCACAAACTGGTCCTCCACGAGAATATCGGCGGGCGCCCCCTGCTCGCCTTCGCCGTGCTGCTCGTGATCGTGGGCATCCAGCTCCTCATGCTCGGCCTCCTGAGCGAATTGCTCGCGCGCATCTATTTCGAGTCCCAGGGCAAGCCCGTCTACGAGCTGGCCAAGCCGGCGCAGGCACCGCGGCGCCGGTTCCGGGCCGACTGACGCCGCCCATGGAACCCCTGAGCCGCATGCCAGCGCGGATCCTCGTGATCCGGATGCGCTACCTCGGCGACGTCCTCCTCCTCCAGCCGCCGCTGCGCGCCCTGCGCGCCGCATTCCCCGCCGCGGAGATCGACGCCCTCGTCAACCCCGGCACCGGGGTCGCGCTCCACGCGCCCGGATGCATCCGGGACACGATCGTCTGGCCGCGGGGCCAACTCGCCCTCGAGCTGCGAACCCTCGCCGACATCCGCGCCCGTCGCTACGACTGGGCGGTTGACCTCACCGGAAACGACCGCAGCGCCATGGTCTGCCTCCTCTCCGGCGCAACCCTGCGCGCCGGGTACCACCGCCCGAAACAGCCCTGGTTCTTCTGGCGCAACCGCGCCTACAACGTCCGGCCCCACCACAGAAAACAGAAACCCCACATCATCCTCCAGCACCTTGAGCTGCTCGAGGCCTGCGGCGTCCCGCCCGCCGGCACCGACGTCCACCTCGAGATCCCTCCCGAGGACGCCCGCTGGGCCGATGCCTTCCTCGGCACCCTCCCCCGCCCAGTCCCGCGCCTCCACGCCCACCTCACTTCCCGCGACATGCGAAAAAGCATACCCCCCGACGTCGCGCGAAACGTCCTCGCCCGCGTCGTCGCCCAGACGCCCGCCTCCATCACCCTGAGCCATGGCGCCGCCGCCGAGGCGGAACACGCCCGGGCCTGCATCGAGGGCCTCCCCGCCGACCGCATCCGACTGGCCTCCGGCATCAGCTGGCGCCAACTGGTCGCCCTCATCGGCGCCTCCGATGCCTACTGGGGCGCGGACACCGCCCCCATGCACGCCGCCGCCGCGCTCGGCAAGCCCCTGCTCGCGCACTTCGGCCCGTCAAACGCCGCGCACTGGACCCCGCTCTCCCCGCTCGCAGAGACCATCGTCACCCCCTGCCCCTGCCTCAAATCTGGACACTGGGCCTGCCCAGAGGGCACCCCAGGACGCTGCCTCGCCACGCTGGACTCCGCTTCAATATCCGATAGAATTATTCGCTTGTTGGATGCCGCCCGCGGCCACGAACGCCCGGGCCCACCGCCATGATCAAGACAACCCGATCGGGACAGCGCCTCTGGATTCGCCTCTTCTTGCTGGCGGTCTTCCTCACGCCACTCATCTCCCTCGCCTTCCTGGCGGCCATCCGTCTCCTCGGCCACGACATCCGGCCATGAGCGCCCCGACCGAAGACCCCATCGATGGTCTCGCCAAGGCCAGGGAGGTCCTCGATATCGAAATCGAGGGCCTCGAGACGCTCCGTGCCCGACTCGGCCCAGAGGTCGTCCGCGCGATCGATCTCCTCAAGGATAGCCTCGACCGCGGGCACAAGATCATCGCCACCGGCATCGGCAAGTCCGGCCACGTCGCGGAGAAGGTCGCCGCCACGTTCACCAGCACCGGAGCCCCCTGCGTCTACTTGAATTGCGTCAACGCCATCCACGGCGACCTCGGCCTGGTCTCGGAGGGCGACTGCATCCTGATCTTCAGCTACAGCGGCGAAACCGACGAGATCGTCCGGACCCTGCCCGCCCTCCGCAGGCCCGGCGTCCACGTCATCGGCCTCACCGCCGACCCCGCTTCCACGCTGGCCCAGAACGCCGACGTCCACCTCGACGTGCGCGTCGAGCGCGAGGCCTGCCCCCATAACCTCGCCCCCACCGCGTCCACCACCGCCATGATGGCCCTCGGCGATGCCCTCGCCATGGTCCTCCTCCAGGCCCGCGGCTTCCGGCGCGAGGACTTCGCCCAGCTCCACCCGGGCGGCGCCATCGGGCGCCACCTCCTGCTCGCCGTCCGGGACGTCATGCGCACCGGCGACCGCGTCGCCACGGTCCGCGCGGACCAGACGGTCCTGGACGCCGTCAACGCCATGAACCGCGCCCGCTCCGGCGCCGCCGTCATCCTCGATGACGGGGGGATTCTCCTCGGCATCTTCACGCAGGGCGACTTCGTCCGGCACTACCAGTCCGACGAGCAGCTTGGACGCCGCCCCGTCTCGGGGGTCATGACCCACAACCCCATCGTCGTCCGGGACGACCGCCTCGCGGTCGAGGCCGTCCGAATTTTCGAAAAACATCAGATTGACGACCTCGTCGTCATCGACGAAAAGAGACGGCTCCTCGGCGTCGTGGACGCCCAGGACCTGGCGAGATTCAGGCTTATCTGACACCACCGAAACACAGGAAGAGACCACTATGGCAATCGTAGCGAACAACGTCCGCAAGGGCATGGCGATCAAGTACAACAACGACGTCTGCGTCGTGCTTGAGACCCAGCACCGCACCCCGGGCAACCTCCGGGCCTTCGTGCAGATGACCCTGCGCAGCATCAACACCGGCAAGTCCTCCGTCCAGCGCTTCAGCAGCACCGAGAAGGTCGACGAGGTCATGCTCAGCCGCCAGAAACTCGAGTTCAGCTATGCCGACCAGGCCGGGTACCATTTCATCGACCCGAACACGTACGAGACCATCACCCTCAACGAGGAGATCATCTCCGACTCCAAGCAATACCTCGTCGAGAACACGCCCCTCGACGTGCTGCTCGTCGAGGGTCGCGCCGTCTCCGTCGAACTGCCCCCGACCGTCACCCTCACCGTCGCCGAGTCCGCCGAGGGCATCCGCGGCGACTCCGCGAACAACGTGATGAAGCCCGCCAAGCTCGAGACCGGTCTCGAGATCCAGGTCCCCCTGTTCATCAAGGAGGGCGAGAAACTCATCATCGACACCCGCGAGGGCAAATACATCAGCCGGGCCTAGCCCGGGACTTGACAAGGCCGCCCCGTCGCGCGACCACCTTGTCTATGCGAGCGCCGCTTCTCGGCCCATTGCTCCTTGCCCTCCTCTGCACCGCCGCGGCGGCGACCCTCGGGCAGACGCCCCCGCCCGGCCCCCTCCGCGCCGGGGCCGCCGCCAGCAACATCACGCCGCACATCGGCAGGGACATCATCGGCGGATTCCATCCTTTCCCCTCCGCGCAGATCCACGACGATCTCTGGGCCCGCGCGCTCGTGCTCGACGACGGGCGCGCGCGCGTCGCGATGGTCGTGTGCGATATCCTCGGCCTGTCTGCGCCGCTGTGCGCCGAGGCCCGGCGCCTGGTCGAAGAGCAGACCGGCCTGCCCCAGTCCCACCTCCTGATCGCCGCCACGCACACCCACTCCGCCTCCAGCGCGCTCGGCACCAACCGCTTCGCGCTCAAGCAGGACCTCGATGAGTACCAGCTGTTCGTGGCGCGGCGCATCGCCGATGGCGTCCGCTCGGCTACCGCCAACCTCGCTCCCGCACAGATCGGTTGGTCCACCGCCCAGGAACCGCGCCACGTCTTCAACCGGCGGTGGTTCATGAAGCCCGGCTCGATCCCGACCAACCCCCTCGGCGGCCAAGATCAGGTCAAGATGAATCCCCCCCGCGGTTCGCCGGACCTGGTGAAACCCGCCGGCCCCACCGACCCCGAAATCTGTTTCTTGGCCGTCCGCTCGCCCGAGGGCCGCCCCATCGCCCTCATGGCCAACTACTCCCTGCACTATGTCGGGGGCGTCGGCCCGGGCCACATCTCCGCTGACTACTTCGGCATGTTCTCCGACCGCATCCAGCAACTGCTCGGCGCCGACCGCCTCGAACCCCCGTTCGTCGCCATGCTCAGCAACGGGACCAGCGGCAACATCAACAACATCGATTTCACCAAGCCCTCGGAGAAACTCCCGCCCTACGCCCGCATGCGCCAGGTCGCCCACGACGTGGCCCAGGCCGTGCACCGCGCCTATCAGGGCATCGAGTGGCGAGACGCCGTCACCCTGGCCGCGGCCATCGAAGACCCCGAGATCGCCTTCCGCCATCCGACGGACCAAGAACTCGAACGCGCCAAAGACACCCTCGCCCGCCGTGACCCGGATCCGAAGAAACCCGCGACCCTCGAACAGATCTACGCCGAGCGCACCCTCCGCATGGCGGAGAATCCCCCGGCCGCTCCCCTGCGCCTCCAGGCGCTGCGCATCGGCGACCTCGCCATCGGCGCCATCCCCTGCGAGACGTTTGTCGAAACCGGCCTTGATCTCAAGCGCCGCAGCCCCTTCAAACCCACGTTCGTCGTCTCGCTCGCCCATGGCTACTTCGGCTATCTCCCCACCCCCGAACACCACCGCCTCGGCGGCTACGAGACCTGGCTCGGCACCAGCCGCCTCGAGCCCGATGCCGAACCCAAGATCGTCGCCACCCTCCTCGGGCTGTTCGCGAAACTCGGCCTCCCCGCGCCACCCACAACGCACTAGCCCATCCCCGACCAAGACCGACCCGGCCCGCGAGGCCGCGGGCCCTCCCGACGCGACCCGGGAGGGACGCCGGCCCCGGCGTCCGATGGCGTTCTTCAACAGGTTGCTAGGGACCGCCGGCTAGCCCGGACATTTCACAGCCGTGCGGGCTGTGAAGTGTCCGGGCTCTGGGAAAACCGCGCGATAGCATCAGGTTGGGATGGAGACGCGCGCTCA
>JADLBR010000010.1 GCA_020847615.1 Verrucomicrobiia bacterium
GCGCGGGGGCAAGGAGGTGCAGGCCAACGTGACCGACAACGAATCGGCCAAGATGAGGGGCTCCCACGGGATCGTGCAGGGCTACAACGCCAACGCGTGCGTGGACGGCGCCCACCAGGTGGTGGTACACGCCGAGGCCTTCGGGGAGGGCGACGACGGCGCGGCGGCCGCCCCGATGCTGGAGGGCGCGGCCATAAATCTGGCGATCGCCGGGATGGGCGAGGACGCCCTGCAGGAGGCGGTGCTCAGCGCCGACACCGGATACTATACGGTGGAGAATCTGGGGGTCTGCGAGGCCGCCGGGATCGACGCCTATATCCCCGACCGGCAGTTCCGCTCGCGGGACCCGCGCTTCGCCGACGCCCGGCGGCACCGCCGGCCCACCGACAAGCACAAGAGACAGTACCGGAGCGGGCGAAAGAAGTTCGGCCCGCGGGATTTTCGTTTTGATCCGGCGACCGGGCGGCTGGTTTGCCCGGCCGGGGTGCAGATGCATCGCAGTGGCGCGGGCATGGTCCGTCGCGACGGCTATCGGGTGACGGGGTTCCGGGCCGCGACGGGGGCGTGCCTGAAATGTGCCCTGCGATCAAAGTGCCTGGCCGATCCTCGCCAGAAAAGCGGCAGGCAGGTCCGGCTCTTCGAGGGTCGATTGTCGGGATCGCTGACCGGGGCGATGAAGGCCAAGATCGACACCCCGCATGGACGGTGGACCTACTCGCGGCGGCTGGGCATCGTCGAGCCGGTGTTCGCCAACATCGCCGCGCAGAAGGGCCTGGACCGCTTCACGCTGCGCGGCCGGGCGAAGGTCAACATCCAGTGGAAACTCTACTGCATGGTCCACAACCTGGAGAAAGTCGCCAGGAAGGGCTCATCATGGAACTGAGGGACGACTTCGGAGTGACTTACACGGCTCCTGATGACTTTCAAGCCCCGCGTGGTCTCGCCCGCGACAATTCGCGAGGTTCTTGCGCCTTGGAAACACCGCAGCCATAAATTCCAACCCATGAACCAAAGAGCTGGCTCGGAGATAGTTTTTCGACAGACTCGTTCGCGATGAATCAACTGGCGCTAGAGACAAACGTCGTGAGGCGGTTCCCGACGCCTTTGATGGTTATCATCGCAGTGGTCAATATGACCGAGGGCGCACTTGCCGTGGCCTTAGGCATCATATTCATCCCAGGCATGCTGACGAGTCTGCAGGCAGCAGAGAGACTGAGGCGCAGTGGGCGGGCAGACGGCGATGACATCATGACGCTATTACTGGTGCTCCCCCCGGTGATTATCGCCACTGGAGCACTGGCATTCGCCTCGGGCATCGGAATACTATTCTTGAGGGCCTGGGGGCGATTGCTGGCTATGGTATACGCAGCGGCGTGCTTCGGATGCGCCACGGTCGCTCTGTTCATGCCTGATGTCGCTACGCTCGGTGAGGACGCTCCCGTTGACTTGCGGGCACATGTCGCGGGATGTATCGTGGCGATGGCTGTTTCGGCATTTGTCATTTACATGTTCAGCACACCACGGTGGGTCGCTCTCTTTTTCCCTTCGGGGCACGCGCGGTCAGGCCCCGCGCCTGTTGCACACAGCGGTTAAGATGAAGACAATCGCAAAGTCGAACCACCGAGTCGACCGAACCGATCCCAAAGTCGCGGTCAGTCACTCGGAACGCTAGCCATCCAGATGATATCAACCATCCTAGCAATTCTGTACCTTGGTGTTGGGACCCTGTGCCTGCTGCTGGGTCGTATCCTCATTAGGAAGCAGATCCCAAAGGATCCCCCATTCTGCGGGTTTCGCATGCCCCAATCTCTAAAGTCCGACGAGAACTGGTACGAGATCAATGCCTATGGCGGCAAGTGCATGATGATTGGCAGCATTCCGATGCTGGCCCTCGGGGTCTTTGGATTCGTGAGCCCCGGTGTTTTTGACGCTTTCCTACCGCTTACCGTGGTCGTCTTTGCTGCGAGCCTCATGATGATGATTCTTCCAACCCACATCCATGCTGAGAGATTGGACAAACACAATGGCTAACCAGGCGATCGAGCCGAATCGCGGCCAAAGCCCGCGTTTCGGGCCGGCGCCTTGGCATGATCCCATCTGTCGGGGTTGGGACACATCCTTGTGGCGGTTTTCTCACCACCGACATCGGTGCCAATCGGACAGACAATGACCAAAGCACAGCTGATCCGTCGACGCTACAACAAGGTCTTGCTGCCCATGCTGCCGGCCTTTTTTCCCCTGTGGGTCCTTATGACCGATATGATGTTTCAATACATGGACGATCGCTACGCTTACGGCTTGCTCGGCGTCACCGCTTTCCTCCTTGTGCTGGGTGGAGTGTTTTCCTACCTCATCGCGCGCACAGTCTGTTGCCCTGACTGCCATCGCAATCTCTACTTTTCGGTTCGCAGGCTTCCATCATTTGACTGGACGGAACGAGCTGACGAAAGCATGGCTGAGATCCTCGGGGATTTGACTATCCGGTTCTGTCCCTATTGCGGAACGGATCTACACGTAGAAGAAGGTAATGCACGGAGGTGCCAACCATCGGCTCGAACGAACCTCTAACGCGGCCCGTCAGTCGCCTCGTTGGCGGCTGTAGAGACCATCACTGCCTATCCGCGCGACGCCTTGTCAGGAGAGCCGATGTCATGAAAGTGCGCTGGGGACGACTTTTCAGAGGAGTGTCCGCACTCATCCTCGCCTGCCTTGGCGCTCTATTGATCTGGTGTTCCCTCGCGCCCCCGATGATAAATGACAGCGGGAAACTGCGCGCGTTCCACGATTGGCGGGAGCACCCATCGCCGGAGACTGAGGCGACGTGGAATCGCGAGAGCCTACGCGTGCAGCGGACGGCAGAAAGATTCATGCTGATCGAGTTGGTTCTTGGGCTGGGTTTTATTTCGGGTGCCCTGCCACTCGCAGGCTCAGCATTTCGAAGGGGACCATGAGAAGGCCGACACGCACGGGTAACGTCATAAGTTGCAGGCTGCGATAAGAGCGCCGTTACCCGAGTTATAAGCAAACTTTTATGTGAGTTACTAAGTCCTCGGGGGCGCGCCACCCCTCCCTTTTTCTATGAGGAGGACGTTTTCTCACTTTACACTTTTTCGGCGGTCTCCAGAGGCCGCAAACGGGCTTTTCGGAGGCCCTGACGCGGCCCGGAACCATCTCCACCCCAGCGGGTTATTCCAACGTCTTCTACGGGAAACCAGGCCCGGTCCGCCGCCCGTGGGGGTGTAAAGTATGCTCCCAAAACCGAGGCATCCGGCGGTCCTGCTCGATCCCGGCCGGACCCCTCGTCGCGGGCGGGTCTTGGGCGTGCGGTTGACATGATCGCGCACCCCGCTTGACACGGTGACCGCGCCACGTCGGTGTTGACCTGTTCAGAATTTCGGTGCTTGTCCCCCGCGCCGGACTGTGGCAGGCTGATTATAGCGCTTGGGAAACACCTGATCCCAAAACCCCCAAGCGTCAGGGTCGCGCGGGTCTCGTTCTTTCCCCCCTATCCCAAGCACACTCGCGCGGCCCGCTTTTTCTCCCGGCAGCCTGTTCAACGGCACCTTCTGTACCGCCAAGGTGCCATGGCATGCCGGGCAGAATCTAAAGCCTGAAGGTGTCGGCTACCCACCAACTGTTCACCGGCGTTCGCCGCAACTTGGATCCAAACTGACCTGCCGTTGCCGCCTCACTTCACCACGACTCGATAGAACGCCTGCGCGGGCGCCGGAACGATTTCCTCGACCACGGCGTTCATCGGCAGCGTAGGTTGGACTTGGTCTGCGACTATATCCCACTGGCTCAGGTCAAGGGACCGCTCTACGCGATACAGTCGGCCCTCGACGGAATTCCAGCGGACAGTACAAGTGACGCCAGTCCCGCTCGGGTTGGGCACCATGCTCCACCGCGCGACCTCGAATCGAGAGCCTGGGTCCCGAGGGTCAGTCCCTGCTCTGTACTCAACCCCATTCAAGCAGCCGTCCCCATCACAGTCCGCCCCGGACGGCAGGATACCTTCGCCGCGAGTGTCCACCGCAAGGGTCCCGGACAACCCCGAAACGGTCTCACGGACGGGGCGGAATCCGTAGCGATCGAGCGCGCCCACCGGGTTGTTCCTTTCCCGGGTAGCGACACGGCAGTAGATTGCATAGTGGCTCCATTCGCCACCGCGCTGCACGCGCTGCGCGCCAAATGTCGGACCGATAGGATTGCTCGACGGTGAGCTCCCATAGTAGCTCGACGAATAACGGTCCCAGCACCACTCCCACCCGTTTCCCGCCAAGTCGTAGAGCCCGTAGCCATTGGCCGCAAAATACCCGACCGGACTCGTGTACGTGAACTCGAAATTCGGGTGACGGCCCCGCTTCGGGCTCACGTCGTAGGAATAATCGGGATTTGAAATGTAGTTAGCCCGGCTGTGTGTAATGGTGTTTGCGTCGCTCCATGGGAACCGGCGACCGCTCGATCCACCGCGGGCCGCCTTCTCCCACTCTGCCTCGGTGGGGAGCCGGTAGCCGTTGGCGTTCCAATCCACCGCGCCGTTGGCGACGTCCACGCTCCCGGTTCGGTACACCGTCGTCTTGGCCGATGTGGTGTAGTAAGAGGGCGACAGGCCCTCCTTCTCACTGCGCGCATTGCACCACTTCACCACATAGAACCAATTAATCGAATGCACTGGGTGGTTTGATCCCTGCCCGCGTCCCGCCGGTAGATCGGTGTACCCGTTCGTCAAGCCCCAGCTCCGCACCTCGTCCCACTGCGCCTGGCTCACCTCGGTGCTCTTCATGTAAAACGCGCTGACGTACACCGTGTGCACCGGGATTTCGTCCGTGTAGCCTTCCGCAAAACAATCACCCATCTGGAAGTTCCCCGCCGGGATGAGGACGAAACCCGTGGGCGCCGACGCATCACTGGCGCTGACCTTGAATCGAAAGACTGATGAATATTGCCCATCCCAATTGGCTTCAGCGTTCCAAACAACATGACGATCAACCCCATTGGTAACTCCCAATCCGACATCTCCCGTGGAACTTAGCGACGACAGGTCGTATGACGTGCCAGCGTTCGTGGATGCACGCACCGCAATCGTCACCGGCGACACGGCACCGCTCAAGTTGTAACGAATGTCGACCAGTTTCGTACCTTCGCGCTGGGAAGCGTGGACATTCGAGACCGACGGCCATGCACTCAATGCAGCGATGGCAACAAAAAGCCACATCCCAAAGAAAGCAACCAGCCTCGCGAGAACCGGCGAGTGCCCCATTCGGCATCCAAGGCTAGCGAAAGCGTGCATCAATCCCCTTATTTTCAGACGCTCAAGGGACTCTGAAGTGTCTTGAATGCAAGCAGAACACCATCATGCTATCAATCAGAATAACCGCTCTTGCCTCCGCTGCTCGGCCACCACCCGGATCTGCCCGACGATGGCCTCGACGGGTCCGAAGTCCCTGAGCATCGCCTCAAGCTGGTCCACGGTCCTGCGCTGGAGCCAGTCAGTCCCGGTCACCTGCCCCCACCACGCGGCGAGGCGGTTGATGGGGACGATGTGGTTGGGGATGCCGGGGTCGGCGGGAGCGCCGAGGGCCTCGATGGGCACGACGCGGCCGGCGGTGATGGAGGCCCGAAGGCGGCGGGAAGTGAGTTCGTCTTTCGCCGCGACGTCCAGCCATCGCTCCTGGTCGGGTTCCTCCAGCTTGGCGACGGCGCGGTGGTGTTCCCAGGAGAGGGCCTCGCGGCGGATCTCGCGGGGCACGTTGCGCGCGACGTAGGCGTAGTTGGCGAGGATGGCGGGGTCGATCCCCGTGGCGGCTCGGGCGGCGTCGTACTGCTCGCGCGAGATCGCCCGGCTTGGGCCTGGGTCGATGCCGGGCAGCAGCAATTGCCTGCCGAAGCGCTCCTCGCCGTAGACCAGCCAATCCCCGACGACGAAGGCGCAGGAGCGCACCGCCGAGCCGATCTTCGGGGCGAGGCGCCTCCACTCGACGAATGTCACCTCCCCGCGGATCTCGAGCCCGAGCGGGCTGACGCGGACCTTCCCCTCAACTCCCGGAATTGCGATGGCGTTCTGCATGGCGTTGGATCCCTTCCTTCTGTTTCTCGTGACGGTTTCGGATGCGAAGCTGGGTCTGACGGTAGCTCTCGCGCGCGGCGCGGCTGCGCATGGCCCGCGACGGGGGCAGGCCGAGCTTGTCGGTCAGATCTACGCAGCGCTTGCTCACGGCGGCGCGGGTGACCCCGTGGCGACGAGCGACCTCGGCCATGGAATCCCCGAGGTAGGACATGCCGCTGGAGAGCGCGAGGCACTCGACCGCGAGGCTCCGGTCGGGCTGGGAGAGCACCTCGCCCACCAACCGACGCACCGCGTCCCAGACGGTCTCGTCGAGGGCGCGGCCCCCTCCACCCCCCGGCGATAATACAGGCGTTCCCATGGTCGGATAAACTCCATTACCACGGTCCTCCCCTTCCCCCTCACCAAACTCCTTGGGCCACTCGGCGGCCAGCGGGGTATCGGCGATGTCTTTGGAGCCGAATCCACCACCCGCGTCCTCGACCACGGGCTTGGCCAGGCCGAGGGACTCGGCCCGCCTGCGCTCCTCGGGGGTCATGGCCGCAAGCCACGCGTTGTACTCCCGGCGGTACTCGCCGTCCGCGTCACCCTGCCGGGCCTCGTAGTTGTCGTCGTCGTTTCCCATATCGCCCTATCCCCGGAACGAGGGCCAGTCGCAGCGGATGATCCCGCCGGTCTCGTTGATGCGGCTGGCCGCCGAATCTCCGATCAGGCGCGCCAGATCCGCGGGCTCGACGTTGGCCACCAGGATCGTGTCGCGCATGGCCCCGTATCGGCGGTCGATGATGTGGGTGAGTAGGCCCGCCTCGAAGCCGCTGCCCTTGCGTTCCTGGATCTCGTCGATCACCAGGAGCGAGGGTCTGCACCAGTCGGCCACCGCATCGGCCTCCGAGCGCCCCCGGCCGCTCATCGTCGCGCGCACGTCCAGGAACACGTCCATGGCGGCGGCGTAGCGCAGCGCGCGACGAGCGCCTGCCCCGGCCCGCAGCACCTCTACGGCGATCTGGGTCTTGCCGGTGCCCCGTGGGCCGATGAGCGCGAGGATCGCGCCTCGCCCGTCGCAGCGGTCCCTCGCGCGGCCGAGGGTCTCGTCCCACCTGAATCGCTCCCCTGCCCGGTTCAGGTCGCCTCGAAGCACATGGCGCCTGGGCGCCCCGCAGCGGATCAGTTCGGCGCGCACCAGCGCGGCTGTGTCGTCTTCGTGGTTGTGATCGGTGCTCATGTCAGCTCCTTGATTTGGATGTTCTCGACGAGGCGGGGCAGCGGATGGCGATCCGACTGCGGATCCCAACCTCGCCCGTTGGGTTTGAAGAGACCGCTCCAGCCTTTGCGGATCGACTGGTCGATGGACTCGATGGCCTCGGCACAGGAAAAGGCGGCAAGGTCCGCTAGCTGCGCCCGCACGGTCGAGGGGGCAAGCGGCTTGTGCAACTCGCGCCGGTAGCGCAGCCAGCGCTCCCATGCCTCCGCGAATTCGGGTCCGGGATGGGGT
Organism: Verrucomicrobiia bacterium; assembly: GCA_020847615.1. Taxonomy (GTDB): domain Bacteria; phylum Verrucomicrobiota; class Verrucomicrobiia; order JADLBR01; family JADLBR01; genus JADLBR01. Next base: position 7,560 of record JADLBR010000010.1, read on the forward strand.
AAGGGCGGTGGAGGATCGTCAGGCTGCTTTTTGCGCCTGGTGGTTCTCTTGGTGGATCCTTGATGGTTCTCTGATGGTTTAGGTCCGGATTCCGGAGGTATGCACTCCAGATTCCGGAGTATCGACTCCGGATTCCGGAGGGTCTCGCTCCGCATTTCGGACCCTCCAGATTCCGGACCCTCCGAATTCTGGACCATCCGGATTTCGGACCCCTCCGGATTTCGGACCCTCACCCGATACAGGTTGCAGCGGCGCGGCCCGGCCCCGGCCACGACGTCCAGTTCGCCAGACAAGCGCAGCTCCGCGAGGGCGGCGAACACCGTGCTCTGGGAAACGAGGCATTTCTGCGCGAGGGTCGGGACCGAGGGCCACGCCTCACCCTTGTCGTCGGCGAAGTCGGCGAGGCACAGCAGCAGCAGCCTCGCGGCGCCCCTCGCGCTCGAGTGCTCCCATACCGCCCTGCTGACCGCGATGCTCAAGCCCCCCTCCCATTCATTGCGGCAATGATCTGCTCCACCCTCCGAGTGTTGATGTCGCCCCGGGTGAGGCGCACGACGGTCCAGCCCGCCAGCGCGGCGGCAGAATATTTCTCGCAGTCGGCGATGAAGCCCCTCGGGCGGTTGTGCCGGCCGCGATTCCAGACCCCGCCCTCGAGTTCGATGGCGATGCGGGAGGCCGGGTGGGCGAAGTCGAAGCGCCAGCGGCGCGGGGGCGCGAAGCGGTGCTCCCGCACCAGCGCCGGGCCGCGCAGCCTGCGCCACAGCAGCGCGAACTTCGCCTCCAGGGGGCTGGCGCGGTTCATGACAAGACGCACGAGTTAGGGGCCGCAAATGCCCCGTGGCGTTTCCGGGGTATGGGGGTAGCGGGGGCCGTCCCCCGGCGCGTCCTGGGGCATTCTGATCTGCGGAATCCCTCATTAGCGCGTTCGCCGCGCAGCATCCGCTTGATCAACCTCTCCACGAATGGCCGCGCACGTGCTATCTCGTATGTCCGCAGGTATTCCCCGGCCACGCTGTAGGCCACGCGGCGACAGTCACGGCGCCGCCCTAGATACGCCGCGAGCCGGGGCGAGTGGACCTGGATCCACCATGCCTGGGGAAACGCGCAGACCGGCCACGCGTGCAGCAGCTCACCACCGGAGATCTCGCCCAAAGCCTCGATCGGGTCACGCCTCACGCGGCCCTCCCCCTGCGGTACACCGCCACCCTGTCTGGCGCGCCGTGCTCGCGCACCAGGGCGAAGTCGATGCCGCCGCGCATCATGTCGTCGATGAAGTGCTCCAGCATCCAGCTCTCCGAGGGGCCGCAGCCGCGGGTGAGCGGGCGGTAGCCGCGCCGGAGGGCGTCGGCGGCCGAGATGGTCAGGTAGCCGTTGGTGGTCGCCGTCATGCGGCCTCCCCCGCCTCAAGGCCGAGGCTCATCTGGTCGGGGTCGTCCAGGGTCGCGTCGGCCTCGACCGAATACCGCCGCGCCCAGTTGAGCCGGACGTGGATCGCGCACTCGCGCGGGTTGCCCGAGAGCGTGACGCGCGCGCCGATGCCGACATCGCCGTCCTCGTCCTCGCGCCAGACCTCGGCGATCTCCGGCCACTTCTCGTAGATCAGCTCGCGGATCAGCGAGGACGCCTTCTCCGCGATGCGGTCGCCGGCATCGGCGCCAGGTTTGGGAGATGGGGGCCTGCTCACGGGCGGCCCCCCTTCTCCTCGACCAGCGCCTCGGTCGGCTCGCCCTCGACCACCTGCCCCGGCTCCAGCGAGATCCCCGGCTGCTTGCGCAGCTTCGGGATGCTCACGGTCCCGCACTCCAGGAGCACGCGCCACCCGTGGCGGTGGATGATGTCATCGAGCACGCCGGGGGCCAGCGACTCGCGGCCCTTGCGGCGCTGGATGGTCCAGCCGGGAACCCGCCCGCCGGCGGCGATAACCTCCCTCGCCCTCGCCTGGGCCCGCTCCTCGTAGTCGCAGCGCAGCAGCTTGCAGGCCGCCAGGAACTGCCCCAGCCGCTCCGGATCGGCCAGCACCGCCGAGAAGTCGAAGGCTTCCAGGGATGCGATGGCGACCGCCGCGGGCGCGAGTTGCGAGGCGTACGGCGGGCACGCGTCGCGCCGACCGCACCAGCCGCAGTACTCGCAGGCGCGCGGGCCAGGGCCTCCCCCGGCGAGCGCCTCCTTCCTTGCGGCGATGATCGGCATGGCGACCGAGATCGCCTCCTCCGCGGTCCACTCCCGCGTCACGACCTCCCGCTCATCGCAGAAGATCAGGTGGGTGGTGGCGGGCTCGGCCCACTTGATGTCCATGAGCGCCAGCGCGTAGGCCGCCATCTGCGCGGCGTAGTCGCGGACCTGGCCGGTCTTGAGGTCGGCGATCCCCACCCCGCAGACCGCGTCGGCGGTGCCGAAGTACAGCAGCCCCTCCGAGTCGTAGTAGGGGAGCTTCCGCTCCACCGATTCGGGCGCGCCGCCGAACAGGCGTAGCGTTTCCGCCACCGCCCATTCGACCGCCGCCCGGTCCTCCGGATCGAGGCCCGCGTCGACGGCGCCGCCCTTCCGGGCGACGGCCATCGCGTAGGCCTTGTGCAGGCGCGTGCCGCGCTCGGCCTCCTCGCCCGGTTCCCGCGACGGTTCGTAGTGCGAGCAGGCCTGCCACTTCGGGAACGCCGAGGGGCTCAGGTCGTGGTGCTCGCGCCCCGGTTCCACGGCTACCGCCTCAGGTGCCTTGATATCGGGTTGCCCCAGCGGCAGCGTCTCGGTCGCCGCCGCCCCGGCCTTGACCTTACGCCCCCTGGCCATCGGCGTACTCCTTGACCTGGGCCCAGTTCTTCACCACCCGCGCGGCGTCGGTGCCCGACAGCTCGTCGATGGAGCCGACGTCCAGCCCCTTGAACGCGAGGAAATTCACCACCGCGGTCTCCGAGATCTTGTACTGCTCGCACAGCGCCCGGATCTTCTGGTGCGGCGTGGGGCCTTCTGCCTGCGGCGCGGGCACGGGGTTCTTCACCGGCGCGGCCTCCGGGGCCTCCGCATCGGGGAAATCCTCCACGTCCTGGGTGAAGATGTCCGAGGCCGCGGTCGCCGTGATCACCGCATCGACCAACGCCCTCTTTTTGCTCATCTTCAAAATCACGTTGTAGGAGTCGGCCAGGTCGGCGCTCTCGACCCGGTGGACGATCACCCAGCGGCCATCGAATTTCTTCGCGCTGAACTCAGGGCCGCCGAGCAGGTTCGCGTCGCGGCTCGCCCAGTAGTTCTTGGGTACCTCCCGCCCCGTCGATTCGCTCCGGTAGCGGTACTTGCTCTCCATCGTCGAGCACGACCCCACGCCCTGCCCGAGGATCGAGCCGTTGGCCGTCCGCAGCGTGCAGACCACCCGCACCTCCCGGTGGCCCCGCGGCAGGTCGATCACCTCTACCGCGAATTCGGGGCGGAGGCGGAAGGCCAGAAGGAGTTTTTCCGCGCCGGCCTTCAACAGCGTCGGCTTGTCCCCGCAGCCGGGGATGGTGCCGAAGTGCTCGCCGCTTTTCATCACGTTCCTCATGATCGATTGGATCAACTGGACCTGTTGCAGAACGTCTGCGGCACTCAGCGGCGCCTGCTCCTGCGCCACCACCTCCGCGTTTCGTGTCGTCGCGACCGCCAAGGCCGCCTTCGGTTCGGGTTCCATTGTCATCGTTGTCATGTCCTGTCTCCGTTATGTGTTGGTTTCTTCGTCGTTCTGAAATCCTTCCCCCATCCCCAGCGCAACACGCGCACCGTGACCCTCCGCGCGCCCCAGGCGCGCATCTCCCACAACGAGTCGAAATGGATGTCGAGATCCCGGCCCCGGATGAGTCGCCCCGTGTCGGTAGCGATGCGAGGGCCGATCCCCGGGACATGGAGGATCGAACCCAGCGGGATCACGTCCGGATCCACCGCGCAATGCCCGAGGCCCTCCAAGGGGCGGGCCAGCGATCCGCCGATGGCGTTCTTCGTCCCCCACTTCCGGTGGGCGGGCTCGCGCCACGAGTAGGCCGTGGCACGGACCGGGATCTCCGCGGGCACCCTTTCGGCGGGCGCGCACGACGGAATCACCGCCAGCGCCAAGAGCCAGATTAGCGGGATCACGCCGCCTCCCTTTCGGGCATCGAGAGTCTCATCGTCATCACCTTCGCGCCTCTCGGTTCGGGCACGTTGATTCGAGCAGATCGCGTCTGCGGGCGACCGACCGCATGGGTGACGGCACCGCCTCGATGCCGGCCAGGTTGAGCAGGCTCACGGTGAGGATCTTTCGGACGCGGCCTCCAGGCGGGACGACCGTCTGTAGCTGGCCCGCGTCCATCCAGCACCGCACCTGATCCTTTCCCACGCCGAGCATCCGGGCCGCCTGATTCATGCTCAGCAGCAACGTCGCCGGGGCCGGGATCGCGACTTTGACCGACTGGCTCATGGGGTCGTCCCCTCCGCGGACTGCGCGTTGCGCTCCAGAAATGTGGCGACCGCCTCGCGCACCAGGTTGGAGACGTTGCTGCGCCGCCGCGCGGCGATCGCCTGGAGCGCGCCCAGGTCGTCGTCGGGGAGGCGCAGCTTCAGCGAGCCGGTGAGCTTCACCCGACCCTTCTGCGGTTCTTGGCTTGTTGCTCTCATGTTTCGCACTGTGGTACAACGTCCCGTGCTCGTCAACGGATTTTCTCCTTGCAAACCCACAAATCGTGTGCACCATTGGGGCACTATGGCACGTGATGCCGACATCAAGATCCGGATGGACGGGGGGATGCGGGACGCGCTGGAGCGCATCGCCGCGTCAGAGGACCTGACCCTCTCCGACGTGGTGCGCCGGGCGCTGCGCTTCTACCTGTCCAACCCGGCGGTGCAGCCCTTCGCCTCCGGGGCCTACCCGATGACGAGCCTAGCCACTCCTCCCGCGCCCCCGCTGGCGCCGGTGCCGCGATCGGCGCGGCGCAAGCGCGGCGCGTAGGCCCGGCGCTAGGTCAGCGCCAGGGAGGGTTGCTCGAGGGCGGGCAACTGCGCGTCGTGCCCGGCGAGCATCAGGTGGTAGCGCCCGCCCCACCCCATGATGATGTGCTCGTGGAATCGCAGCCCGAGCGCGGCGCACCCGCGCATGACCTGCCGGGTGAACCTCCGGTCCTGCGGGCTCGGGAGCGGCTCGGCCTGCGGGTGGTTGTGGACCAGCACCAGGCTGCGGCAATTGGTCAGCAGCGTCGGCCGCAACACGTCACGGACGGAGACCGAGAGACCCGAGGAGCCGCCGCGGGCGACCTCGGCGAAATGCCGCAGCCGGTTGGAGTCATCGAGGTTGACCGCGAAGAGCCGCTCCTCCGGGAGGTTCTCCATCCACCAGAACAGCGCCGCAATGTCGGCCGGCGATTCGACCTTCCGCCCCGCCAGCGGGCTGCGGACCCGGCTGGGCCGCCAGCGGATCTCCAGTCGCCCCACCGGCGCCTCGGCCCTGCAGCTCCCGTTCCGTGCGATGTCTCGTGTCTTTGTCATGTGAACCTCCTTCTCTGTTTCGTGATGGGACCAAGATCGCCCATGGGCCGCCCTGATACAAAGGTATTCGCGTTAACTTTGTTAAACACGAAAGGCCCTGTGAAACAGGGGCTTGCGCGGGCCGAATTTGGCGGTACAGGAGTTATTCACAATGCCAGCACGACGCCCCAAGAAACTCGGATGGCTCGCGATCCGCTGTTCCGAACCCTTCCGCTCCGCGGTCGAGAGGGCCGCGGAGAACGACCATACTACACTGGCGACGTGGGTGACGCGCGCACTGGCCACCGCGCTGAGCCAGCGCGGCATCGCGCTGCCGCCGGAATGTCCGGAGTACCAGGCCGAGGAGGCGCCGGCCGCCACGGTCAACGCCGCCCTCGAGCGCGAGGCCACCGCGCTACTGCCCAAGGCCCGCGAGAAGTGCGCGCCCTGGGCCGAGGCCACCGCCCGCGGCGAGTGGGACGCGATCCGCAGGGCGCTGGAGGACATCGACGACCCGGCGCTATGGAACGATTTCGTGCAGTCCTGGTCGCTGCCCGGCCGCACCGCCCGGCAGAAGCTCCACGCGCTGAAATTCCGGCTTCAGGCCTACCGGCAGCGCGATACGCTTCCGGTCCATTGATATGTGGCTGTGCACACAGTTCGGGTTCTTCAGCATCGTTCAGAAAAGACCGGGCGAGTTCCACGTCCGCGCCCGCGTGCGCCGCGACCTAGAGAATCTCGCGGGGCTCGGCGGCAGCGCATGGGAGATCATCGAGACCGCCGATGCGGACTACCGCTTCCGGATCGTCGTCGACCAGAGGGCGGTCGCCGCGATCCTCGCGCAACTGGCCGAGCGAATCGACTACGCGAACTTCAAGGGCCGCATCCATTCGCTGCCCGACCAGGCAGAGAAGGGACCTGCCTACGGGAAGCTATGGGGCAACCTGCTGGCCCTCCAAGAAGGCTGATCAACCCGCCACCGGCGATGCGCCATGGTCCCCCGAAAATCCCCGCTACAGGTTTTGAGACTCAATGCGACTTAGGTTTGGAACATAAGGGTTTCGTTTTGTCAGGCTTTGCCACGGCCCCGTAACCCGTTGGGAAAAGCCCCAAAATTTGGATTCAAGTCCTGTCTCCAGCACGGCTCACGGTTGACGCCCGTCCACTGCTGGTCCATCGTGCCTCACGGTGACCCGCGAGTGGCCACCCTCGCAGAAACCTGACACAGGAGAATGCCGTGCAATCCACACTGTTCGCCATACTCATCCTCGTCATCGACATCGTCGCCATCCTCGACGTCCTCAAGCGCAAGATGAAGACCGAGATGAAGATCGTGTGGGTCCTGGTCATCGTCCTCCTGCCCGTCCTGGGCCCCCTTCTCTATTTCCTCATCGGGCGAAAGCGCTAGCAGCCTGACTTGAAAATAGCCGCAGCGCATCCCGTAGCCGAACGCGTAAGCGTTTGGCCGCCAAAGCCTCACGGCTTCGGCTACCTCTTCTGACCCGTTGGTGGCCCGCACGCCGGGCATGATATCCAGAAACTTCAAAGCCCGGGATATTCCGATGCGTGTCCCAAAAAGCACGGCATCCATAGGTTATGAGGATTCCGCCTCGGCGCTTGCGCCACGAGAGCTCCATCCTCTAGGATCTTCGAGGTCTTCCCAACCCAGCCGAGGAGACATGCCCATGATCACCCGACGCCTCTTCCTGACCCAAGCCACCGCCGGCATCGCCATCGCGGCATCCCCCGGTCGCGGGCTGGCCTCAGCACCGCCCGGCATCCGCATCGGCTCGTGCTCGATCGGGACCCTGGACGCCGCGCGCGAGGCAGGCCTGGACGGCATCGAGCTCAACGCCGGGAGAAAACCCGCCGAGCGGCTCGAACTGTCCGAACCCGCCGTGCTCGCCGCCCACAAGGCGAAGATGAAAGAGACCGGCATCGTCGTCTCCTCCATCATGATGGGCATCTTCAACAGTTGCCCGCTGGCCACCGAGCCCCTCGCGCCCGCGTGGCTCGAGCAGACCATCGGGGCAGCCGCCGAACTCGGCGCCGGCGTCATCCTCGTCGCCTTCTTCGGCAAGGGCAGCCTGCTCGACGAGCAGCGGCAGCCCAAGAGGGCCGACATCGATTCCGTCGTCGCCCGCATCAAGGCCGCCGCTCCGCTCGCCAAGAAGGCCGGCGTCACCCTCGGCATCGAGAACACCCTCAGCGCCCAGCAAAACATCGAGATCCTCGACCGCATCGGCCACGACGCCGTCAAGATCTACTACGACATCTTCAACCTCTACGGCCAGGGCTATGACGTCCCCGCGGAAATCCGCCTGCTCAGGGACCGGATCGCCATCTTCCACTTCAAGAACGGCCCCGACTACCTCGACAATGGCGAGGTCAAGTTCGAGCCGGCCGTCGCCGCGATCAAGGAGATCGGCTACCGCGGCTGGGTCGTGCTCGAGACCTCGAGCCCCTCGAAAGACAAGGTCGCCGACGCGCGACGCAATGCCGCGCACGTCAGGAAACTCTTCGGGCTCCCGGCGTGATCCTCGTCTCAGGCCTCACCCCGGCGTGGCAGCAGATCCTGGTGTTTGACCGGTTCGCGGCCGGCGAGGTGAACCGGGCCAGCGAGGCCCACTGGTGCGCGTCGGGCAAGGTGCTCAACGCGGGCATCGCCGCCCACCATCTGGGCGGACCGAGCCTCACACTCTCCCCCCTCGGCGGCCCGGCCTTCGACCCCATCTCGCGCGAGTTCGAGGGCATGGGAATCCCCCACCAGTGGATTCGCACCGCCGCCCCCACCCGCGTCTGCACCACCCTCATCGACCGCGCTACGGCCACCATCACCGAGCTGGTCGAGAATGGCAAACCCATCGCGCCGCGCGAAATGGAGTCCTACCTCGCCGCCCACGCATGCGCCGCCAAGCGGGCCAGCGTCGCGGTCGTCATCGGTTCTCTCCCGGCGGGAACACCCGACTCCTGCTACCGGACCCTTCTGGAGAGCACCCCGTGCCCTGCCGTCCTGGACTTCCGCGGCGAAGGGCTTCTATCCGTCCTCGACCTCCGTCCCCTCGTCATCAAGCCCAACCGCAACGAACTCGCCGCCACGCTCGGCCAACCGCTGGACTCCGATGACGGCCTCCTGGCGGCGATGCGCTCGCTCAACGACCGCGGGGCCCACTGGGTCGTCGTCACCCAGGGCGCCGGGCCCGTATGGCTCACCTCGCGCACCGAAACCCACCGGCTCCCCCCAGCGCACATCCCAGACCTGGTCAACCCCATCGCCTCCGGCGACGCTATGGCGGCGGCCATCGCCTGGGCCATCGCCACGGGCCGATCGGTCCCTGAGGCCGTCCAATTGGGCATCGCCGCCGCCGCACAGAACGCGCGACAGCTCCTGCCGTGCCGCCTCGATCCCAAGGCCCTGGGGATTTAGCGCACGAATGCCTCGGCGCGCTGCCTCGAAGGTCGACCGCGGAACCCTTTTCGGAGATCTATGGCCACGGTCGCCAGACCGTGGACCCGCGGGCAGATCGAACGATCTCCGGCAGCCGCCGGACCGCCGGGGTATAAAATGTAGCCGAAACCGTGAGGTTTTGGCGGCCAAACGCTTACGCGTTCGGCTACGGGAGGCGCTGCGGCTATTTTCAAGCCAGCCCTGCCAGTAGCACTTCGGGTAGACCGGGGCTGCCTGAAGGCAGCACTACGAACGTTCCCGCGTCTTTGGGCTCGTAGTGCCGCCTTCAGGCGGCATCCGCATAATCAGCTCGATCCCGTGCCCCGGACCCCCGGCTGCCGGCGGCGAAAACGCGGCCCTACGCCTCAGGCGATTGGCAGCCAAACGCTTACGCGTTCGGCTACGGGCGGCGCCGCGGCAATCTTCGCGCTAGGCCTTCTTGTCCGGAGAGGCGGATGCCGCCGGCTCCGCCTTCGCGCGCGCCGAGGCGACCGTCTCAGTCCATTCAATCATGGCCATCGGTGCCGCGTCGCTCTGTCGGGCGACAAGCTTGGTGACGCGCGTGTAGCCCCCCTGGCGCGCCGCAAAGACCGGCGCCACCGCAGAGAAGAGCCGGTACACCGCGCCCTCGTCCCGGAGCTTGGCCGCCGCCAGTCGCCGCGCCGCGATATCGCCGCGCTTGCCCAGCGTCACCATCTTGTCCGCGAGCCTCCGCGCCGCCTTGGCCTTCGTGACCGTGGTGCGGATCCGGTTGTGCTTGATCAGGCTGACCACCAGCGCCGCGAGCATCATGTCGCGGTGCTGCGATGTCCGGCCCAGTTTGAGCGAGTTAACCCTGTGTCTCATGTCGTCGGATCCCCGGCTTAACTTTCCGGCTGCGGTGCCTCGGCTGGCGGTTCCACCATGCCCGGCTCGAACTTCATGCCCAGCGACAGGCCAAGCTCGTTGAGCTTGTCCTTGATCTCGTTGAGCGACTTCTTGCCAAAGTTCCTGTACTTGAGCATCTCCGCCTCGGTCTTCATCGCCAGTTGGCCGACCGTGGTGATGTTGGCATTGTTCAGGCAGTTGGCCGCCCGCACCGACAGCTCGATCTCGTTGACGCTCATGTTGAGCAGTTTCTTGAGCTTGCTGTCGATCGCGCCGACCTCGGTCTTCGTCTCCTCGAACTCCACGGCCTCGTCCTTGAGTTTGACGAAGATGTCGAGGTGCTTGCGCAGGATCGCGCCGGCCTGCAGCAGGGCGTCGTCGGGCGTGATCCGCCCGTCGGTCCAGATCTCCAGGATGAGCTTGTCGTAGTCGGTGCGCTGGCCGAGCCGCGCGTTCTCCACGGCGTACTTGACCTTCCTCACGGGCGAGAACAGCGAGTCCACCGGGATCACGCCGATCGCCTGCTCCGGCTTCTTGTTCTCCTCGCCGGTGGCAAACCCGCGCCCGACGACCACCTCCATCTCCATCTCGAACTTCTGCTTCTTGTCCAGCGTGCAGATGAGCTGGTCCGGGTTGAGGATCTCCACGCCCTGCTCGAGCCGGATGTTCCCCGCCTTCACGGGCCCCTCTTTGTTCGCCTGCAGGAAGAGCACGCGGGGTTCGCGCGACGCCATGCGGAACTTAATCTGCTTGAGGTTGAGGACGATGTCCGTGACGTCCTCGACGACGCCGGGCAGCGAGGCAAACTCGTGCAGCGCCCCCTCGATGCGCACCGAGGTGATGGCCGCCCCCTCGAGCGAGGAGAGCAGCACGCGCCTGAGGCTGTTGCCTATGGTGTGGCCATAGCCGGTCTCAAATGGCTCGGCGGTGAACTTCGCGTATGTGTCCGTCCCGTCGTCCTTGGCGAGGCGGCCGGGCATCTCGAACCGTCCCAATCGAATAGGCATCTCTCACTCCTTGGGCCGGGTTTCCCGACTTGGCGCCTTGCCTCTGGCGCGGCGTCGGACCAACGGCCCTTTCTCCGCGCGGCACATCTTGGATTCCGGCGGGACCGGCCGCGCGATCCGGCCCCCCGGCAAAACTGTCTAGACCCGCCGCGAGTACAACTCGACGACGAGCTGCTCGTTCACAACCGGCTGCAGGTCCTCGCGCGTCGGCATGCGGGCCACGGTGCCCTTGAACCCGGCGGGGTCGGCGGTCAGCCAATCCGGCACCGGACTGAGCTTCGACGCCTCGATGTTGCGCGTCGCCATCTGGCGTGCGCGGGCCTTGTCGGCGACCTCGATGACCTGTCCCTCGCGGACGCCAAAGGAGGCGATGCTCACGCGGCGGCCATCAACGAGGATGTGCCCGTGCGTGACCATCTGGCGCGCCATCCGCCGGCTCGTGGCCAGGCCCAGCCGGAACACCACGTTGTCCAGCCGCGTCTCGAGCAACTGCATCAGGATGTCGCCGGTGACGCCGCGCTTGGAGATCGCGCTGCGGAAATAGCGGCGGAACTGCCGCTCCAAGATCCCGTAGATGAAGCGCAGTTTCTGCTTCTCGGCCAGCGCCAGAGCGTACTCGGAGAGCTTGCGCCTCCCCCGCTGGCCGTGCTGCCCGGGAGGATACGCCTTCCGGTCTAGCGATTTGCTCGGCCCGAAGACCGGCATGCTGAAGCGCCGGCTGATTTTCGAGCGTGGACCCGTATAGCGTGCCATGACCTGATACTCCTAAGGCCGCTAGACGCGGCGCTGCTTGCGCGGCCGGCACCCGTTGTGCGGCACCGGCGTCACGTCGATGATCGCCGTCACCTCAAGGCCGATGGCCTGCATGGCGCGGATCGCCGCCTCGCGGCCCATCCCGGGGCCCTTGACCCGGACCTGGACCTCCTTGAGGCCGTGGCCCATCGCCTGGCGGCACGCGTCCTGCGCGACCACCTGGGCCACGTACGCGGTCGACTTCTTGGAACCGCGGAACCCGCATTTGCCCGCGGATGACCACGCGATCACGTTGCCCTTGAGGTCGGTGATGCTCACCTGCGTGTTGTTGAACGTCGCGCACACGTGCGCGATGCCCTGGGAAACATTCTTGAACCCCTTGGCGCGGACGATCTTGGACTTTGCCGCCGCATCCGGGTCCAGCGAGAATGGCGCCTCGGCCGGCTCGGCCTGTGCCTCCGCCGCCTTCGGTTTCTCTTCTGCCTTGGACTCCTTGGGAGCCGATTTCTTGGTTGTCTTCGCCGCCATGGCGCCTGCCTCTCCTTAGACCTTGCCCTTTTTCGCGTCCTTGCTCCTCGTGACGCCGACCGTCTTGCGGGGACCCTTGCGGGTCCTCGCGTTGGTGCTCGTGCGCTGCCCGCGCACCGGAAGATTGCGCCGATGCCGCATGCCCCGATAGCAGTTGATCGCCTGCAGTCGCTTGAGGCTCGCCTGGAGCTCGCGCCTGAGGTCGCCCTCCACGAGGATCTTGCGCTCGGTGATGCAGTTGACGATCCGGGTGACCTGCGCGTCGGTCAGGTCCTTCGCGCGGATGTTTGGATCGATCTCGGTCTGCTCGAGGATCTGGCGGGTCAGCGTGGGACCGATGCCATAGATGTATGGCAGCGCCGCCTCGATGCGCTTGTCCGCTGGTATGTCAACTCCGAACAATCTGGGCATAGCTTCAACCTTGGCGCTGTTTGTGGCGCGGGTTCTTGCAGATGACCCGCACCACGCCCTTGCGCCGAATAACGCGGCAGTGCTCGCAGAGCCGCCTTACCGATGGACGCACTTTCATGGTTTCCTCTGACTCATCGCGGGAGACGAAGAGTCGGAATATCTAGCGCACGGGGGCCCGGCACGCAACTCCAATTTATCATCATTTCTCGACCCCCACGATTCTCGCCCCGGACAGGTCGAAGGCCGACATCTGCAGCCGGACCCGGCTGCCCGGCAGGAGCTTGGCGGGGCTCAGGCGGAGCCTTCCGGCGGTGCGGGCCACGAGCCGATGCCCATTGGGCAGGGCCACCCTGAAGGCCGATCGCGGGAGGGCCTCCACCACGGTCCCGATCACCTCGATATGGTCCGTTCCCGGCATGTCAGGATCTCCGGGTCGCCCTCGGTGACGACGACCGTGTGCTCGAAATGGGCCGAGAGGCTGCCGTCCGCAGTGGCGACCGTCCACTTGTCCTCGCGATAGACGATGTCGGCCCTGCCCTCATTGACCATGGGTTCGATGGCCAAGACCATCCCGGGCCGCAGCTCCGGCCCAGAACCGGCGGCGCCGTAGTTGGGGATCTGGGGTTCCTCGTGGAGGCGCCGCCCCACCCCGTGCCCGACGAACTCCCTCACGACAGAATACCCGTGGCGGGTGACAGAGGACTCGACGGCGTGGCAGATGTCCCCGACACGATTGCCGGGGCGGGCCTGCTCGATGGCCAGGCGCAGGGCCTCCTCGGTGACGTCCAGCAGGCGCTGCGTCGCCGGGGCGATGACACCGACGGGCACCGTCACGGCGGAATCCCCGATCCAGCCGTCGAGCATGACGCCCACGTCGAGCTTGACGATGTCGCCGTACTGCAGCCGCCGGGCCCCGCCAATGCCGTGTACGACTTCCTCGTTGACGCTGATGCAGCAGTTGCCCGGAAAGCCGCGGTATCCCAGAAACGCGCTCCGCCCCCCCCGGGCGACGATCAGCTCGCCGCAGGCGCGATCCAGTTCCGCGGTCGTCAGGCCGGGCGCGCACATCGCCGAGACCGCATCCAAGACATCGCGGACGATGGCGCTTGACCGCCGGATCGCCTCGATCTCTCGCGGGCTTTTGATGGGGATGCGCCGCTTGGCCAAGGGCCCCAGCCTTCCTATTGGTTGAGGACGGCGGCGACGGCCCCGAGCAACAGCAGGCAGGCCACCGCGACGCCCAGCCACGCGAGGCTTTCGTCCGTCGGGCCAGCCCCCTCTCGACCCAGGGCCGGGCCGGTCGCCCGCCCGCGGATCCGCCCCTTGCGCAGGAATCCCTCGTAGTGCCGCTGGAGCAGATGGGTCTCGATCTGCCGCATCGTGTCAAGCATGACGCCCACGATGATCAGGAGGCTCGTGCCCCCGAAGAACTGGGATGTGAGCGAAGGGACCAGGAGGATCTGGTGCAGGAGCTGCGGCATCACGGCCAGCAGGATCAGGAACAGGGCGCCGGCCAGCGTCAGCCGCGTCATCGCGTAATCCAGGAACTCCGCCGTCGGCTGGCCCGGACGTATGCCCGGGATGAAACCGCCGTGCTTCTTGAGCTCGTCGGCGATCTGGATCGGGTTGAACATGGTCGCCACCCAGAAATAGCTGAAGAACAGGATGAGCGCGCTGTAGAACACGTAGTACAGGAAGCCGCTGTTGAGGCTTGCGATCATGCCGCCGAGGAAGGGCCCGGGATTGGGGATCACCTGCATCAGGAACCGGGGGATCATCAGCAGCGTCTGCGCGAAGATGATGGGCATGACGCCCGAGTAGTTGACGCGCAGCGGCAGGTACGACGTCTGGCCGCCGTAGACGCGCCGCCCCACCATCCGCTTGGCGTACTGGACGCTCACGCGGCGCACCGCCTGCGTGACCGCCACCACGCCCGCTATGACCGCGAACATGAGGGCCAGCAACAGCACCAGCAGCAGCGGGTTGCGCGCCGCCTGGTCGCCCGTGCCGGCCACGAACTTCTGCCACGCCTGGGCCATCGCCCCGGGGATGCGCGCCGCGATGCCGATGGTGATGACCAGCGAGACCCCGTTGCCTATGCCGCGGTCGGTGATCTGCTCGCCGATCCACATCAGGAGCATGGTCCCCGCCATGTTGCAGAGCACCACCATGAAGATGAAGCCCGGCCCGGGCTCGGGCACCAGCTGCGCGTTCATCTTCTCCAGGACCGAGCCTATGCCTGGGAGCAGGGGGTTGTTGCCGGGGTTCTGGAATCCGAGCGCCAGCATGTACCCCTGTATGCAGCACAGCACGATGGTCAGGTAGCGCGTGTACTGGGTGATCTTCTGGCGCCCGCCCTCCTCGCGCGCCAACTTCCCAAGCTGCGGCAGAACGACCGTCAGCAGCTGCAGCATGATGCTGGCGCTGATGTAGGGCATGATGCCCAGCGACGCGATGGCGCAGTTCTCCATCGCGCCGCCGCTGAAAATGTTGATCAGGCCCAGCAGGGAGCCGGCGCCCTGATTGCTGACCACGTTCTGGAAATAATCCTGCAGGACCGCGACGTTGATCCCCGGGCAGGGGATGGCCGCGCCGATCCGCATGACGACTATCATGCAGAGCGTGAATAGGATCCGCTTCCGGAGCTCCGGGATGCGGAAGGAATTGGCGAACGCGGAGAGCATCGTTCCGGTCCCCGCGGATCAGTCTCCGGCGGGCGCCGGCGCCCCGCCCTCCGTGGGCGTCGGTGCCGGGGTCTCGACCGTGCCGCCCGCCTTCTCGATCTTCTCCCTCGCCTGCGCGCTGGCCGCGTCGACGCGCACCGTCAGGCGCCGCTTCAGATCACCGTCCCCGAGCAGCTTGACCCCATCCCAGCGACCGTTGACGATGCCGCGCTCGCGCAGAGAGGCCTCGTTGACCTCGGCGCCGTCCTCGTAATCGTTGAGCGCGCCCACGTTGACCGGCGCGTACCGCGTGCGAAAACGGGCGTTGCTGAAGCCCCGCTTCGGCAGGCGCCTCACCAGCGGCATCTGGCCGCCCTCGAAACCGGGCCGGATGGACCCGCCCGAGCGCGCCTTCTGGCCCTTGTGGCCGCGGCCGCTCGTCTTGCCATGACCGGAACTCTCGCCGCAGCCCCGGCGCTTGCGGCGGTGCCGCGACCCCTCCCGGGGCTTTAGGTTGTGCAGACGCATCGACATGGTTACTCCTTCCCGGCCTTCGGCAGACCGCGTGCCTCGCGGATCTGGTCCGCGCTGCGCAATTGGCGGAGCGCGCTCAGCGTGGCCTTGACGACGTTGATCGCATTGTTGGAACCGAGGGATTTCGCAAGGATGTCGCGGACGCCGGCGGCCTCGACCACGGCGCGGACGCTTCCGCCCGCGATGATCCCCGTCCCCGGCGAAGCCGGCCGCAGCAGCACCCGGCCACCGCTGTGCTCGCCGACGACCTCGTGCGGTATGGTGTGCTCTCGCAGAACCACCCGGACCATGGCCCGCCGGGCGGCCTCGCCGCCCTTGCGGATCGAATCGGACACCTCGCGCGCCTTGCCGAATCCGATGCCGACGCGCCCCTGCCGGTCGCCGGTGACCACCAGCGCGCTGAAGCTGAAACGCCGTCCGCCCTTGACGACCTTCGCGCAACGGTTGATGAACACCACCTTCTCGACAAGTTCCTCCGCCCGCTCGCGGTCCCTCTTGGCCCTGGCCACGGCCTCCTCGGCCTCGGAATAGACCCTGGGCCGCCCCCCGCGGGGCGCCGGCGCCGGCGCGGGTGCCTCGACCGCCGGCTCGACGTCCTTGGCCGGTTCGATCACCTTGGGGTCCAATTCCTCTTCGTCGTGCTTCGTGGATGCTGCCGCCATAATCAAAACTCCAATCCCGCCTCGCGGGCCGCGTCCGCGAGCGCCTTCACCTTGCCGTGGAAGGTGAAGCCGCCCCGATCAAACACCACCCTGCGGATGTTCTGCTCCAGCGCCCGCTTCGCCACCCGCTGCCCGACCACGGTGGCCCCGGCCACGTTCGCGCGCAGGGAGGCGCACTCTTCCTGCGTGGTCGAGACGGACGCCAGGGTCCTTCCCGCCGCGTCATCGATGATCTGGGCGTGTATGTGCCGCCCGCTGAAATTGACCGAGAGGCGCGGCCGCTCCGCGGTGCCCGCGACCTTCTTGCGGACCCGCACATGCAGCCTCTGTCGCGCCGCCTTCCTTGTGATCTGCGCCATAGTCTTGCTACCCCCGTGCTACTTGCTCTGGGCGGTCTTGCCCTCTTTCCGGATGATCACTTCGCCGACGTAGCGCACGCCCTTGCCCTTGTAGGGCTCGGGCGGATAGAAGCTCCGGATGTCCGCCGCCACCGCGCCGACGAGTCGCTTGTCCGCGCCCTCGACGGTCACGAACGTGCCCTCGGGCACGGCCTTCCCGGCCTGGTCGGTGATCGTGATCTTGATCCCCTGCGGGATCGGATAATTGATGGGATGGGAGAACCCCAGCGCGAGATTGATGACCGTGCCTTTGACGGACGCCTTGAAACCGACCCCCTGGATCTCGAGTTTCTTCGAGAATCCCGACTCCACCCCCAGGACCATGTTGGCCACGAGGCTGCGCGCCAGGCCGTGCATCGCCTTGGAGCGCGACGTGTCGTCCGGGCGGATCAGCGATATCTGGCCGCCGTCGACCTTCGCCGAGATGGAGGGCGGCAATTCCATCGAGAGCTTGCCCTTCGGCCCCTCGGCGCTGACGTTTCGCCCGTCGATCGCCACCTTCACTTTGGCGGGAACGGGAACCGGTTTCTTTCCGATGCGTGACATGTCTTTTACCTCCGTCACCAGACCAGGCAGATGACCTCGCCCCCGACGTTCTGCTTGCGGGCCTCGCTGCCGGTCATGACGCCCTTCGGGGTGGAGATGACCGCGGTGCCCAGGCCCCCCAGGACCCGCGGCATGTCCTTGGCCCCCACGTAGCGCCGCAGGCCGGGCCGGCTGACGCGGCGGATGCCCTCGATCGAGCGGCGCGCCCCGCCGGACTTCAGCTCGACGCGCAGCCACTGCTTGCCCTCCTTGCGGACCAGCTCCGCTCCCCGCACGTATCCCTCCTCCTTGAGGATGTGCGCGATGTCGCTCTTGATCCGCGAGTAGGGGGCGACGATCTCCGCCTTGCCGGCCATCACGCCATTGCGGATCTGCGTCAGGAAATCTGCTATCGGGTCGGTCACCATGTTGTCTGTCCTCCGCGCCTCACCAGCTGGCCTTTATAACGCCCGGCAGCTCGCCCCGCAGGGCGCGCTCCCGGAACTCGATGCGGCTCAGCCCGAAGCGCCTCATGAACGCGCGCCGCCGGCCGCTCACCGTGCAGCGATTCACGCGCCGCACTTTGAACTTGGTCTTCTTGCTCTGCTTGGCGATCCAGCTTTTCTTGGCCATAACACTGTCCGATCACTGCTTGCCGGGCTTCACAAAGGGCATGCCCATCAGCTCGAGGAGGTCCTTGGCCTCCTGGTTGGTCGTCGCCGTGGTCACGATGGAGATGTCGAAGCCGAGGCCCCGCTTCACCTTATCCAGCTCGATCTCCGGAAATATGGTGTGGTCCTTGACCCCCAGCGTGTAGTTGCCGCAGCCGTCGAAGGCCCGGGCGCTGACCCCGCGGAAATCGCGGATGGCCGGGAGCGCGAACCGGATCAGGCGCTCCAGGAACTCGTACATGACCCGGCCCCGGAGGGTCGCCTTGAGGCCGATCTCCTGATCCTCGCGTATCTTGAAATTCGAGATGCTCTTCTTCGCCTTGGTCCGGACGGGCTGCTGCCCGGTGATGAGGCGGATGTCGTGGGTCGCGTCATCCAGGGCCGCCTTGACGTCCTGCGCGGAGCCGACCGAACAGTTCAGCACCACCTTGGTGATGCGCGGCACCTGGTGGGGGTTCTTGTAGGCGTGCTTCTCCCGCAGCGCCGGAAGGACCTGCTCCCGGTACATCCGCAGCATCTCGGGTATCGTGGTCTCTGCCATACCTGTCTCCATCACTTGGCCGCCGCCCGTCGGCTGCGCCGCTCATCCCACCGCGACGCGAGCATCACGTTGGAGACGTGGATCGGCGCCTCGCGCTCCATGAAGCCACCCTCCGGGTGCTGCTGCGACTTGCGGACCGCCTTGCGCATCTTCCGGACGCCCTCGACGACCACGCGCTCCTTCTTCGGGATGACCTCCAGCACCTTGCCGCGGGCGCCGCGCGCCGCGCCACTGATGACGACGACCTCGTCGCCCTTCTTGATCCGTGCCTTCGCCATGGTCAAAGCACCTCCGGGGCCAGGGAGATGATCTTCATAAAATTCTTCTCGCGCAGCTCGCGGGCCACGGGGCCGAATATGCGGGTGCCGCGGGGGTTGCCGTCCTTGTCGATCACGACGACGGCGTTCGTGTCGAAACGCAGGTAGCTGCCATCGGGCCGCCGGATCGGGGCCCGGGTGCGCACGACCACGCAATCGACGACCTCGGACTTCTTGACGGTGCCGTCGGGGGCCGCCTCCTTGATGTTGGCCTTGATGACGTCGCCCACCCGCGCGACCAGCGTCTTTTTCCCGAGCACGCCGATCATGCTCGCGACGCGGGCGCCGGTGTTGTCGGCGACGGTGACCAGGCTGCGTATCTGGATCACGGGCGGCCTCCTTCCTCGATGCCGCCCGCCACGTCCGGTGCCACGGGCAGCGCGACCTGGCGGACGAGGACCTCGGCGAGCTCCCACCGCTTCAGCCGGCTCAGCGGCCGGGTCTCGCGGATGAGGACGCGGTCCCCGACCTTCGCCTCCTGCCGCTCGTCATGCGCGTAGAATTTCTTCGAGACGCGGACGATCTTGCCGAACCGCGGGTGCGGGACCCGGCGATCGACGCGGACGACGATGGTCTTGGACATCTTGTCCGACACCACGATGCCGACCCTCTCCTTGCGCGCCCGCTTCGGCGGGTCCTGGGATGCCACGACAGCCTCCATGGTCTTCATCTCCTGTTCGCGGCCGCGCCCTGGGGCGCGGCGGCTCCTTTGCGTTTCATGGTCAGCGCGGTCTCTATGCGCGCCACGGTCCGGCGGATCTCCCGCAGCCGGCTCGGTTTCTCGAGCTGGCCGCTGGCCTGCTGGAGCCTGAGGTTCAGGAACTCCTGCCTCAGGTCGCGGCCCTTGGACACGAGCTCGCTCTCGGTCAGTCCCATCAGTTCAGTCATCTTGATCATCGCCATGGCGAAACTCCTCCCGATCAGCCGTGTCGCCGCACGAAGCGGCAGCGCATCGGCAGCTTGTTGGCCGCGAGCCGGAACGATTCCTGGGCCACGGACTCCGGCAGGCCGTCGAGTTCAAAGAGCATCGTGCCCGGCCGCACCACGGCCACCCAGAATTCCGGGGAGCCTTTGCCCTTGCCCATCCGGGTCTCCGGCGGGCGCTTGGTGACGGGCTTGTGCGGGAACACCCGGATCCAGAGCTTCCCCTTGCGCTTCATGTTGCGCGTGATGGCCACGCGGGCGGCCTCGATCTGGGTGTTGGTCATCCAGCACCGGGTGAGGGCCTGGAGGCCGAACTCCCCGAAATCTAGCCGGATGGAACGGGAGGCGTCGCCCGCGCGGCTCCCGCGCGATTCCTTCCGATGCTTCGAACGCTTGGGCATCATCGCCATGGCTCACCTCCCAAATCTCGCGGCCGGACCCTCGTCCTTGCGGCAGATCCAGCACTTGACCCCGATGCGGCCCGCCGGGGTGCTGGCCTCGGCAAAACCGTAATCGACATTGGCCCGGATGGTGTGCAGGGGCACGCGGCCGAGGCGGTACTCCTCGGTGCGGGCGATCTCCGCCCCGCCGAGGCGCCCCGAGCAGCGCACGCGCACCCCGTCGGCGCCGAAGTCCATGGCCGTCTGCACGGCCTTCTTCATCGCGCGCCGGAACGAGATGCGGCGCTCGAGCTGAAGGGCGATGTTCTCCGCCACCAGCTGTGGCTCCAGCTCGGGGTTCTTGATCTCCTTGACGTCGATGGCCACCTCGGACGCGTGGGTCAGCGCGGCGACATCGCGCTTGAGGGAATCGAGGTCGGCGCCCTTGCGCCCGATGATGAGGCCCGGGCGGGCGCTATGGATGTTGACGCGGAGCCGGTTCGTGGCCCGCTCGATGACGATCCGGGCGACCGCCGCCGAGGACAGCCGCTTCTTGAGGAAGTCCCGGATCTTGAAATCCTCGTGGAGGAAGAGGAGGTAGTCCCTCTTGTTGGCGAACCACATCGACCGCCAATTCTTGTTGGCGGTGACGCGGAAGATGATCGGATTTACCTTCTGGCCCATGGTGTCACCTCATTTCGCGGCCTTCGGGCGCGCGGAACCCTTGCCCCCCGCCGCGGTTGCCTCGGCGGGTTCCTGGGCGTCGGCGGCCGCCTCTTTCTGCGGCGCGCGCTTGCGGCGCTCCGGCGGCGGCTCGTCGGTCAATATGATCCTGATGTGAGACGTGCGCTTGCGGATGGGCGAGGCCGAGCCACGGGCGCGCGGCATGATCCGCTTGATGGTCGGCCCCTCGCCGACGACCGCCTCCTTGACGCGCAGGGTCGCGGGCTTGAGATCGTTGTTGTGCTCCGCGTTGGCGATGGCGGACTTGAGCGTCTTGGTGATGAGGCGCGCGGCCTTCTTGGATGAAAAGCGCAGCACGTCCAGGGCATCCGAGGCCATCAGGCCCTGGATCTCCCGCGTGACCTCGCGCGCCTTGAACGCCGAGATCCTCACGAATCGCGTTACCGATCTGACTTCCATAACAATCTCACTTCACTTCTTTTCCAAAATCTCACTTTTCACCGTGCTGACCCGGGCGTCGTCGCCCTCGGCGACCACGGTCCGCTCGGCGGCCCTCTCGACGATCGCGCCGAGGACCGACTCGCGCACGTCCACGGCCCGCGCCATCGCGATCAGCCGGCCGCCGCGCATGATCTCGAAGACCATGCCGACCTTCGCGCCCTGCCGCCATCCCACGTTCAACACCGCCAGGCTCAGGGCCGACTTGTAGTCGAGGACCCGCGCCGCCACGAGCGTCCCCTGGCCCGGCGCCGCCGCATCGCCCTTGCTTTCGACGAGGCCCTGGGACGTCCGCATCTGCGCCTCGACCTGCGCGCGGAATTCCGGATCGATGCCGCGCGCGCTCTTGAGCACGCCCTGCATCATCTCCACCATGACCGCGAGCTGGGCGACAGTCTCCTGCCTCCGCTTCTCGGACTGGTAGAGGTCCCGGACCGCCGCGACCACCTTTTCGCGAAGCCTCGCCTCGTCGCCCGTCAGGGCATCGACGCCAAGCGCCTCGTCGCGCAGCCGCAGGTCCATCCACTGCCGCCGGAAGAAATCCGCCTCCGCGTTGGCGAGCTCGAGGCTCTCGCTGAGGGCCCGGATGGTCTTGTTCTTGACCTCCAGGTCCCTGTAGAGGGACTCCAGCTCGCGCTCGACGCGGGCGATCCTCTCGTCGTCGCCCGCGCCCCGCTGCGGCGCATCTTCGCACTTCAAAGAACAGGCGGCCAACATGGCCGCGACTCCAACCAGCGTCCGTTGGACGGGACGGCTCAAGGTCCGGCTATTTCACGGCCTTGGCCGTGTGGGCACCGTGCGCCTTAAAGGTGCGGGTCGGCGAGAATTCGCCGAGGCGGTGGCCCACCATGTTTTCCGTCACGAACACCGAGTGAAAAATCTTGCCGTTGTGGACCAGGAAGGTGTGCCCCACGAAGTCCGGCGTGATCATCGATCGCCGCGACCACGTCTTGATGGGCTTCTTCTGCTTCCCCTGATTCATCCGCTCGATCTTCTCGAGCAGGTGGTAATCAACGAAAGGTCCCTTTTTTAGCGAGCGTCCCATGAATTACCTCCGCGCGATCACTTCCCGCGCCTCTGCACGATGAACCGGCTGCCGGGCTTGTGCTTTTTCCGAGTCTTCTGGCCGCGGGCGAGCTGGCCCCAGGGGGACCGCAGGTGCTGTCGGCCGCCGCCGCTCTTGCTTCGGCCCTCGCCGCCACCGTTGGGGTGATCGACGGGGTTCATGACCATGCCGCGCACCGTCGGGCGGCGCCCCAGCCAGCGGGAGCGCCCGGCCTTCGCGAGCGTGGCGTTCATGTGGTCCGCGTTGCCCACCTGGCCGATGGTGGCGTAGCAGGTGGCGTGCACGCGGCGTATCTCGGTGGAGGGCAGCCGGAGCTGGCAATAGCCCTTGTCAAAACCCATGACCGTGGCCCCGACCCCGGCGCTGCGCACCAGCTGCGCGCCGCGGCCGGGCATCATCTCCACGTTGTGGACGACGCTGCCGGCGGGGATCTTGTGCAGCGGCAGGGCGCAGCCCGGATTCGGGGGCGCGTCCTCGCCGGAGATCACCTGGGAGCCGACCGCGAGGCCCTGCGGTGCCAGGATATAGGCCTTCTCGCCATCGGCGTACTTGATGAGCGCGATGCGGGCCGAGCGATTCGGGTCATACTCGATGGCCTCGACCGTCGCCGCGACCCCGTGCTTGCGCCGCTTGAAGTCGATGATCCGGTAGCGGCGCTTGTGGCCCCCGCCCTTGTGGCGGCAGGTGATGCGCCCGCGGTTGTTGCGACCCCCGGTGCCCTTCTTGATCTCGGTGAGGGACTTCTCGGGGTAGTCCTTCGTGATCTCCTCGAAGGTCGGGCGCTCCGCGAAGCGGAGCGTCGGGGTGAGTGGCCTGAAGGTCTTAATTCCCATGGCTGCCTCCTTGCGCTCAGGCGAGCGAGATCTTGTCGCCTTCCTTGAGCGTCACGATGGCCTTCTTCCATCCGGCCGTGCGCCCCATGGCGCCGCGGCGGTGGCGCTTGGCCTTGCCGCGGACGTTCATCGTGTTGACGCGCACGACCGTCTTGTTGAAAATCCGCTCCACCGCGTACTTGATCTCCAGCTTGGTGGCCCTGTCGTCCACCTTGAAAACATACCGGTTGAACTTCTCGGAGAGCGCGGTGCCCTTCTCCGTGAGCCGGATCGTCTTGATGATATTAATGGGGTCGCGCATGGGTCACTTCCTTTCGGCGCGGAGCCTCTCGCCGATCTTGTCCAACGCCGCGGGCGTGACGAGGATCCTGTCGTAGCGCAAGACGTCCTCCGTGTTCACCTCGGCGGCCGTCTTGAGACGGGCGCCGGGGACATTGCGGGACGCCAGGGTCATCTTGGGGTCGCGGGCGGTGTCCACGATCAGCACGGAGCCCTCGACCTTGTTATCCTTGAGCCAGCCCAGAAAACCCTTGGTCTTGTGCGTCTCGAGCGCGGTGGTGTCGACGACGGCGACCTCGCCGGCCCCGATGCGCTCGCTGAGGGCCTTGCGCAGCGCGAGGCGCCTGACGGCCTTGGAGGTCTTCTTCGAATAGTCTCGGGGCCTGGGGCCAAACACCACGCCGCCCTTGCGCCACAGCGGGGAGCGTTTCTCGCCGGCGCGGGCCCGCCCGGTGCCCTTCTGGCGCCAGGGTTTCGCGTTGCTGCCGGCCACCTCGCCGCGGGTCTTGGCGCAGGCGGTGCCGGTGCGCCGGTTCGCCCGCATGGCCACGATGACCTCGTGGACGGCGTGGCTGCCCTTCTCGCCGTCGATCAGATCGACCTTCAGCGCCGCCTTGGCGGATTCTGTGGTAAGGACCTTCGCGCTCATGGTCAGGACTTGGCTTTCACGGGTTTCTTCTTGGCCCCCCGGATGATGAGGAAGGAGCCGTTGGCGCCGGGCACGGCCCCCCGGATGACGATGACCTGATCGTCCTCGCGGACCTGCAGGACCCTGAGGTTCTGCGTGGTGATCCGGGTGTCGCCCATGTGGCCGGGCATGCCCTGGTTCTTCCAGATGCGCCCCGGGGTCGACCGGCAACCGATGGCGCCCGTCCGGCGGTGCATCATCGAACCGTGGGTGGCGGGCTGGCCCTTGTGGCCGTGGCGCCGGACGACGCCCTGGAACCCCTTGCCCTTGCTGATGCCGATGACGTCGACGAACTGGCCGACGGAAAAAGTCGTCACCGGGACGGCGTCGCCCGCCTTGATCTCGGCGGCGCCGCGGAACTCGCGCACGAAGCGCTTCGGGGCCGACCCCGCCTTCTTGCAGTGGCCGACGTGCGGCCGCGCCGCGCGCGACTCCTTGACGTCCTCGTACCCGATCTGGACGGCCTCGTAGCCATCGGCGTCCGCGGTCTTGACCTGGGTGACGACGTTGCCGCCGACGTGCACGACGGTGCACGGGTGGCTGACGCCCGAGTCGTCGTAGACCCGCGTCATGCCCAGCTTCTTGCCCAAAAGTCCGAGTGCCATGGTCGTGCCCCTAGATCTTGATGGTGATGTCGACGCCCGCCGGGAGATTCAGCTTCTTGAGCTCGTCGATGGTCTTCGCCGTGGGGTCGATGATGTCCAGCATCCGCTTGTGCGTGCGGATCTCGAACTGGTCCATGCTCTTCTTGTCGACGTGCGGGGACCGGTTCACGGTGAAGCGCTCCGTCTTGGTGGGAAGGGGCACCGGCCCGGCGACGCGGGCGCCGGTGCGCTTGGCCGTCTCGACGATCTCGGATGTCGAGTGGTCGAGGAGGCGGTGGTCGAAGGCCTTCAATCGGATTCTGACTCGTTGACCTGTCATGGCTCTTACTCTCCCGGATCCCGCCCGCTTATTTCCTCTCCAGCACCTGCTGGGTGATCTGCGCCGGGACCTGCTCGAAGTGCGACGGTTCCATGCTGTAGGCGGCGCGGCCCTTGGACATGGAGCGGATGGAAGTCGAGTACCCGAACATCTCGGCGAGCGGCACCTCGGCGTGGATGATCGCGGCGTTGTCGCGGCTGGTCATCTCGCTGATCTTCCCGCGGCGCCGGTTGAGGTCGCCCATGATGTCGCCCTGGAACTCGTCGGGGCAGACGACCTCGACCTTCATGATGGGCTCCATGAGGACCGGCTTGGCCTTGCCGAGCGCGTCCTTCATCGCGAAGATGGCCGCCATCTTGAAGGCCAGCTCGTTGGAATCCACGTCGTGGTACGAGCCGTCGATGATATTGACGTGCACGTCGATCACGGGGTAGCCGCCGAGCACGCCCGTCAGGAGGGCCTCCTCGACTCCCTTCCGGCACGCCGGGATGTACTCCTTCGGGATGTTTCCGCCGACGACCTTGTTCTCCACGTCGCAGCCCTTGCCGCGCTCGACGGGCGTGACGTCGAGGATGACGTGGCCGTACTGGCCTCGGCCGCCCGACTGCTTGATCAGCTTGCCCTCGCCCTTGGCGGGGGAGAGGATGGCCTCGCGATACGCGATCTGCGGCGCGCCCGCGTTGGTCTCGACCTTGAACTCGCGGCGCATGCGGTCCTGGATGATCTCCAGGTGCAGCTCGCCCATGCCGGCGATGATGGTCTGGCCGGTCTCCTCGTTGGTCGTGACGACAAAGGTGGGATCTTCCTCGGAGAGGCGGCCCAGCGCCTCGCCCATCTTCTCTCGGTCGGCCTTGGTCTTGGGCTCGACGGCCATGCTGATGACGGGCTCCGGGAAGGACGGCGGCTCGAGGAGCAGCGGGTGATCCTCATCACAGAAGGTATCGCCGGTCTTGATGTCCTTGAGGCCGACGGTCGCGGCGATGTCCCCCGAGAACACCTGGTCCAGCTCGTCGCGCTTGTCGGCGTGCATCTGGATCAGGCGGCTGATGCGCTCCCTGCGCCCGGTGCGGGGATTGAGGATGGTGTCGCCCTTCTTGATCGTGCCGCTGTACACGCGGAAGTAGACCAGCTTGCCGACGAACGGGTCGGCCCAGAGCTTGAACGCCAGCGCGCAGAACTCCCCGTTGTCGGTGGTCTCGCGGATGATCTCGGAGCCGTCGTGCAGGTCGTGCCCCTTGGTGGCCGGGATGTCCAGCGGGTTCGGGAGGTAATCGATCACCGCGTCCACGAGGTATTGCACGCCCTTGTTCTTGAACGCGCTGCCCCCGACGACCGGGACGAACTTGTTGGCGATGGTGGCCCGGCGGATGGCGGCCTTCAGCTGCTCGACGGTGGGCCTCTTCTCCTCGAGGTAGAGCTCGGCGATCTGGTCGTCCACGTTGGCGACGGCGTCGACCAGCTCGCTGAGGGCCTGCGCGGCGATGTCCTTCTCGGCGCCCTCGAGGTCGCGGACCTCGTAGGTGGAGCCGAGCTGGTCGCTGTCGCTGTAGATGATCGCGCGCTGGTTGACGACGTCGATCTGGCCCTTGAGGTTGTCCTCCGCGCCAATGGGGATGAGGATGGGGTGGGCGTTGGCGGAGAGCTTCTTGCGCATGTCGTCGACGGCGCGGGCGAAGTTGGCGCCGACGCGGTCCATCTTGTTGACGAACGCGACGCGGGGAACGTTGTACTTGGTGGCCTGGCGCCAGACGGTCTCGGACTGCGGCTGCACGCCGGCGACGCCGCAGAACACGGCGATGGCCCCGTCGAGGACGCGCAGCGAGCGCTCCACCTCGGCGGTGAAATCCACGTGCCCCGGCGTGTCGATGATGTTGATGCGGTGCTGGATGCCCTCGAACTGCTTGAAGACCCCCGGCTCCGGGCGCTGTGTCCAGAAGCAGGTGGTCGCCGCCGAGGTGATGGTGATGCCGCGCTCGCGCTCCTGCTCCATCCAGTCGGTGACGGTGCCGCCGTCGTGGACCTCGCCCATCTTGTGGATCACGCCGGTGTAGAAGAGGACGCGCTCGGTCAGGGTCGTCTTGCCCGCGTCGATGTGGGCCGCGATGCCGATGTTCCGGGTGCGCTCGAGCGGCATGCGCCTGTGCGCCGCGTTGCGCGTCTTGTCGATCGCCTGCCTGGTCTCTGCCGTGGCCGTGGTGCTCATCTGAACCTTCCCCTAAAAAAACTCTCTGCCCCGCCGGTTCACCAGCGGAAATGCGCGAAGGCCTTGTTGGCCTGCGCCATCTTGTGGACATCGTCGCGCTTCTTGACCGCGCCGCCCTGCCCGCCGGCGGCGTCGCGCAGCTCGTTGGCCAGGGCCCGCGCCATGGGCACGCCCTTGCGCTTCTGCGCGAACATCACGATCCAGCGGATCGCGAGCGAAGTCTGGCGCTCCACGGGCACCTCGCTGGGCACCTGGTAGGTGGCGCCGCCCACCCTGCGGGCGCGGACCTCCACGCGGGGCTTGATGGTGTCGATCGCCTTCCGGAAAACGATGAGGGGATCGGCCTCGACCCCCTCGTGGCCCTTGTTGGCCAGGTCGATCGCCTGATAGACGATGCGCTCGGCGACAGACTTCTTGCCGCACCGCATGACGGTGCTGATCAAGCGTGCGACGAGCGGATCGCCGTACCGGTGATCCGGCAGCATTTCGCGTTTCTCGGCCTTTCTGCGCCTTGCCATGGTGTTGCGCCCTCCGGAGAATTCCTATTTACTTCTTCTTGGCGTCGCCCCCGGCGCCGCCCTCCTTGGGCCGCTTGACGCCGTACTTGCTGCGGGAGCGGTTGCGATTGACCTTGTTCGTGTTGCTGGGGCCCGCCGCGCCCAGGGCGTCGAGCGTGCCGCGGACGATGTGGTACCGGACGCCGGGCAGGTCCTTGACCCTTCCCCCCCGCACCAGGACGATGGAGTGCTCTTGGAGGTTGTGGCCCTCGCCCGGAATGTACGCGATCACCTCATAGCCATTGGTGAGGCGGACCTTGGCGACCTTCCGCAGGGCGGAGTTCGGTTTCTTCGGGGTGCGCGTCATGACCTGCACGCACACGCCACGCCGGAACGGGCAGTTCGTGAGCGCCGGGGACTTGCTCTTGCCCCGGGCCGCCCTTCTGCCTTTCCTCACCAACTGGTTGATCGTCGGCACGCTGGTTCTCCAATCTTTCTTTCCGGGATCCCCCGGGGCGCCGATACGCCACCCCGAGAGGCTCTTCGGTGTTTTTACTCGCCCCGCGCCTTTCGGCGTCCGGGCCAAAACCATCTGCCAATGCGCCGGATACCACCGCTCGCGAGGCAGAAGGAATGGCGAATATAGTGAAAGGGCTTCGGCGGGCAACAAAAATCTTCGGCGGGCGGGAACTTTTTTTCGCCCGGGGGCCCTCGGCCCGGGGTCCGTGCGTGGCCACGGCGCTTCGGGCGGGGCCCCAGCCATCTTGCCATCTGGGGTATACTCCCATCAGAATCGATGGTCACTCTCAGGGCAGTCATTTTTGACATGGATGGCGTCATCGTGGACAGCGAGCCGCGGCACGAGCGGGCCTTCCGCGAGGTCTTCGCCGCAATGGGTTACGCCGGGACACACGGGATCGAATTCCAGGCGTACTACGGGCGCTCGGACCGGGCGCTGTGGCAGGACTTCGTCGATCGGCATCAGCCGCCGCAGCCCATCGACGAATTGATCGCGTGGAAGCAGCGCCGCTTCCTGGAAATCCTGCGCGAGGATCAACCCCTCTTCGCCGACGCGCCCGGTCTGGTGGCAGACCTGTCGGCAAGCTATCTGCTGGCGCTGGCCTCCGGTTCGCTCCACCCCGTCATTGACGCGGTCCTGGAGATGGGCGGCCTCAGGCGCTTCTTTCCGGTGATCGTCAGCTCTCAGGACGTCGCCCGCGGCAAGCCCGCTCCCGATATCTTCCTCCGGGCCGCGGAACGGATGGGCGTCGCGCCCGGCGAATGCTGCGTCATCGAGGATGCCGCGGCGGGCGTCGAGGCCGCGCGCGCCGCCGGGATGGCGACCATCGCCATCACGAATTCGCTCCCGGCGGACAGGCTCGCCCGCGCCGATCATGTGGTCTCCAGTTATTCCGAGATCCGGGCGCTGCTGCTCGACAGATCGCGCGCAGCATGCCGCCAAAGACCAACCCGTGGACAGGGTATATCAGATACCAGTACAGCAGGCCCCCGAGGCCCACGGGGTCGAATGTCGCCACCTGCCGGATGATGGACCCGCCCCCCGCACCCCTCACCTCGAATTCCAGCCATCCGCGCCCCGGCAACCGCATCTCCGCGAACAACCGCAGCCGCCGGTCGGGCTCATAGGCCTCGACCCGCCACCAATCCAGCGCATCGCCCACGCGCAACTGCTCTGGGTCCCTGCGTCCCCGCCGAATGCCGACCCCCCCGGCCAGAAGGTCGATAAATCCCCGCACCCTCCAAAGCCAATCCGCAAAATACCATCCCGTGTCGCCTCCAATGCGACGGATGGGCGCAAACGCCGACTCCGGCGGAACGTCCACGCGACGCTCCCGGACGTCCACGAGGCGATTGCCAAAGCGGACCCCTCCCCACGCGGGCCGCGGACCGGACGACGAGACAGCATCCGACCACCGCGTCTCCGCAAACTCCCGATCCTCGTTGGCCAAGGCGTCGGCGATGGCCTCACGCGCGCCCCGGGGACGGATCCCGAAGACCCTCGACGCCGCCTCGTCCCGCACCAGCGTCTCATGCCTCAGGCTCTCCACCAGGATCCTGCCCACCCGCGCGTAGAGGGGCGTCACGAGCCCCAGCCAGAGGCTGGACAGCCGCGGCGACAGCACCGGAACCGGGATCATGACCCGCCGCAGGCCACGCTGCCGCGCATATTCGCGCATGATCTCCCCATAGGAGACCTGGTCGGACCCGCCGATCTCGAAAACCGGGTTCCCGTCCGCACTCGCATCCAGTCCCGCGGCCAGATAGCCTAACAGATCGCCGATCGCGATCGGCTGCGCTTTCACCGCAACCCAGCGCGGGGTCACCATCACGGGAAGCCTTTCGGTCAGCGCCCGCACCATCTCGAAGGACAGGCTCCCCGACCCGATCACGATCGAGGCCCGGAATTCGACTGTCGGCACACCACTCGCGCGCAAGATGGCCCCCACACGCTGCCGGCTCCGGAGATGCGGCGAGAGCCCCTTGTCGCTGTCGCCCAACCCGCCCAAGTAGATGAGGCGCCCCACCCCGGCACGCCGCGCGGCGTCGCCAAAATTCGCGGCCCCCTCGCGCTCCATGTCCTCAAACGCAGCGCCCGAGGCCATGGCGTGGACCATGTAGTACGCCGCGCCCACGCCGGCCAGAGCCCCATCCAGACTCCCGCGATCCATGACGTCGCCCGCCACCACCTCCACGCCATCCGGCACCCGCGATCGCAGGTTCTCCGGATAGCGCGCCATGCACCGCACCCGTTCCCCGCGCTCCACCAGCACGCGCAACAGCCTCCCCCCGACGTACCCCGACGCGCCGGTGAGCAGGATCAAGCGCTTGTCATCGGTCGGCATGGGCGAAATTCACTGGAAACTGGGCCACAGTTGAGCGTGAATGAGGGTAGCCCGCATCGACGCGCACACAAGGCCGGCAACGGGCGAATCGCTGCTCGAAGATTCCAAATGTAGCCACGGCCGTCAGGCCGTGGACCCCGTCGCGCGGCCCCTCCGTGACCGGAGGGGCCACATGTTCACCCGCGGCGGCGCCCGGTTTCGCGCCCCTTGGCGCCGAAGGGGGGCAGGAATTTTCGTCCGTCGTCTCTATTCCGCCCCGGAAGGGCGCATCTCATACCAGAGCGTCCGATGAGCGGGACCGATCTGGAATTCGGCGCTTCCGTCGGGCGCGCGGTTGACCCCGACATCCCCCGTGGGCTGGCCCCGCGCATCGAGCGCGCGAACGATCGGAAGGGTTGCGCCCTTGGGCAGCGCGATCCGGATCCGGGCCGGGATGCATTCGACCAACACAGGGGCGCTCCCCCAATCGCGACCGACGGTCGTCTTCTCCGCGTTCTTCCAACCCATGCCCGTGTTCTCCGTGAATCCCGTGGCGACGAGCAGCGCGCGCTTCGGGGCGGGGAACTCCCCCTCCAGCGCCGTCAGGGCGACGGTGCACCACCCCTGCACCGTGCTCCCCACATCGATCGCGACGCCATCGCCAAAATCCACGCCCCGCCCCTCCGCGGCGCCGATGAGCGCCTTCGTCCGCGGGGAGCGCACGACGAACAATCCCTTGCCCGGTGTGACGAGTTCCCACGAGATGCGGCCGTCGGCCGGCCCGAAGCGCGTGGCGCCGTCAAGCGATGGCGCCGCCGGGTTCGGGCCAACGGCCTTGGGGTCCAATTGGATGCGTCGCGATATCGCGTGCCTCAGGTCGGCGCCAAAGTGCTCGACGGCCACGACGCCCCAGTGGCGGCCCGCGGTGGCGATGTGCCCGATCTCGCGCTCCGGGTCGAAAGGCAGGGCCAGCACCTCCGGGGCCGGCGCGATGTCACCGCGCAAGAAAAGCGCCGAGGCGGCGGGCACATTGGCCCAGGCCGTCGTGTGCCGGCCCAAGTCAAAGAACCCGGTCATGGCCCCCGAGGGGATATCCGCCTCGCGGTGGCCGTAGGTATATAAGAACAATGCATCCCAATCCTGGAGCGCGGCAAACGCGGCGAGCATGAGGGGCCCCTCGGAGGCGTGGGGATTGGGCGCCGGGTGGTTGTACTCGCTCACCATGTGCGGCTTGCCCGCGACGCGGCAGAAGGCCAGCCGCGTGAGGGTCGCGTGCTGCGGCTCGTCCACCATCGACTTGTTCGAGACGATCCAGTTGTCCTGATCCCAATCGCGCCCCGGGAATCTCGGGTGCTGCCAGTAGGCGTGGGTGTCCACCACATCCATGTCCGCCATGAGGTTCGGGGTGCTGTTGCCCACGATCGTACCGACGATCGGGGCCGCGACGTGCAACTCTTCCCGCAAGAACCGCCGCATCTCGTTCCAATGGCGGCGCTCCGTCTCCCACAGGAACCGCACCCAGTCTCGCCTCGCCTCCGGCGTCATCCCGCGGGCGCCCGTCGAAACGGGCACCGCGATCGTCCCCTTCTCCAGCGATTCATTCTCACCCAATCCCGTGCGCCCGCCGGGCCGCATCGATATACCGTCAAAACGAAAGGTCGCGCCCGCCTGATTCAGGTCCATGAACCCCAGCCGCGCGTTGTCGTCATCCCGCGGCGCAAGGAAGACGAAAGAGAATTCCCGCCAATCCGGCCCCAGCTCGATGGGCGAACCAAAACCCAGCGACTCCCAGGGCTCGTGTGCCTGCATCAGGGTTACATCCACCTTCCGCTTCGAGTCCGCGGCCGCCCGAAAGCGCACGGTGTACAATTGCCCGGCGCGGATCTTCAGCCCCGGCTGGTTGACCTGCACGTGCCACCCCTCGGCGCCCGTCTTGCGGACCGCCAGCCGCATCGCGCCTTCGGGGAACGTCACGTCGGCCTCGGCCCCGCCATGCCGCTCGATGCTCCATGCCTCGATGCCCTTCCCAAACTCGCCGTTGGCGATCACCTCGGCTCCCGGCGCCTCATTCCGCGCCTTCCACCCCTCCGCGAGACGGGCGGTCTTACCATAACGGGCCGCCAGCCACGCGTTCCACTGTCGCGCCAGATCCGCCGCAAAAGGTGCCGGAAGGGCATCCAGCTGCCGCCCGAACCACTGATGGATGAGGCCGTTCTCATTATTGATCTCCACCATCGCCACCGCGGGATCTTCCGCATACGTCCGGCCCGTGTGCGGATTCTTGTGCGTCAGGAGGCGCCGCGCGTACTCCTTTTGCGACTTGAGATGTGGCTCGTGGAAAAACCCGATCGCGTGCGCCGTCTTCCAGTCCAGATCGTTGACCCTTGGATCGACGCCATCCCCCACCCCGAAACGCCGGCCCACCAGCAGGTTCAGGTTGATGTAGATCCCCCGCCGCTCCAGCGCGTGGATGAAGAAATCCAGGCGCTCCAGGGCATCGGCATTGAAATCGAGATTCGAGCCCGAGTCGTAGTCGATCAACCGGGTCTCGCCCCACGTCGAATCCAGAAAGTGGAACCGCACGGCGTTGATCCCGTACTTCGCCATGCGCGCCGCGATCGCCTCCGCCTTGTCCCGCGAGGGGAAACAGGCCCCGGCGGTCACGTTGACCCCAAACAACCGCAGCCGCCCGTTCCCGGCGACGAGATGCCCGTCCCAAACCCGCACCGGACCCTCAGAACCCGCCGCCCGCCTTTCAAGCGCCGCGGGCACCAGCGCGGGCGCCGAGCCGTCGTCCCACGGCAAGACAAACGGGACCAGTTCCTCCGCCGACACGGCCGCCCCCGCCAACGCGAGGACGATCATCCAGAAAATTCGAACAAACTGATGCGACATCGCGTGTGCCTCCTTTCACGTCCTCTCGGACATCGCGCTTTTAGCCGCCGCCGCACCTCCGCCGCAAGCCATCTCCGAATCAGACGGTTGGGCGAATACCCCCCAAGAAGGCGCCGCGCCCCCGACCCCAAAGATCCCTCGCAGCTCCTCCTGCCGGAACCGGAAGATCCGCTCGACGTCGCGCCGCACGAACAGCCAGTTCACGATCGCGCCACCGCGGGGACGATAGCGCACGACATCGCCGCACATCGTGCCCCCATCCCTCTCCTCAAACGTGTGGGTGTGGTGCCAGAGCGTGTACGGCCCGCGCAGTTGAACATCGACGAACCGCCGGGGCGGATCCCATTCCGCGATCTCGGTCCGCCAGCGGATCGGGATCCCGCGCACCGTGATGCGATAGTCGATGAGCGCTCCCTCCCGCATGGGGATCGGGTCCGGCGTCAGCACCTCAAACCGAAGCCACGGCGGGGTGATCCGCTCGAGATTCCTCGCCTCGGAGAAGAACGGGAACACCTCCGCGCGCGGTCGGGGCAACCACAGCTCCGTCGAAAAATGAAATTCGCCCATCGTTGCTCGGAAGGATAGACGAGTTAGCATGCTTTGCCAGAGATTCGCCCTTCGGGTTCCACGGCAATCCCACTCGACCTGCGGTGGCCCATCTGCTACGCGATCCCCATGGCGGGACCGGTTGAGGCGCGTCCGGCGACCCCGCGAATGGCCACGGGGGGCGGACACGTCCGGCAGGACGGCAAAGCCAACTGCCTGTCCGTTCAGGTCGTTATCCCCACGCCTTTTTCGAACAACAGTGCCCTGACGCAGTATGCGCGCACCAGTGTCGAGGCGTTGTGTGGCGAGGGCGTGGACGCGGTGCTCCTGGATACCGACCAACTGCCCGAACTCCGGGCAGCGGCCGATGTCGCTGAAGTGCTGCATCGGCGTTTGAGGGCCATGCGGCCCGCCGGAAAACTCCAGGTTTACTGCCATCTGGTTCCCGATATGAGGTTTGGAAATACCTCCATTGCGGGTCATCTGGCGCGGCGCTCGCTGGAGGATCCGGGGCTGCGTGTTACGGCATATATCCACGAATTTACCGAGGGGGTGAGACGCTATGGGGAAGCCAGGATGCTGGCCTTGCAGCACCAGATGTTCCCCGTGGGGCGCATGGCCGTGTTGGCGACGACCACGGAGTTTGAAGCCTGGCATCTCTCGCGCTACTTGACCGTGTCAGGGGGCTGGAGCCTCATGCCGCTGGTCGTGCCCCGCCTGCGGCATACGAGAGTCGTCCCCATGCCCCCAATCCTGCCACCCACCACAGCCGCGCAAACTGTGTCACGGCAGAAGTTTTCCGAGGTTTCTGTGCCCCGCCTGGTGGTGTTGGGCGGGTTCCGCCCCACCAAGGGAATTGATCCGGACAGCGGCCTGGGTTTGTATCATCTGTTGGATGCGCTGGCCGCGCGTGTGCGCCGCGGGCGGATTGCCCAGACCTTGGAGGTCCACGTGGCGGGGCGGCTCTCCGACACTTCCCGCGTGGAGCATATTCCAGGAGGAAGGCACGGGCCGGCGCTGCGTTGTCTCGAGGCGCTCTTTGCGCTGGATGATCGCGCCCGCGCACTGCTCCGGGCCTATCTGATGCGGCCGGGGGACGCGGAGCTCGCCCGCGAACTGGAGCGCCATCTGGAACAGCGCTGCCGCCGTTATCCGTTCGTGATCCGGCTGCATCTCGACCGCGAGGATCGCTGGCTGTCGGAGCACGTGCTGGCGCCGGCGCACTTGGGCTTGCTGTTTTCCTCGCGCGGGGTGTCGTGCCGCAACACGGTGCTGTTCAATTTTGCCGCCCACCGCATTCCCATCATGGCAAATGACGGAGAGGAGTGCCCAGGGGGCCTGCGGCCTCATCTGCTGCGGGCCTATGACGAACGGGACCGGGATGCGGCCAAAGCCAGGGGCGAGCTAGAGAGTTTCCTCGCCCGTTCCATGGGGAATGCCGCAGAGGAATGCCTGGGGCGGCTGGGGCGAGCGGAGGATCTGGCGGCTTTGGCCGACGGCGCGTGGGAGGCGCTGGGGCGCCCATCCGCCCGCGAGCACGCCCGGCAACTCGCCGCATGGTTCCAGCAGGTGGCCGATGACCGGCCCACGCGGATCGATGCTTTTCGTGTCCGTCTTCTTTGGCCATTGGGTCTGTCGTGGAGCGAGCGATCCTCCAGGGAATTGCTCCAGG
Organism: Verrucomicrobiia bacterium; assembly: GCA_020847615.1. Lineage (GTDB taxonomy): Bacteria > Verrucomicrobiota > Verrucomicrobiia > JADLBR01 > JADLBR01 > JADLBR01. Next base: position 43,277 of record JADLBR010000010.1, read on the forward strand.
ATCCGTGCCCCCGGGCGAATGCGCTGCAGGCCCTCTTGGATGCCGCGTGCCGGTTGCGTTTGCTGCGTGCCCCTCTCTCTGCGCCCTGCGCGCAACGAACGGGCGAGTGAGCCCGCACGCCGACGCGTGGATGCGAGTCACGCCAAGAGTCACGGCGCCAGCTCGTACAAGGGCTGCCGCGCGTACGCCGACGACCGGGAGCTAGTGGAAAAGGGATACCGCCTGAAAGCGGCACCACGAACCCAAAGCCGTGGGAATGCTCGTCGTGGTGCCTTTAGGCACTCCGCGACTCACCAGGAGTTTCCTCCGGAATAATTCGGCGCGTGGATGACTCTGGCTTGCCCCGCCCCCGCGCGCCGGGGGCGGCGCTGACTTGGAACGCCAAGGCCCGGACCGAGCGGAGCGCGCGGAGGGCACGTCCATCGAGGTCGAGATTGCAGCTCGAAGTGGAATGAGACCCGGGGTAGTATGTCGGACTTCCTCATCTGGAAGGCACGAACTCAGGAAGGAGGACTCATGGCACGATGGATGGCGATGGTTCTGGCGGGCACGATGTTGGGCGGGGTCATGGCGAATGGCGCGGCGGAGCCCGGCCAGCGACAGCGCCAATTTTCCTGGCGCAAGGCGCCGGCATCGCTCGCGCTGATGAACGGCGACAGGGTCATCTGGCAGTTCAACCACCTGCAGGACGGCAAAGAGAAGGGCTGCCCCTATTTCCATCCGCTGGCGACGACGGAGGGCGCCGTGCTCACGGATCTCCGTCCCGGCGATCACTTATGGCACCGCGGTTTGCGTTTCGCCTGGAAGATAATCAACGGCCTGGACGGTTACTGGACGTGGCCGGAGGAGCAGGATCGCTCGCCCGACAAGGCGCTCGGTCACACGGACGTGACGGCGGTGAAGGTCGCGGCCAATGACGATTTCTCGGCCCGCTTCGAACTGGAGATCACCTACCACCCGCCGGACGCACCTGCGGACCTCACCGAGAAACGCGTCATCGAGGTCAGCGCCCCCGACGCGAATGGGGACTACCGCATCGACTGGCGCGGCGTGTTCACCGCTGGCGCCAAGGGCGCCGTGCTGGACCGCACGCCGATCCTGGGCGAGCCGGACGGCAAGTGGTTCGGCGGTTACGCGGGCCTACAGTTTCGCCTCGCCCACCACGACCAATTTTCCACATGGACCATCTCGAACAGCGATGGCATCTCCGTCACCAGCGATTCGGACACGATCACCGCAGAGACACGCCAGCAACTGGAACCGCTGCACGGGAAACCGGCCCGATGGGTGGACCTGACCCTCGACATGGCGGACGGCAAGAAGGGCGGCGCCACGATCATCGACCATCCGGGGAACCTGCGCCATCCGCCGCCTTGGCACATCGCGGCAATGCCGCACGAGTTTCACCATGCACCCCTGTTCAACGGCCCCTTCACACTCGAGTCCGGAAAGACGTTGCCTCTCCGGTTTCGCATCGTCGTTCATTCCGGGCCGTTGCAGAAGGCGGCGGCGACCAGCCAGTGGGAGGACTTCATCCGGCAACCATAAGATTTCAATCCCTTCACCCACCGACGCACCGCCGTCGCCCCTTGGCCAGCGATCGCTGACTCGAAAATAGCCGCAGCGTCTCCCGTAGCCGAACGCAATTCCTGTAGCCGAACGCGTCAGCGTTTGGCCGCCAAAGCCTCACGGCTTCGGCTACATTGTCTGCGCCGGTGGTCCGGCGGCTGCCGGATGACAGGATCCTTGAGATCCAGACCTCACCGGCCGGACCCTGATCCCGACCCCATCCCACGCAACGCCCAGGATCTGTGCCGCCTGGCCAAGCGAAGGCCAAGCCATGGCAAGAAGAACAACCCGAATGCATCCAATCTCGGCCGCAGGCCCGTGGAGACGGTCTCCCTTGCCCCAGAATCCTACTCCTCCTTCTGGCGCGACGGTTTGGCGTAGTAGGGCGCGCGATCCCAAAAATCCGTCTCGCCCTTGGCCCGCGGGTCGCCCGTCGCCTCCATCCAGCGCGTGACCCGCCCCCGCAACTGTCCAAGCGCCTCGGCGTAGGCCGGATCGGCCGCGACATTGTTCGTCTGCCCGGGATCTCTCGAAAGATCGAACAACTCCTCCGCGGGCCGCTTCGCAAACGCCAACCGGAAGTAATGCCCCATCACCGGGTCCGTCTCGCCCGCCTCGATGAGCGCCTTGGTCGGTGTCCAGTCGATATCGCCGTACTCGTCCACAGACCAATAATATTCGGGATCGCCCGCGGGCCAGCGCCCCGGGCTTAGATTTCGCAGGTACAGGAAATCGCGCGTGCGTATCCCGCGCACGGGGTAGCTGAGGTCACCCTTCCGCACATTGGCGTGCCGCTCGCGCTCGACAAAGACCGCGTCGCGGCTCGCCTGCGACTCGCCGCGGGCCAACGGCAACAGGCTCAGCGAATCCATCTCCGCCGGGACCGGCAGGCCCGCCGCCTCCAGAAACGTCGCCGCGAGATCCGTCAGGCTGACGAAAGCATCGATGCTCTGGCCCCCCGGAACCTTCGCCTTCCATCGCAGCGCCATCGGGATCCGCGTGCCGCTGTCGTAACAATTGGCCAACCCTCGCGGCATCTGCCAGCCATTGTCGCTCGTCATCACGATCAGGGTATTGTCCGACAGGCCGCGATCCTCCAACAACCGCACCATCTCGCCCGCCTCGCTGTCGAAGTCGATCACCTCGCAGGCGTAGTTCAGGATGTCGTCGCGCACCGTGGGCTGATCCGGCAAATAGGGCGGCACCACCGCATCCTCGGGCCGCATGCCGGCCTTGTTCTCCCGCGCGTCGGTCCACGGGCGATGGGGATGTCGGCTGCTGAACCAAAACCAGAATGGCTTTCCGGCAGGGAGCTTTGCCATGAACTCGTCGAACGAGGCGAACTTCACCCCGGCCGGGTTCCGGGTCCGCCCGCTCTCCTCGACCGAGCCCGGCGACCAACCCTTGCCCGCGTAACCGATCTGATAGCCCGCCGCCTCAAGCAGGTCCGGGAAGACCGCAAACTTCGCGGGGAGGCGTCCCAAGAGATTCGCGCCGTCCTCGAGCCGATGGCTGACCATGCCCGTCAGCATCGCGGCGCGCGATGGCGCGCACGAGGGATGTGGCGCAAACGCGTGCGTGAAGAGCATCCCCTCGCGCCCCAGCCGATCAAACGTCGGGGTCTTGCACAGGCGGTCCCCTAAAATGCCGGCGTGCGGCCACGACCAGTTGTCCCCCATGATCACCAGAATATTCGGCCGCGGCTCTCCGCCACAGGCCGCCCCGCCACCGCCCCACGCCAGCGCGGCCAGACCGAACGCGGCCCATCCCTCAAACCATCGAAGATTCATCGTTGCTCTACTGCGTGCCTTTGGCGGTCCGCTTTCGCCAGCGCATCCACTGCGCTCATTGTGAAGCGCAGGCTGAGGATAGAGGGTTTCTCGCCGGCGGCGAGGACGCCGTAGGTGGTGGCGACTAGGGTGCCGTCGGCGAGTTGATGCAGGCCGGGATAGCCGGTATCGCCGAGGCGCGGGAGCAGGCACAGGGCGTATTGGCCGGGGCGGCCTTGCTTGAGGTCGTCGTAGGTGCCGACCCAGCCGGCGAAGCCGTCCATGCGGAAGTAACGCAGCGGGCCGGTCTTCACCTCGTCGCGGAACTGTGGGGCGCTGTCGCGGAAGACGAAGAGCAGGCGTCCATCGGGGAGCTGCACGTGCTGATGACGGTCGCCGCTGAGGCCCCAGGGCGTGTCCACGGGGCGGCTCCACGTCTTGCCTTCGTCGCGGCTGAACATCATCAGGCTCGTGCCGCTGCGCCAGTTCTCGCGCATGATCGAGCACAATTCCTCGCCGTCGGGCGAGCGGAAGACGTACGGCTCGCAGGGCTTCTTGCGCGTCATGGTTTCGCCATCGAAAGCCACGGTCGGCTCGCTCCACGTGAGGCCGCCGTCGTGCGTGATGCTTTGCATGATCTGGTATTGATCGTCATTCACCGGGCTTTTGAAGCGATGGAACTGCCCGAGATAACTGCCGTCCTTCAGCCGCACGATGCTGGAGAAGGTCATCACGCAGCGCCACGGGCTTTCGCGATTGAAGACGCCCAGCGGCGGCAGCTCGCGCCACGTCCTGCCGCCGTCCTCGCTGACGATGCGCGGCATGTAACCCTCGTGTCGGCCCGGAAGCTCGCGCACATTTTCCTCCGCCTGGCCCAGCGTGCGCATGGCAAACACGAACAAGCGCTTTTTGCCCTGCGGATCGGTGAGGCGGTAGATGCTGGGGCAATTCTTGAAGTTCCAGTAGTTCGGCGGCAGAGCGTCGTCGATTCGCGTCCACGTCACGCCGCCGTCATCGCTGCGGGCCATCGGCCCCGCGTGACCGCCGTGATAGTAGGTCCACACCGCGAAGAGCGTGCGGCCATCGGCGAGTATCGCGGTCGTGGGATGCGCCCAGTAGCCTTCGGGCGAGTGCTTGCCGTCTTCCGTCAAGCCCTGCGCCAGCACGGTGCGCTGGACTTTCTCGGACAGATCCAGGCGCGTCAGCTTGCTCAAGTGCTCGGCCCAGAGCGCGCGCTGCTCGGCGCTCGCGTTCTTCGGATTGCGCTCCGAGTCCACACTCACCACGTCCGTGCGCAACGTCTCGGCCTTGTTTTCCTTCTCGACATCGCCCGTGATGACGAGCGACTCGATCCAGATCACGCCCGCCCACGGACGCAGCCCCAGCGAGTGAATCTCCGGCACCTGGCCCTTCATCTCGACGATGCTCTCGCCGTCGATGCGCAGCGCGAATGCCGAGGCCGAGCGCGTGATCTCCAGGTCGAACAGCTTCCCATCCAACACCGCCTGCGGCGCGGGCCGGTCGAGCTTCACGCCTTTGAAGCGCGCCGAGTGCAGGAACATCTTCCCCGCCGACCCGCCGAAGCCGAACATGTCCTTCTCATCGAACACCACCGTCGCCGCCGACTTTTCCGCCCGCTCGATGCGCAGCCGCGCCTTCACCACGAACTCCGCTCCCAGCTTCGCATCCAGCGCGAAAACCTCGCGCGGATCACGCACCTCCACGGCTCCGCCCTTGCTCGCATAGACATGCCCCGGCTCCGGATGCACGAGGTTGATGCCCTTCCCCTCGCGGACGATGTCGAGGGATGCGGCGTGCACCGCGACCAACGGCGCAAGCAGGAGGGCAGTGAGGGGGGTGAGGATGTGTCTCATGGTGATGGACACAGGTTACCGCTCCGTTCCGAAGGATGCGGCGCACTCCGCTTCGAAGTCGGTGGTGACGGGATCTGACCGTCCGGTTCCGCGAGCAGCGGGTCGCGCTTTGCGGCGGCCGGATCCGATAGGGTGACATAAGTCTCGCGCCCGTCAGGTGCGGGAAAGTCGGAGAAGACGATCTCCAGCGGCGGCTCGCCATCCGTTCTTGCCCCAGTCGGCCAGGCTTTGACGGAAGCTTCGATCGGTTGGCGGGCGCCGTCTGCGGGAGGTGAGGGCAACAGGCGGACGCTGGCCGGGGCGGCCTTCACCCGCCGCCAGTCTGCGGTGCCGACGAGCGCGGGATTGCGGTTGGCGGCCAGCGCGAACACCTGCGGGCCGCGCATCAATGCGGCGTGTCCCGCATAGCCTTTCATGCCGTCGATCCAGCGGAATTCCATCGGGACTTCGAGCGTCACGCGGTCTCCCTGCTGCCAGCGCCGCTCGATGGCAATGCCGCCGCCGGGCGCGGTCTGGGCGTTCACCCGCTGCCCATTGACCCTGAGCGCGTGCGTCGCCGCCCAGCGTGGAACGCGCAACCGGAGGGAAAACGCCACGGGCTCTTCGGGCTCAATCCGCAAATCGATCTTTCCGTCGGCGGGATAGGCAGTCTGCTGCGCGAGTGTCACCTGGATGCCATTCGCGATAAGGCGCGCGGTCGAAGGCGTGTAAAGCGAGACCGCCAGGCCGCCGGGAAACGTGTAGTAGATCAGCCGCTCGAGGTGCGCCCAGAACCGCCTGTGGTTGCCATCGCAGCAGTGGGCGAGTTTGGCGAAATTGCGCGCGCCGCTCAGGTGGCAATCGTAGCGCAGTCGGCCCGACACGGGATGCTGCGAGGCCTCGATGTGATTCAGGATGGCGCGCTCGATCCAATCGGCGTAGGCGAGATCACCGTCGCTCTCGATGAGCTTGGCCAGCCACCAGACCATGTGGACCACCGCGCACCCCTCGCCGACAGTGCCATGCCCGATCTGGTCCTCGACCCAACCCTCGCCTCGCGCGTTGGCGCCGGTGATGAAAACCCCTGGCGCGTCCGCGTCGGCAATCTTCTCCAGCGTGTAGCGCGACATCTCGAACAGACCCGCGTCTGGAGGGGCGAGTCGCCCGTGCAGTTCGAGCTGGTCGATGAGGCGGGCGAAATAGCGGTAGGAGTGGACCTTGGCTTGGATGTTGCGGGCAAGGGCATCCCCATCGCCGCCGACTCCCGCCTGTTTGGCGTTTCGTATCGGGTACAGCTCCTGGCGCCAGTCACGCAACGAGGCGAAGCCGATGAAGCGCCCGTCGAATGGCGTGTCCGCGATAAAGTCGAGGTACCTCCGATCGCCGGTGGCATCGCTGAGGGCAAAGAAGAAATCGGTGATGCCGACGGGCGAGAGCGCGCCGGGCCGCTTGGGCGCCTTGTCCCAGACGCGCATCAGATAGTCGCCGTAGCGGCGGGCGGACGCGAGGACCTCCGGGTGGTTGAACAGCCGCGCGTATTCCAGCAGCGCCTTTGCGAGATAAGCGCCGTCATGGACGTTCCAGACCTGCCAGAGCGCGGTGTCCGGGTCGGCCGATCCGCGCCGGACCGTGCCGAGGTAACCGTCCGCATCCTGGCTGGCGCAAACCGCCTTTACGATGCGGTGCATCTCGGCGGCCAGGGCCGAATCGCCCGTGTCTTTCGCGAAGATAACGAGCGCCTCGAGCGTCTTGCCAAGGCCGGTGTAGGTATTCCCGGAGGCGCGCAGGTCATCGGTCGTCCTGCGCGCGATCCAGATGTCCAGGATGTCCTTCTCAAAATCCAACGGCGGCCTGGTTTCGTCGAGGCTCGCGGGAAACCAGACCAATAGGTTCTTGCGGATCAACTCACGCCGCGCCGCCCATTCACCGCCGACATCGACGTCGAGAATGTCCGCCGGGGTGAACGCAACCGGTGCTCTCGGGCCGATGACGAGCGGCGGCAAGGCCCCAACGGGCGGCGCAAGTGAGAGAGGGGGCGCGGCAACAGCGGCGACAGCGAGAAGAGGGAATGAAGCAGCAAGTTTCACGGCAATCGAAAAATCGCACTATTCCAGACCCGTCATCCTCAGCTCCCTGAGAGTCCTGCCGCCGAGCGGCACGTCGGGGTGAAGGCCCATGGTGCGTTTGTTGTCGCCGCTTCCGGAGCCCGGATCGCGGAACACGGCCTGCCAGTTGATCGCGAACTCCGGAAAATCCTCCCTCATCTGCGCGGCGCGTTTCCAGTTGGCCATCACCCTGGCCCTCGCGTCGGCATCGTGTCCTTTGCCGGCCTCCAGTTTCTGCATCCGCGCGCGAGTATCCACGACGAGTTCGGCAAAATCGAGGCCGCACTGGACGAACCGCAAGCGGCGGCGGTATTTCCCCTCGGCGACCCCGAGCTTCGCGCTCGCCGCATCGAGATGAGACCGCGCTCGCGCGAACAACTCGGGGGTGTATTTCTTCGGCAGGTCGAAGGCGCGGTGACGGCTGGGTTCCTCGGCCACGAACTCCATGCGCGCGCGCTCCAGCAGTTGCCAATAGGCCTTCACGTCCCCGGACGCGGGACCGAAACCGCGCCGATAGTAATCGTCCATGACCGCCCCCACATCCGTCCGCCGATCCCACGCCAGGTGCGCCAGCGCGTAGTAGTGCGGCCCCTGCGTGGCCCAGTGCAGCCAGAACAGATCAAAATACAGCCCCAGGCAATGCGTGTCGGCGGCAAAACGAAAATCCTCGCCCGCCTGGGCCATCGCCACATCCGGCATCCCCCAGCCCAGCCCCGCGGGGCTGCCGAGGTTGGGACGCCACATGAGATGCTTCGCCACCTTCGCCCAGCCCGCGTGCTGCCGCATCGCAACCTGGCGCTCCGACGGCGAACGCATGTGGAAATTCGCCACGCTCGAGATGATCACGTTGTCGTCCGGCACGATGCCGATCGGGGGATTGCGGGCCAGGCCATACGCGTTGAGCTGAACGAAGAGCTCGCGATCCGGGAAGCGCTCCTTCAGCAGACGCGCCAGGGTGTTGGCAAAGCGCACGTCCCGATCCGTCTGCGACACGCCCTGGAACTTCACCCCGCCGCCGAAGCCCCACTCCACCTTCTCGCCTTCCGGGTGATCCCAGGCGAGGCAGTTCGCGCAAGTGCAGTGGCCGCTGGTGTAGCCGTCGTTCGGGGAGACATTGATGACGCGCAGCAGCGGATCGGTGCGAACTCTCGCCGAGGCGTCCTCCAGCCATTGCTGCCCGACTTTGGGATTCGAGGCGCACAGCTTGGTGTTGCTGGCGTCGGGAACGGTGGCCTTGCGGGTGCCATCGGGCGCGGCCGCGAAGTATTCGGGGTGGTCCTTGCCGTATTTCTCCCACCAGTCGCCGAAGCCGTGCCCGCCGCTCATGTCCATGGAGTCGAGCTGGACCCGATGGAACCTCGCCCAGAGTTCCTCGCCGCTCTCCCTGTTGTCACCCAGCGAGGCCTTCACCAGCATCCCGCCCCTGGAGCGAATCTGGGGATGATAGCGCCATTCCATCGGCGCGATGGCGATGCGCTCCCGCGGGACGACATCCTCCTCGCCAGGCCACAACCAGCGCACGCCGAGCTGGTCCCGGATGAAGGAATACACCGCGTTCGCCGTCCCGTACTCCTGCTGGATGCCGGTCTTCATCGCCAGGCGCCCCTTCACCTCCATGTGGGCCGGATTCCACCGGTCGCGCCCCGCGATGACTAGATGCCCTTCGTTCGCCGCGATCAGCGTCTCCTCGGGATGCTGGAAATCAAAGTCCGTGGCCGGGAAGAGCTCCATCACCGCCGGCTGCACGCCAACCCAGATGGCCCGCTCCGGCAACGGACTCGGTTCGCCATCGATGACGCTCGGCCGCCGCCCGCCGATCTTCTCGATGTACTCCGCCAGCGTCACCGCCGCATCTCGGGTCCGCGGCGGCGCGCCCTCGAAGACGACGATGGGCGCCGGCGCCGCGTCTTTCGAAACAAGGACAAAGTCCTCCGCGTCCAGCGCGAACGGCGGCGCCGTCAGCAGGGCGGCGGCTATGGCTACTGCGCGTCTCATGACCGCGAGGGCATCGGTGGTCTCGGAATCTATGGAATCATCCTACCCCGGTCACCGCCCAGGCTCAACACTCGCGCCGACCCAATCCGCGATACCGTCGATGGATTCGTCGGAAACGCCGCTGGCGATGGTCATGGCGGGAGTTTCTTCGGATCCACCTGGGGCACCATGCCTTTCACTCGACGCTCGATCATGGCTCTCGTTTCCTTGAGATCGAAGATCTCCTCGGGCGCGTACCAATCCGCGAAGCGGCCTGAGCAGGCAGAGGCCAGTGCCGCCTCCATGGCGATTGCGGCGGACTCTGCCTCCTTCATCCATCGTCGGTATGCCTCCGGCCTTCCCGTCACCTTGGAAGCTTCGCCCGCCGCCACGGCGCAGCGGCAGGCGGCGGCCATGAACGCGGCCTGCATCCGCAGACTCCGATCGAAGAAGGCCCGGCCTTCCGCCGGGAGCCGCGGCGAGAGCGCGGCGCAGCGGTCGGCGACCCGCTGAAATCGGTCGGCGGCGGCGCCGCAACCGGCAATCACCGCATCGGTCTTCGTCGCCGCGCCACCGTCGGAGGGATCGATCCTGTAGTATCCGACGTCACGATCATCCAGCACCGGCCGACCATCCACGTGACCATCCACGGCGCGCATCAGTTCCCGAGCGGCCCGCGCCACGCGCAAATCCTGGAAGATGTACTGGCGCGGAAAGTCGGGCAGATCGGGCTTTCGTTGCTGCCAATAGGCGTCGTAGTAGTCGCGAAACAGTGCCGCGACCTCCGGCGCTGCCGGCCCGCCCCAGTGGCGGCGGCAAAACTCCTCCAGGAATTGATCCGAATCGTAATTGTCGAAATCCCACATCATCCGGGCATGGGCGGCCAGGGTGAGAGGGAATTCGCGCGTGTTGCCGGAGTTGATGATCGAGAACACCAGATTCGGCGCCGCCTTCCGCACCATCCGGAAGTTCCGCTCCATCTTCCACGGCCCCTCGCCGTCGGCGAGGTGGGACCCGGTTTCCGTGAACTGGGCGTTGAAATAGTAACCCACCGGTCCGCCGGGCGCCGCGCGGTATTGAAGTATGTCCGGGGCGGGAAAATGATCCCTTCGGGCATTGACGAAGTTCCAGATCAACGTCGGCTCCCGCGGCGGCTGGAGCAAGCCCGCCGCCACGTAATCCGAGCATTCGTCGTACATCACCGTCCGCATGGGCGGATGCGGTTCGCCGGTCACGCGCCCGAGCAGCGCCACCTGCCTGCGCAGCATCTCCCCCACGACATGCGCCCGCCCGGCGTCGTCGGCGGGCGCGTCGGAGAACGTCTTGTAGAAGCCCTTGTCCCCGTCGCCCCGGAATCCGATCATCCAGACCATTTCGAGCTTCTCGCGCAGCGCCAGCCGGATGTGCGCCTCCCAGAATTCCTCCAACCGGGAAACATCGGACAGCTTCGGGGCGGGCGGCGGGACCTTGCCGCGCGAGGCCCAGAACTTCTCCCAGTTCCGCAACGAGGCGCCGAACGGCGCCATGTGCGTGGTCGTCAGGGCGAGCCCCCGGTCGCGGGGTATTCGCACCTTGCGCATGCCATTCTCGCTGAACTCCCCGATGTCGATCAGGTTCAACTTCAGGCGCAGCATCGTCTCCACCAGCAGGTTCCAGCGCCTCTCGTAGTCCTTCTGGATCCACGGGCTCTGGAGATCCTGGTCGTTGGGGAACCACGCCCGCCATGCCACCTGCGGCGATGCCCAGCGCAGGCAAGTGTCGCGCCACACCTCGATTTCGGGGCGCCGCTTTGGTGCCCACTCCGCCCAAAACCACCAGGGCGGCACATCAAGAAACTGGTCGCTGAAACTGTAGATCGCATAGATCGCCCCGCGCGCGTCGGCCCCCTGAAGCACGACCCGGTTCCCGCGCAGGAAGATCGCGTGGGCCTCGGTTCCCCGCAACGAGGCATCGCGCAAGGCCGCCGTGGCGCCCCCACCGCACGTCACCACGATCGCCGGGAGATTCTCGTCGCCGGGCACCTGATCCCATTGCGGGGACTCTGCGCCAAGCACGCTATCGAGATCGCGGCGCAGATCCTCCACCGCACGGAGCACCGGCCCGGGCTCGGACGCGTCAACGATCACCGGCACGCCCGGCCGCAGGCGCAGCGGCTCGGCATGCAGCGCCACCGAAAGCAAACACATCCACGGCGCGGCCAAATGGGCGACCGCCGCGACCTTCACCGTCTTCATCGATCGTCAAAAACTGGACGCGGGTCGCGGTGGCGGCAAGCGCCCAATTCATGTTCCACTTCCCAGGGCGCAGCGGCCGCTTCCACGGCCGTGGTTTACCGCCTCTCGCCCCCAGCGGGCGCGGTGATTCCTGCGCCATCAGGGCGAGGCCGCCGAGAACGCCCAATACGCAAATAGACATGCGGGTTGTTTTCATGGGTTCGTCCCGATTCCCGTCTGGCAGCGGCGGAGCCGGGAAGGGCCATCGCCGACGAGGGTGTAATAGACAAGCGACTCGCGGTCGCCGAGGTCGCTTTCGGGATCGAGGCGGCGGGCGGCTCGGCCCGGCCGCCCGGGCGGTCACGCGGAGGTCTCCCGAATGCTGGGGGAGCTACGGTCCCCGCCCCGAGGCGACCCAGCGGATGACGCACTCCACCAACTTCTCCATCCCTACGGTCTGCTCGGGATGTGGGCTGGAGATAAACACACGGCCCCTGCCGTAGCGGCCACAGGCCATGGCGGGGCTCCCCAACATCGCCCCGACCGGCGACCCATTCTCCGCCAACTCAGAACGGAAAACCGCCAGCGGCTCGAAGTCAGGGATGTCCACTCGCCCGAGACCAACGATGATCGGCCCATTGGCATAGCGGATCTCGCGCTCGCCCGGGGCCAAACCCGTGATGGAGCTGGCCGATGGCGTCACCTCGATCTTCACAGTGCCCTTGCCCCGTCGCCACTTGGGCGACACGGTCTTCGCGTCCAGCACCCCCACGCCCCAAGAGAATCCCGCGCACGCCAGATACGCGCCCGCGCAAATCCCCACGTAGCCCCCGCCCTCGCGCACGAATCGCCGGACCTCCTCGCGCCCCACTTCTCCGATCGCCTCGGCCTGCCTGCTGCCGCTGCCGCCCGTGAACACGACCACCCCATGGCCTTCCAAGGCGTTTGGCTTGAAATCACCCGCCGCAAAACTCGTCACCTCGATATCCCTCGCCCCTCCCAAGAGTTCCATCACGCGCGGAACGCCCTTGCCCGACGACCCCTCGTCATCGTAGAGGGCCACTCGAATCGCCTGATTGGTCGCGGCCCCCACATCGCCCGCGAGGATCCATCCCATGATCGCCACGGCCCACGCCACGCGCCGCATCCCAGCTATCATTGGCCCACTATATGCGCGCCCCGGACAATTGCACGCGCGACAGAGGGGCCCAGGTTCTCTGATCCGCCCATGGGGCCCGAGATCGGCGCTGTGACACATCGCGCTCTCTTGACCCCCGCGGGCGATGCCACATAGCCTAGCAGGCATGCGGCGCGCCAGCCTCCGCGCGGTCAACGCGACCCTCCTGCTAATCGCGTGCTCGACCCTCATCGCACCCGCGGGCATCCCAGACGGCGCGACCCTCAAGGCCGTGCTGACAGCGGACCCCGGCAATGACAACCTGCTCCGCGACGACGGCTGGCGCCCCTTTGAACTCGGCTTTGAACGGCGGGATGGCGTGATCGTCTGCGACAATGGCGGCGACGCGAAGGCGCGGCGCGGGGCGTCGCAGACTGTCGTGCTGGATCAGGCGAGACCCGAACCCATCGTGGCCTCCGCCTGGAGCCGCGCCGAGAATGTCGGCGGGGGCAGCGACAACGACTATTCCCTGTACCTCGACATCAAGTATGCCGACGGCACGCCGCTGTATGGCCAGACGGGCAACTTCCGCACCGGCACGCACGACTGGTCGAAGGCCGAGGTCCTGATCATTCCCGAGAAACCCATCAAGCAGGTCTCGCTCTACCTGCTGCTGCGCGGACATACGGGCCGCGCTCTTTTCAAGGATCCCGCGCTTCGGGCCATCCGCGCGCCCGAGGACGCGGCCGTGTTCGATGGCGTCCCCGTCCTTCCGAAGGCGCCCCCCACGGAGGGTTTCCAGGTCCGCGATGTGGCCGCCGGCTCGGGATTCGTGGCCATCGGGCGCGAGGCCCTCGGCCTGCGGATCGATGCCCGCCGCGCGGAATCCGATGGCGCGACGTTTGTCGACGCCACGATCTCCGACATCACCGGCAAGGACCGCGCAATCTCGCTGATCTACGCGTTGCCGGTGCCGGCCGGCGAGGTGCGCTGGCTCGAGGATCCGCGCCGGCAAGAGACCGCGCTCCATCCCAGGGAATATGTCTCTGCCAGTCGCCAGCGCGCGGGGGCCAACGGACGCCTCTCGCGTTACCCGTTCGCCGCGCTCGAGGTGACCGGCAACGGCATGGCCATCGGCATCGACATGGGCCACCCCGCATTCTTCCGTGCCGGCCTGAACATGGGAACCCGCGAGCTGTTTCTCGCGTTCGACCTCGGGCTCGCCCCCGAAAAATCGTCGGCTCATGTCCGTTTCTGCATCTTCAAATTTGATCGCGCGTGGGGATTCCGTGCCGCGCTGGCCCGCTATCATGCCCTGTTCCCGGATCACTTCCGGTGCCGCACCCCGCGACAGGGCAACTGGATGCCATTTGCCAAGATCAGCGCCCTGCCGAACCCCGAGGACTTCGGCTTCGCCTTCAAGGAGGGCAACGACGAGACGAAATGGGACGACGCGCACGGCATCCTGACCTTCCGCTACACCGAGCCGATGACCTGGTGGATGAAGATGCCCAAGGACATGCCCCGGACCATCGACGCCGCGGAGGCGGAGGCGAGGCGCCTCGCCGGTGCGGGCGACCGGCGAGCGGCGGCATTCGCCGCCAGCGCGATGCACGACGCGTCGGGCCGGCCCTGCGCCGAACTTCGCGATACGCCCTGGTGCGACGGCGCCGTTTGGAGCATGAACTCCATTCCGGGCATCCCCGGCGAGCACACCGATTTCAAGTTGAAGTGGAACCCCGCGCTCCGCGACAGTCTCTACGGCCCAGATCGCAAGGGCGACCTCGACGGCGAATACGTGGACTCCAGCGAGGGCTACGTCACCGCACCGCTGGATTTCCGCCGCGAGCATTTCGCCGCCGCCGACACCCCCCTCACCTTCGCCACCGACTCTCGCCAACCCGCAATATTCCGGGGCCTGGTCGCATTCGAGTACGTCCGCGCCATCGCCCGCGACATCCATGCCATCGGCGGGCTCATGATGGCCAACAGCACGCCCCACGGCCTGTGCTGGCTGGCCCCCATGCTCGATGTCCTTGGCACCGAGACCGACTGGAACCGCGGCGGCACATGGCGCCCCATGGGCGACGCCGAACTCCTCTACCGCCGCGCCCTCTGTGGACCCAAGCCCTATTGCTTCCTGATGAACACCGGGTTTGAGAAGTTCACGCCCGATCTGGTCGAGCGCTACATGCGGCGCGCGCTCGCCTATGGCATGTTCCCGGGATTCTTCAGCGCGGACGCCTCCACCGGCCATTATTTCAAGCGGCCCGAGCTCTACGAGCGCGACCGCTCGCTGTTTAAGAGGTACGTGCCGCTCTGTCGCCTGGTGGCAGAGGCGGGCTGGCAGCCGGTCACCCGCGCCCGCTCCAGTGATCCCAGGGTATACGTCGAGCGCTTTGGCGAGCGCCACCTCACGGTATTCAACGACAGCCCCGAAACCCGCACCGCCACGATCACCCTCGAGGGCGAGATCCCCGCCAGCGGACGCGACCTCGTCTCTGGCGCCAGGATCGCATGGCGGGAAGCGTCCACCACCCTCACCCTCGATGCGGAGACCGTCGCGGTCATCGAATGGGCGCCACAGCCCGAAAACACGAACCCATGATTGCAGCGCCACTCCCGACGGCACTGGCCGTCGCCGCCGCGTGCGCGACGCTCTCGATGGCGGAGGCCGACCGCGCCGCGCTCCAACTGGCCGACGATGGCCGATCGCCCTATCGGGTCGTTATCGCTGCCGACGCTCCCCCCTCGACCCGCTACGCGGCCGAGGAACTCGCGCATTTCATCAAGCGGATGACCGGCGCCACAATGCCGATCGTCGCGGACACCGAGGCGCCCCAAGAGCACGAGATCCTCGTGGGACGATCAGGCCGCCTGAAGGCGCTGGGCGCCGAGATTGATCTCCCAGCCCTCGGCAAGGAGGGTTACGCGATCCGGACCATCGGCCGGCGGATCGTCATCGCCGGCGGCGAGCCCCGCGGGACCCTGTACGGCGTGTATGGGTTGCTGGAAGACCACCTCGGTTGCCGCTGGTTCACCCCCGAGATCGACCGCATACCGAGAGCGCCGCGGCTTTCGCTCCCGCAGTTGGACGAGCGGCGCGCGCCAGTTTTCGAGTATCGCGAGACATACACGTGGGAAAGCTACGACGGCAACTGGATGGCCCGGAATCGCCTCAATGGCGCGGGCGGGCGCGGGCGCCTTCTCGAACGCCAAGGCATCCGCCCCCCCATGCCCGAGTTGGATGAGCGGCACGGGGGCGACATCCGCTTCGGGTTTGGGTTCTTCGTGCACACCATCGAGAAGCTGGTGCCGGCCCCGCGGCACTTCGCCGCACATCCGGAGTACTTCGCGCTCTGGGAGGGAAAACGCGTCCCCGACCAAGTCTGCTGCACACACGAGGACGTCATACGCCTCTGCACCGAGGCGATCCTCCGCGGCATGCGCGAGCAACCCGCCGCCACCGTCTTTTCCCTAAGCCAAAACGACAACAAGAAATATTGTCGTTGCGACAGATGCCAGGCACTGGCCCGCGCGGAGGGGACCCAGATGGCCCAGATCCTGCACCTGGTCAACCGCGTGGCGGAGGCCGTGGAGGAGGAGTTCCCCGAAAAGATCATCGAGACCCTGGCCTACCAGTGGACCCGAAAGCCGCCCGCGACCATGCGGCCGCGGCGCAACGTCGTGATCCGCCTCTGCGACATCGAGTGCTGCTTCGCCCACCCGCTCGCCAGCGGATGCACCGACCGGAACAAGGCCTTCGCGGATGACCTCCGGGCCTGGGCCAAGGTCTGCGACCGGCTGTGGATATGGGACTACACCACCAATTACTCTCACTACCTGCTGCCGATGCCCAACAAGCGCCTTCTGGATGACAACATCCGCCTTTTCGCCGCCAACCACGTCACCGGGGTCTTCGAGCAGGGAACGTATGATACCCCCGACAGCGAGATGGTCGCCCTCAAGGCATACCTCATCGCGAAGTTCCTCTGGGACCCCCGGTATGACGAGGCCCGCGCGACGGGCGAGTTCCTCGACGCCTACTACGGCCCGGCCGCCGCGCCGATCGCCCGCTATCTCGACGTCATCCACGAATACGCCCACCGGCATCAGATCCACGTGGGAATTTTCGCGCCCGCGACGCATCCCCACCTGCCGCCCGCCCTGCTCGCCGAGGCCGCATCCATCTGGGACGAGGCCGAGGCCTGTGCCCGGCACGCGCCCGACGCACTCGACCGCATCCGCCGCTCCCGCATGAGCATCGACTACGCGATCGTCGAACAGGCCCGCGCGGCTTCGAAAAGCCCAGAGGCCGATCAGTCCCCGGAACAGCGCGCCCTTGTTGTGCTCGCGCGCGAGCGTTTCGGCCCTTTCATCGCCACGCTGCTCGCCTCGAAACTGACACGCATCCGCGAATGGAAGAACTTCGACAAGTCGGAGTATCGCGACCAACTGGCCGCGGACCTCGGCATCCGTTGATTCCAGGCCGTTCAGGCTCCCACCCGCACCACCGCCCAGGCCAAAACGATCGTCAGTGCCACGACCGCCCACGCCAGGACGAATCCCACGACGTCCTCGCGATGGCGCCGCAGGAAGCCGCGCCAACGCGCCGACCGGGACCAGCCCGGCAGATCCAGCAGGAGCAGCGCCCCGCCACTCTCGTCGGCGAGCGGGCGCGGCGCGCCATCCTCGACATCCGAAGATCGCGCCATACGATCGAAGAACTCGACGATCCTCGCCTCGCTCTCCGGGGGCGTGAGCAGGCTCACTGCGATCAGCATCACCGTCCCCGCGAGCATGGCCCACGCGAAGGGGGCGGCCTGCCATTTGTATATGAGCGTCAGGTGCCCCGCCTCGGCCCAGTTCAGCGCATAGTAAGTCCCGAAGGACGCCAGGATCGCCGCGGCGGCGCCAAATCGGTTGGCCCGCTTCCAGAGGAAGCCGCCCACCACCATGATCCCCATGTAGGCCGCGATGGTCTCGGTGAAGAGGAAACCGTGGAGCACGCTCTTCACCGTCAGGGCGAACAGCACGCCCAGGAGCGTCAGCGCGACGCCCGAGACGCGACCCGTCAGGAGCAGCTCCCGGTCGCTCGCCCCGGGCCTCACGTAGATCTTGAAGAAGTTCCGCGTGAAGATCGCGCCCGTATTCACCATGAAGGTCGAGCACGTGGACATGTTGGCCGCCAGGATGCACGCGACCATGAGGCCGATGAACCCCGGGCCCAGCAGTTCCTTGCAGGCGTAACCAAAGGCATCCTCCGGGTGGTCGAGGGCCAGACCCCGGCGGGCCACCATCGCCGCCGCGATCAGGCCCGTCAGCGCCCAGCCGATGGTGCACACGCGCTTGATCATGTTCCCGTAGGTCTGCCCGACGCGGCCCGCCCGCTCCGACCGCCCGGTCGCGCACATCGTCAGCGTGTGCGGTTGCGCGCAGATCCCAACGAGGCCATTGATCGCCAGCATCGCGATCGTGAATGCATCCAGCTGGCTGCGCTCGCTATAGATCAGGAAAAAATCGGCGGGCAGGGTCGCGTGCAGGCCCGCGAACCCACCCACCTCGCGAAGACCCAGCGGGATCAGCATGAACGAGAGCACGATGATCAGCAGCCCCTGCACGAAATCGGTGTACGCCGAAGCCACCAGTCCGCCGAAGTAACTGTAGAGGAGAAACGCCCCCGTCATCGCGATCACCACCTCGTTTGAGGATACGGCGCCCCCGCTCGCCGCGGAGATGACCTTGCCCGCGCCCTGGAGCATGACCCCCTGATTGAGGATGAAGTAGGACATCGCGAAGAGGGAATAGATCAGCCCCATCGCCCTCCCATAGCGGTCCTCGACAATCTCCCCGATGGTCGTGCGCTCGCTCCGCCGATACCAGGGCGCGGTCAGCCAGTAAAACGGCGTGACCAGCATGTTCTTCCACTGATACCAGATGCACGAGAAACCCCCATGGAATGTCGCGCCCGCCTGCGCGACCGGCATCTCCGCATGCGTGCCGGTGCCAAAGGACTGGCCGACCATGATCCACCACCCAAACTTCCGCTCGCCCCGAAAATACGCGTCGCTCGTGCGCGCGCGCCGCGCCACCCACAACCCAAAGGCCGTGACGCCGACGAAGTACGCGATCACCACAACGGCATCCAGCCAGTTGAATCCGAAGGCGTCGCCACCCATGCCGCGACCGTAGCAGCCCGGCCTTGCCGGACAAGCCGCGATGGGATAACAGCAAACGATGCTGGATGACGCCACAATCGATGCGCTGAGAGCGGCGATGCTTTCACGCCACGGCGCCGGGCCCGGCCGCGTCCGCTTCGTCCGGGCCCCGTATCGCGTCTGCCCGTTGGGGGCGCACATCGACCACCAGCTCGGCACGGTCACCGCGATGGCGATCGATCGCGGCGTCTCCCTAGCCTTTGTCCCCTCGGGCTCGGCCGATGTTCGACTCGCGAGCATGGCTTATCCCGGCGAGATCCGATTCCGCACCGATGCCATCCCGCCCAAACAGGCGGGGGATTGGGGCAACTACGCGCGCGGCGCCGCGATGGCGCTCGCGCGAAGATACCGTGTGGCGCAGGGTCTCCTCGGCATGACGGGCGGTGATCTGGCGGAGGTCGGCCTCAGCTCATCGGCCTCGGTGGGCCTGGCCTACCTCCTGGCGCTCGAGGCATCAAACGACCTGGATGTCCCCCCGCAAGAGAACATCCTGATGGACCAGGTGATCGAGAACGAATATCTGGGCCTCAATAACGGCATCCTCGATCAGGCGGCCATCCTGCTTTCCCTGCGCGACCAGCTGACCGTGATCGACTGCCGCGAATTCGCGCGCGCCGCCGT
Source organism: Verrucomicrobiia bacterium (assembly GCA_020847615.1). Classification (GTDB taxonomy): domain Bacteria; phylum Verrucomicrobiota; class Verrucomicrobiia; order JADLBR01; family JADLBR01; genus JADLBR01. The sequence goes on from JADLBR010000010.1 coordinate 62,716, forward strand.
TTCGGGGCAACGGTCAACCGCACCGGACATGCCCCCCGGCACGAGCCGACTCCCGCGGCCCGACACCATGCCACCCTTCGCCGTGTTGCTCGCCGTCTCGGGGATCACGCGCTCCATCGTCTCCACCGACTACAACTGCCGCGTCGCCGAATGCGCCGAGGCCGCGCGCATCCTCCTCGACGCCGCCGGTCGCCCCGGCACCGAGCCCCGCCTAGGACTGCTCACCCGCGGGGAATACGAGGCGCATCACGGCGCCCTCTCCGGCGCTCCCGCCAAGAGGGCCGCCCACTTCTTCACCGAGATGCGCCGCGTAGAACTTGGCCAGGCGGCATGGCGCCACGGCGACCTCGACGCGTTTGGCCAACTTGTCTCCGAGTCCGGGCACAGCTCGATCGTCAACTACGAGTGCGGCTGTGGGCCCCTGATCGACCTTTACGAGATCCTCATCCGGCAGGAGGGCGTCTATGGCGCGCGCTTCAGCGGGGCGGGATTCCGCGGCTGCTGCCTGGCGCTCGTGGATCCTCCCGCGGCCGATCAGATCATCGCCGCAACCAGCCGCAATTATGCCGCCCGTCATCCTGACCTGGCCGAGCGCGCGCGGTATATCCTGTGCCAGAGCGATGACGGGGCGCGATTGCTGTGAAGGCCATCATCCTCGCCGCCGGTTACGCCACGCGCCTCTATCCCCTCACCAGGGATTTCCCAAAACCACTGCTCGTGATCGGCGATAGGAGCATCCTCGACTCACTCGTCGATCAGTTGACCCAGATCGACGGACTCCGGGAGATCATCCTCGTCAGCAACAGCCGATTCCTGGCCCATTTCCGGCGATGGAGCGGCGCGAGTCCGCGCGCCATTCCCGTCCGCCTGCTCGATGACGGCAGCACCTGCAACGAGGATCGCCTCGGCGCCCTCGGGGACCTCCGAATCGCCCTGGAGCACGCCGGTCACGACGACGATGTCCTCGTGTCGGCCGCCGATAACATACTCCAGTTCCAGTTGACGGAATTTGTCGCGTCGTTCCAGGCGCGGCGCGCCTGCCAGATCGGCGTCCATCGGATCACCGATCCCGCACGACTTCGCCGAACCGGCATCGCCGTCCTCGGCGAGGGAGACCGCGTGATGGAGTTCGCCGAGAAGCCCCGTGAGCCCAAAACTCATTGGGCCGTTCCCCCGCTATATATCTTCTCACGGGAGTCATTGCCACGTATCCGGGCCCGCTTGCTGGCGGGCGGGCCCACGGATGCTCCCGGCCACCTGATCGAATGGCTGTGCGGCGAGATGCCGGTCTTTGCCCATCGCATTCAGGGCACCATCCTCGACATCGGCACGCCCGAGTCGCTCGATGCGGCGCGAAGGTCGTTCCGGAGGCACGGACGGAACCCATAGGGGGGCCCCAACGGGGGGGATCCGTGAGCCCCGCGTCCGCCGAACGGTGGCCCATCGGATGCCCACGGTCTGGGAGGCTGTCGGACTTTGTCCGGCAGCCTCCTATGGCTACGAATTCTCGAACCGGTGCGCCGATGCGCCCGGCGTGCCCGTCACGCGCCCGTCGGGCCAATCCGGCCGGAGCCTCAACGGCCCCGCGTCACCGCGAGCGGAACATCCCCGGGCACCCGCGGCGCCCCCACCGGAAGATCCTCCGGCAGCGGCACGAACTGCCGGATCCTCTCCCACAGCGAGGTGAAATCCTTGTCGACGTCGCCCGAAAGGCAGTCGGTGATCTCGCCGGCCGCGTCGGGATGGGCGTCGATGACCTGCTTGAACGAGAACTCCGGATTGTAGAATGCGTAGACCAGCTTCCGCATGTTCTCTATGCCGCGGCGCATCTTTGACGCGTACCCCGCGAATCGGGCCGCCGAGAAGTCGCCCTCGAGGATGGCGCGATGGACCTCCCCCCCTGCCATCACCCCGCTCTTGAGGGCCAGCATCAGGCCGCTGCTGAAGACCGGATCCAGAAACGCGAAGGCGTCGCCCAAGAGCAGAAGGCCGTCGCAGCCACAATGCCGAGCGTGATGCGTGTACTCGTTCGTTATGTAATATGGGCCGACCTGATCGCCGACCGACAGGTGGTCCGCGATCCACGCGTTCTGCCCGACCTCCCGCTTGAAAATCGCCTCGGGTTCGCGCACGCCCCCCCGCGTCAGGTACTTGCCCTCGGCCACGACGCCCACGCTGACCATGTCGTTGTGGAGAGGGATGTGCCAGAACCAGCCCTTCTCCGGCACGAATGCCACGGTCGTCTGGCCCTCGTCGATGCCCGGCTCGCGTTTCGAACCCCTGTAGTACGTCCAGACCGCCACCTTGTTCAGAAAAGGGTCCCGCATCCGCCACCCGTTGCGCGCGGATGCGAACGACTCCTTGCCCGAGCAGTCCAGCGTGATCGGCGCGCGGAACTCCACGGCCTCGCCGGACTCCCGCATGGCGCGAACACCCACCACCCGGTCGCCCTCGCGCACGAGCTCCTTCACCTCGGTCTTCTCGATCACTTCCGCCCCCTTCTCCCGCGCGTTATCCAGCAGCATCTGATCGAATTCGCTGCGCAGCACCTGCCACGTCTGGGCGACGGTGTCGCGATCGTAGCGGGAGAAGAAATAGAACGGCTGGCTCGCCGCCCCGTTCGGGGATATGAACACCACGCTATACTTCTTCTGGAATGCCGA
>JADLBR010000011.1 GCA_020847615.1 Verrucomicrobiia bacterium
ACGAAGTACAATTGCTTGCCCCGCCGCAGGGTCCCCACCAGTTCCGCGTTGGCCCGCTCCAAGATCCTCACGACCGAACCGCGCCGCTCGCCCTCTCGCCCGCGTCGCGCCGGACGCCCGCGCCCCTCCGGCTCTATCCGCACCAGCACGTGATCCCCGTGCATCCCCGTCCCCGTCGATTCCGCCGGGATAAATACCTCGGGCTCACCCACCCCATCCGGCTCCAGATGCCCGGAGCCCGTCCGATGCATCTTCAGGCGACCCGGCACCATGTCGGCCTGCTTCGGTAAGGCGTACCGATCGCCCTTCAGTCGCACGACTCGCCCGGACACCTCCAACCTCCCCAGCGCTTCCCTCAAAAGCCCCGCATCGCTCGCCCGGAGACCCAGTTTCGCGCGCACCTCATGAAGGCCCAGAGGCGCCCCGCGCCCAGCCTTCAAAACCCCCACAATCTGATCGTCATGCATCGCCCAACACTCGCGCCTCGCGCTCCCAAGAACAACCCCAAACACTCCCCAGCCCGCAGGGGACGGCGCCGACTCGAATCGACATGAAACCTCAAGATCCGAGACACGTCGGCGCAGGGTGCCAGCATCTATCGATCAGATCCCATCCAGCGGCCGCCGGACCAGAGGGGGTGAAAGTGTAGCCGAAGCCGTGATGCTTTGGCCCCCAAACGCTTACGCGTTCGGCTACGGGAGGCGATGGGCTACTTTCAGCGGCAGCGCACCCCGCGGGTCCCCATCACCCGATGCAGCCGTTATCATTGCAAACTTTACCGATTTACTCAGCCGACGTTCCGGCTATACTCATAACGCATTGGATCGTTTTGCGTGGACAGTCTTGCTGGGGCACATCGGGCAGTTCGCGGCCCTCGCCGCCGTCTTGGCCGGCATCGCCTACGGTGCCCACATGCTCCAGCACCTGCGACATTCGCCCGAGGGCGATCCCGGCACCGTGACGGTTTCCGCCGAGGGCTTCGCCAAGTTCTCGCCTCTCGATGCGGCGCGCCAGAGCGCTGATCGCGGCGATCTGGACGAGGCGATCACGAGCCTCTCTTTCCTGCTCAAGGCCGACCCCTTCCGCGCCGACGCGCTGGCGCTTCGCGCCGAACTCCGCCTCCGGCAGGGGAATTCCGCAGCGGCCCTCACCGATCTGAAGACGGCTCTCGACATCGAACCCAACGCGCCCACCAACGGATGGCTTCACGCCGTCGCCCTCCTCGCCCAGGGCATGACGAACGAGGCCAACCGCAGCCTCGACCGGATACTGGTCCGCCATCCCTCCTTCACGCCGGCGCTGCTGGAGCGCGCCAAACTGTTCGAGGCTCAGGGCAAGGCACCCGAGGCCCTGTCAGCCTACTCCACAGCCCTGGCGTCCGACCGCGACAATCCGATCGCCCTCCTCGGCCAAACAGCCATGCTCCTCCAGCTCGGTCGCGCCGCCGAGGCCCTCGTCGAATTGGACCGCGGCGCAGCCCGCAAGCCGAACGACGCGCAGATGCGCTTCCTCAGGGCCGGTGCCCTCGCGGTGGTGGGCCGCCTGCCGGAGGGCCTCGCGGAAGCCGACGAGTGCCTCCGCCTCGCGCCCGCTGCACCCAAGGCATGGCTCCTCAAGGGGCAGATCCTGGCCGCACTGGGCAAGAGCACCGATGCGATCACATCGTTCGACGAGGCGTTGCGCCTCGAGCCCAGCCTCGCCGCCGCCAGGCAGGCACGCGACCGGATCGCCTCCGCGCCGGAGCCCTCCGCCTCCACCAAACCGTAACTTGACTTCGGTCGCCCGCGCCCCTGCCATAGCTCGGAATCGAGCACCCGTATGAATGTCCTCTTTGCCTCCAGCGAACTCTACCCCCTCGCCAAGACCGGCGGCCTCGCCGATGTCCTCGGTGCGCTTCCCGCAGCCCTGCAGGCCCGCGGCCACTCGGTCTCCTGCGCACTCCCTTTCTACCGCGAGGTCATGGAGTCCGAGCCAGAACTCCTCGACCCCGACCTCGCGCTCGAGATCCCCATGGGCGACCGCGTCCTCGCCGGGCGTGTCTACCAGACCGAGACCCCCAACGGGGTCACCGTCTTCCTCATCCGCCGCGACGAGTTCTTCGACCGCTCCGGCCTCTACGGCAACGAACTCGGCGATTATCAGGATATCGCCGAGCGCTTCATCTTCTTCAGCAAGGCCGTCATCGCGCTCGCCGCCAACATTTCCCCGGCGATCGACATCCTCCACGCCCACGATTGGCAAACCGGCCTCGTCCCCATCTTCGCCAAGGCCGCGGCCGCCCAATTCAAGACGGTTTTCACTATCCATAACCTCGGCTACCAGGGCAGCTTCTGGGGCGTGGACTTCAAGCTCTGCAACTTGCCCGATCGCTACTTCGCCCCGGATGGGGGCCTCGAGCATTACGGCCACCTCAATTGCCTAAAGGCCGGCATCGTCCACGCCGACCAGGTCACCACCGTGTCGCCCACCTACGCCCGCGAGATCCAGACGCCCGCCCACGGGCGCGGGCTCGACGTCACCCTCCGCGAACATGCCGGGAAACTCACCGGCATCCTCAACGGCATCGACCAGTCGCTCTGGTGCCCGGCGTCCGATCCCCTCATCAAAGAGAACTACACCGCCGAGACCCTCGCCGAAGGCAAGGCAGCCTGCCGGCGCCACCTCCTCAAGCGCGCCGATTGGCCCAAGGACACCACCGACCTCATCGTCGGCGTCGTCTCCCGCCTCGATTCCCAGAAAGGCATCGACCTGATCCGCGACGCATGGCCCGAAATCCTCAGGATGCCCGTGCGCCTCGTCATTCTCGCGTCCGGCGATCCCGACCTGGAGGCCTGGCTCACCTCCGCCATGGAACGCCACCCCGATCGGCTTTTCGCCGAGATCGGTTTCTCCGAGAAACTCGCCCACCGCATCCAGGCCGGCTGCGATGCCGTCCTCATGCCTTCCCGCTACGAGCCCTGCGGCCTGAGCCAGCTCTACGCCCAGCGCTACGGCACCCTCCCGATCGTCCACGGCACCGGCGGCCTCGCGGACACCGTCGCCGACTGGAACGACGAGGCGCGCGAGGGGACCGGCTTCGTCTTTCGCCCATGCAACGCCCCCGCCCTGCTCGGCGCGCTCCGGCGCGCGGTCGAGCTCGCCCAGGATCGCCCCGCCTGGGAGATCGCCGCCCGCGAGGGCATGGCGCGGGATTTCTCGTGGGAAGCGTCCGCGATGGCCACCGAGGAGGTCTACGCCCGTGCCTGAACTTCGAAAAGACCCCCTGTCCGGTCGCTGGGTCGTCTTCTCGACCGAGCGCCGACGCCGCCCCACTGACTTCAAGGTCGGCCTGACCCCGCACGCCAGCGAAAGCCCCTTCACGCACGGCCATGAGCACCTCACGCCCCCCGAGGTGTTCGCCATTCGACCGAACGGCGGCCCCCACAACTCGCCAGACTGGCAGGTGCGCGTCGTCCCGAACCGCTACCCCGCCCTCCGCGTCGAGGGCGAACTCATCCGCCGCGCCGACGGCATCTACGACGCCATGTCGGGCATCGGCGCACACGAGGTCGTCGCCGAAACCCACCTCCCGGACGTCCCCTTCCATCGGCTCCCTCACGAGCAGATCGTTCGCGTCTTCGAGGCCCTCCGCTCCCGATGGGAAGATCTTCGCCGCGACGGGCGCCTCAAGCATCTCGTCGCCTTCAAGAATCACGGCGCCCTCGCGGGCGCCACCCTCCGCCACCCCCACTCCCAGATCGTCGCCACACCCTTCGTCCCGCCCTCCGCCGCCACCAAACTCGACGCCGCCCGCGAGCATTTCGCCCGCACCGACCGGTCCCTCTTCCAGGATATCCTCGACACCGAGCGACGCGGCGCCGAACGCCTCGTGGCACAGAACCACGACTTCACCGCGTTCTGCCCCTACGCGAGCCGCGCGCCTTTCGAGATCGCCGTCTACCCCTCTTTCCAATCACACGACTTCGGGCGCTGCCAGACCCACGATTTCTGGCAGCTCGCCGAGGTCCTCCGCGACGCCCTGGCCAGGCTCCACGCCTCCCTCGATGACCCCCCCTTCAACATGCTGCTCATCTCCGCGCCCCTCCAGGAAGACGCCCTCCGCTGGCCCACGCTCCGGCATGACTTCCGCTGGCACATCGAGATCCTGCCGCGCCTCTCCGTCTTCGCGGGTTTCGAGATGGCCACGGGTTGCTTCATCAACACCGTCACCCCGGAAGAGGCCGCCCGCCATCTCCGCCAGGTCCAGCTCCCGCGCTGATCCCATGCTCAACGTCGTCATCCTCTGGCACATGCACCAGCCCTCCTACGTGGATCCCTCCACGGGGGTCGCGCTGATGCCGTGGGTCCGGCTCCACGCGGCCAAGGGGTACCTCGACATGATCCATGCCCTCCGCGACGTCGAGGGCGCGCGCGCCGCATTCAACTTCACGCCGGTCCTCGTCCGCCAGATCCAGCAGCTCGCCCGCCGAGAGATCCGCGACGCATGGCACGACTGGAGCCGCAAGCCCGCCGCCGATCTCACCGACCCCGAGCGGACCGGCATCCTCCTCCACTTCTTCAACGCGAACTGGGACAACCTCATCCGCCCGCACCCGCGTTACTGGCAGCTCCTCCAGCTCCGCGGCCAGCGCGTCTCCCGCGCCGAGATCGAGCGAGAGCGCCACCGCTTCTCAACCCAGGACATCCTCGACCTCCAAGTCTGGTTCAACCTCGCGTGGTGCGGGTTCACCGCGGAATCCATGTTCCCGGAGATCCGAGAACTCAAGCTCAAGGGCCGCGGGTTCACCGAGGATGAGAAATGCGCCGTCCTGGACGCGCACGACAAAATTCTCGCCCGGGTGCTGGAGGACTACCGCGGGGCCGAGGCCGCCGGCCTCATCGAGACCACCACCACCCCCTACTACCACCCGATCCTGCCCCTCGTCATCGATTCCGACCTCGCCCGGCGCTGCATGCCCGCCCGCGCGATGCCCCCGCGATTCCGCGCGCCCGAGGATGCGCGCGAGCACGTCGCCCGCGCCGTCCGCCAGCACGAGGAGACCTTCGGCCGCCGCCCCTCCGCCATGTGGCCCGCCGAGGGCTCCGTCGCGCCCGAGATCATCCCCATGCTCCAAGAGCACGGCATCCGCCTCTTCTTCACCGACGAGGGCAACCTCTTCCGCTCCCTCGCGGCCGACGGACGCCCCCCGCACCACCGCGACGAGCTCTTCCATGCGTGGGCCTGCGCCCACGACGGCGCCGAGGCCGCCGCGCTATTCCGGGAGCGATCCCTCTCGGATTTCATCGGCTTCAATGCGGCCCGCAACCCCCCGGAGGCCGCCGCGCGACACCTGGTCCTTCACCTCGAGCGCATCGCGGACGCCACGCGCCGCGATGACGCCGTCGCCGCGCTCATCCTCGATGGCGAGAATGCCTGGGAGAACTTCGCCGACGGGGGCCGGCGCTTCCTCCGACTCTTTTACGAGGGCCTCGTCAAGAGCCCCTCCCTGCGCCCCGCCTTGCCCACCGCCTTCATCGACGCCCACCCCCCCTCTCGCCGCATCACGCACCTCCACACCGGTTCCTGGATCCAGAGCGACTTCGATATCTGGATCGGCGACGAAGAGGAGAACCGCGCGTGGGAGCTCCTCGGCAATGCCCGGGCCTTCTTCGAATCCCGCGCGACCAACGCCCCGGAAGGGGCCGTCGCCCGCGCCCGCGAATCCCTCCTCGCCGCCGAAGGCAGCGACTGGTTCTGGTGGTTCGGTCCCGATTTTCACACCGAGCTCGACTTCCTGTTCGATGAGCTGTTCCGCAAGCACCTCGCCGCCATCTACGGCGCGCTCGGAGCCGACGCCCCGCCCGAGCTCGCACAGCCCATCCGCAAGGGACGCGAGCGCCTCGTCTTCACCCGACCCAGCGCCCTCATCACGCCCAACGTCAACGGCCGCGTCCTCAGCTTCTTCGAGTATTTCGGCGCCGGCCATTACGACACCGCCCTCCAGTCGGGCGCCATGTACCAGGCAAACCGTCTCACCCAGGGCATCTGGTTCGGCAACGACGCCGCCCAGTTCTATCTCCGGATCGACATCTCGGAGATCACGGAGGCCGCCCTCGACATCGAATTCGTGGGCGCAACCCCGGTCACCATCCGCATCCCCATCGCCCCCGGCCTCGTCGCCGACTCGGTCATCCGCGTGACCCCGGATGGCGCCCCGGAACCCATCCCCGCGCGCATCGTCGTAGCCGATGTCCTCGAACTCGCCATCCCGCTCACCAGCCTCGCCCTCCGCCCGGGCGACACCGCCCACTTTTCCGCAAAGCTGATCCGCTCTGATGTCGTCCTCGAGCGACATCCCGCCGAAGGAAACCTCGCCTGCCCCATCCTCCCCGAGGAGGCCGTCTGGCAGGACTGGTTTGTCTAGGCCGCGGCGTTTCCCGTAGCCGAACGCGCGAGCGTTTGGCGGACGATCGCCCGGGGCCAGCGTCTGCGATATCTATGAGCGGCCACGTCGGCAGCCGTCAGGATTCCCGCGCCTACGCCATCCACGAGCGCGGCCGCTTGGCGCACTTCGCCACCGCCGCCCGCGCGATCCCCGCATCCTCGCCAATCTGAAAATCAAACATCCCCACGCAGGCGAAATCGGCCCCGTTGGCGAACGCGTATTCGAAGCCCTTGCCCGGGCGGATCGCCCCGGCCGCCAACACCTTGTACGCGATCCACGGCTTCTCGATCTTCCCCATCTCCGCGATGGTCTTGTCCGGTTCCATGTCCCAGTAATTGTCCGTCGCGTAGTTGTCGATGACCTCCTTGTGCTGGTCGGGACGACGGGTCGACCAGTAGTCGGTCCGGTGCAGCGTCTTCATGTAAAAATCCACCGGGATCCCCGCGTCCTCGCACGCCAGGGGCGTCTCGATCGAATGCCCCGCCACGCCCGCGGGCACCCCGCGCTCCTTGATCAATTTCACCAGTCTGTCGATGAGGTCCACCTTGCCGTCAAACACCCACCGGTCACCCAGATTCCCCAAGAGGAAAATGGCGCTCGCCCCAGCGTCCATCGCGCGGCTCACCACGCCCTTGAGATCCTCCGGGTCCGGCGCCACCTGCGCCAGCCACTGGATCTTGCCCCCGTGCTTCTCGCGGTACTCGCGGAACAGCCGCACCGCCCGCTCGTCCCGCGGATTGCAGATCATCGTGTTGATCCCGTGCTCCTCGCACGTCCGCCACGTCGCCCACACCTTCTCGTCCGTGAAATAGTTCTTCAGCAGCGGCGACACGTACACCAGATCCCGGCTGTGCGCGTGCCCGCTGATCAGGTTCCCCCCGCAGATCAGCCGACTCACCGTCACATTCCCGATCTTCCCCATCGGCATCGCCCCCTTCGGCCCCTCCGCCGCCTCCACCGCACCCGCCGCCAGCGCCTTCTCCTCCAGGCTCGAGCCCACCGCCGCGCCCGCGGCCGCCATCGTCCCCACGAAAAAACAGCGCCGCGAAACCGGGCGCCCGCCGCCAAATCGCTCTTCGCTCATGCTTATAGGCTAGGGCACCAGCCCTAATGACGCAAGGCCCGACCGACCCACCCCGCGCGCTTCCACCAGAACGCGACGGCCGCGTGGCGGGGAACGCGAGCGACCCGCTCGACCCCCCACTTATGGTGCCTTTTGAACCCTCCTATCCCCGCCCCTACCCGTCCCCTGTCCCACTGGTCATCTTCCGGTAGACCTCCGCCAAGCCGCGCCGCGACAACTCGGCCTCGACAACCGCGCTGTCAATGGCGTGGCCAGAAACTTCGATCATTCGGCGGATATCCCGCACATGCTTCTCACTCCGCCCCTCGCTGTAGTAGACGACTTTCCACACCAGAATGTACTCTGGGGGTGCATACCATATTGGTCCGTGCGGATAATCTCCCCGGCGCCGGTTCGCCCACGCCCATCGGAAGAACGGGTCCGCTCCCGAAGGGTAGAAATCCGCCTTGAGTCCCGTTGGGATGTGGATGACGTTGAAGTGCCCTCGGCACTCTCGCCGGTTTTCTCCGACGATCACATCGGCCGGCGGACAATAGAATTCATCGAAGCGGAAGATCTCCGTCAGACGGCACAGTTCCTCGTCCCCGACCGCCAGCGCAAAATCGATATCAAGCGTCAGCCGCGGCTCGGAATAATAGACGCATCCGACCGAGCCCGACACGAGGTATTCGATGCCCTCGTCGTGGGTTGGCCTCGCAAAGATCCGAAGCAGGTCAGGTTCTTGCACGGGCCATCTCCCGGGCCACCGCCCGTTCGATATCTTCCGCACTCCACGCGGGGTGTTGCTGCCTGAGCGCCGCCAGACGCGTCTCCCGCGCCGTCTTGAGCAGGCCGCGCGCGACGCCCCACTTCTCGGAGGGACTCATCTCACGGAATCGCCGGATCTGAATCGGGTGCAACGGTTCTAGGTCCACCGTCACCAGCCTACCACCCGAGGGCCGCGATGTCAGCGGCAACCCTTGATCCCGATCGGCCCCCGGAGGCCCGGGAGGGCCCGCGCCTCGCGGGCCGCGCCTCAGCCGCCCGCCGGCGGGGCCGACGCTCCAGGCGAAGGCCCACCGCCCGCCGGAGCCAGTTGCCGCGCGGCCATTCCGTCCAGCCACGCCTGGTAGTCCTCCGCGGCATCCACGTACAGCCAGGCCTTCATGCTGTAGTGTCCCGCCCCGCAGAGCTGTCCGCACACGACCTCGTACTCGCCCTCCCGGATCGGCTTGAACCAGATCGGCACGCTCGTTCCCGGGATCGCGTCCTGCGCGATCCGCATGTGCGGCAGCGCAAAATTGTGGATCACGTCCCGCGAGCTGATGTGGGCGATCGCCTGCCGGCCCGCGGGAAGGTGCATCTCGTTGATCGTCAGCAGGTCGTCCCTCGCGTCGGGATCGCCCCTGTCCAGCCCGATCGGGTTCTGGGCGTCGATGAGCCCCGGATCCTGCCGCCCGAATTTGCCGTCCTTGCCGGGATAATGAAAATTCCAGCCGAACTGCTGCGCGATGACACGGACCACCACGGCGTCCCGGTCCGACGGCATCTCGTTCACCCGCGCCGACCACAGCGGGAAAGCGAAGGCGATCAGCAGGAACGCCTCCACGATCACCACCGAGATCTCCGCGTGCGTCGAGAAGTGCGATCGCATCCCATAGTAGCTCGCCTTGGGGTTCGCCCTCCGGTTGAACCGGATCAGGCAGTAGGCGAAGAACGCGCCCCAGAAGACGAAGAGCGCCAGCATGAACCAGTGCACCAGCTCCAGCATGTGGTCGATCTGCGCCCCGTGCTCCGAGGCGTTCATCGGCAAACCCAGCAACCTGTTGATCATCGTCCTCCCTCCGCCGCGACCCGACGGGCGCGCATCGCCAGGTAGACCATGAAGGCCGCGAACGCCGCCAGCACGCAGGCCACCAGACCCAGCAGGAACAGGATCGCCCCACCCGCCGCCTCGCTCACCGGCTGCCCCTTGCCCCCGAAACACACCGCGCACGCCTCGAGGCCGCCCGGCGCCAGCAGGCCCGCCCCAATCGCCACCGCAAGTTGCTTTCGCGCCATCCCGCTCACTCCAGATCCAGGTTCTTGGACTTCTTGAAGAACCACGCCTCGTATCCCGCGAGCGCCAGCGCCACCGCCGCCGAGCCGATCGCGTACCCGAGCCCGGAGCCGGTCTCCCGATACTGCCCCCAGCTCCACCAGCAGAACCACCCGGCCAGCAGCAGCGCGGCGTTCACGAACACCAGATGAAAATACTTGAGCGACATATCACTGCGTCCCGGAAACCGGATCCTTGAGCGCGAAGATCGAGAGCACCACGAGCGCGAAAAAGAACACCACCGTGAATGCCATGAACCGGTGCACCATGACCTTCTCGTGCAGCAGGTGCATGAAGATCGACGCCACCAGCCCGGCCTTGACCACGGCGATCAGCAGCGCGATGAACACGTGCCCCGCCACCCCGATCGGCAGGTACGAGGCCAGCACGGTCACCACCGTAAGCGCCAGCAGGTACAGGAATACCTGGATGTAGTGGTGCGACCAACCGTGGGCCAAGATCGCCCTGGCGCCCTCCCAAAAGCCCCTCTTCTCAACCGCCGGCACCTCAGCCATCGCGCCTCCTACAGCAGATACAACACCGGAAACAGGAAGATCCACACCAGGTCCACAAAATGCCAGAAGAGCCCGCCCACCTCGACGCGGTTCGCGAGATGCTCCGGATCCACATGGAACATCTTGGCCCCGGGCATCCAGAAATAGAACAGCACGACCATCCCCCCGAGCACGTGCAGGGCGTGCAGCCCCGTCAGGGTGAAGTAGATGGCGTAATAGGTGCTGTACTTTGGGGCAAACACCCCCCAACGCGCGACATCCGCCAGCGCGATCCGCAGCGACGCCCCGTGGCCGCCCGCCCCCGCCACCTCGTGCTTCGCCTCCCCGCCGTGACCATCGCCGCCGCCATGGGCCGCGCCCTTGTGCGCCGCGTCCGGGACGAACTCGATCACCCCCGCGCCCGCCTCGCCGACGCGATGCCCAGAAATCTCGAAATGCGGCGTCCGGCCCGGCCTCGCGCCGTGCCCATCCGTGTTCGTCTTGATCTTCGCGCCAAGCGCCCTCAGCTCGGGCTCATACTTTCGGAACGACGCCTCGTCCCGGAAGACCACACCGTGGTGCGTGAACTTGTCGCGGTACTCGATCGACTTGATCACCATGAACCCGCACCCGCACGCCAGCGTCGCCCCCATCCAGACCCGGAATTGCCCGAAATCCCTCATCTTGAGCGACACCCACGCCAGCACCATCGTGATGCTCGAGGTGATCAGCACGAACGTGTTGGTCAAGCCCAGCGGCACGTTGAGCACGTGGTGCGGCCAGTAATCCGCGCCCATCCTCAGGAAGATGTACGCGGAGAAAAGCCCGCCGAAGAGCATCACCTCAGAGGCGAGGAACAGCCAGATGCCGACCTTGGCGTTCCACAGGCCCGTGTCGGGCCGAGCGTGGACGGTGTAGGGTATCTCCATGCCCACCCCTAGCGGGGCCCCTCCCACTGCGGCGCAAAATCCCGCTCGTGCCCGGGCACGCTGTACTCGTAAGGCCCGCGCCCCACTTCGATCGGGCGCTCGAAATTCCCGTGCGGCGGCGGCGTCGGCGTCGCCCACTCCAGCGTCGTCGCCTCCCACGGGTTATCCCCCGCCCGCTCTCCCCTCCAGATGCTCGCGAACACGTTGATGATGAATGGCAGCTGCGCCGCCGCCAGCACGAACGCGGAAATCGACATGAACTCGTTCCAGTGGATCACGGCCTTTGCCAGCTCGTACGTCGGGCTCTCAAACGTCCCGCCCCCGTCATACCACCTCCGGTGCACGCCCGCCATGCCCTGCAGGAACATCGGCAGGAAAATCCCATTCATGCAGATCAGCGATGGCCAGAAGTGCACCTTCCCCCAGAATTCGCTCATCCGCCGCCCCGTGACCTTCGGGTACCAGTGATATATCCCGGCGAAGAGCGCGAAGATCGTGCCCGGCGCCACCACGTAGTGAAAATGCCCGATCACGTAGTAGGTGTCGTGCAGCGCCAGGTCGATGGCGCTGAAGGCCAGCGGCAGCCCCGTCAGTCCCCCGAGCCCGAACATCGGAATGAACGCCGCCGCAAACAGCATCGGCGTCGTGAACCGGATCGACCCTCCCCACAGCGAGATCAGAAGCGCCGTCAGGATGATCACCGAGGGCACCGAGATCAGCACCGTCGTGGTCTGGAAGAACGTGCTCACCCTCGCCCCCATCCCGGTCAGGTACATGTGGTGCGCCCACACCACGAAGGACAGAAACCCGACCGCGATCGAGGCGAACACCAGCGACCTGTACCCCCAGATCGGCTTGCGGCTGTTCACCGCGATCACCTCGCACACGATCCCCATCGCCGGAAGGATCAGCACGTACACCTCCGGATGCCCGAGAAACCAGAACAGGTGCTGCCAGAGGATCGGGCTCCCCCCGCCGCTCGCCTCAAGCAACTTGCCCCCCACGTACAGGCCCGATGGCACGAAGAAACTCGTGCCCGCCAACCGGTCCATCAGTTGCATGACGCCCGCCGCCTCCAGCGGCGGGAATGCCAGCAACAGCAGGAATGCGGTCACGAGCTGGGCCCACACGAAAAACGGCATCCGCATCCACGACATGCCCTTCGCACGGAGCTGGATGATCGTCGTGATAAAGTTCACCGAGCCCAACAGCGACGAGGTGATCAGCAGCACCATCGCGATCAGCCACAGCGTCTGCCCGTTGAATACCGGGTGAAATGCCACCGTCGGCGCCAGCGCCTGCGTGTCCGCCACGTTCGCCAGCGGCGAATACGACGTCCACCCCGATTTCGCGGAACCCCCCGGCACGAAGAAACTCGCCAGCATCAGCACCCCGCCCCAAAAGTACGCGTGGTAGCTCGCCATGTTGATCCGCGGAAACGCCATGTCGGGCGCGCCGATCTGAAGCGGCACCACGTAGTTGCCGAACGCGCCAAAGGCCAGCGGGACCACGCCCAGGAATATCATGATCGTCCCGTGCATCGCCCCGAAACTGTTGTACAGGTCCGGCGACATGACCCCGCCCGGCAAGAACGGATGCTGCGGCGAAAACAGCTTCCCCACCACGGGCAACGGCTGCCCAGGATAGGCCAGTTGCCAGCGCATCGCCAGCATCAGGAAGAACCCAAACAGCAGAAACACCAGCGCGGTGAGCCCGTACTGCACCCCGATCACCTTGTGATCGGTCGAGAATATGTAACTCGCCCACACCGACTGCCGGGCGTGCGCGCCCCCGCCACCGCCCGACCCGTGCGCCGCCGCCATCGTGCTCGATCCAGACATGCGAATGACGCAACACTCTGCCCATATTGATATTCGCGGCAAATGAATTATTAGGCCCTCTTTGATACGTAAACCGTTAATCTAATTAATGGGCCCATCCCCGGCCCCGTTTTGGGGGCCGCCGCCGGGGATGGAAATGTGGCCCTCCTGGTGATGGATGGGCCCGGGCGCTCAGCCACCGCGCCCCGGTCTGGCGACCGTCGCCGCACCCGGAATTCTCGGGCCAAATCCCGCTCTCGAGCCAGCCCGACCGCGGCGAACACATTTTTCTCGCCCCTGGCCGCGCCAACGACATCATGCCAATGGGCATCAACCGGAACAAGAAAGGGAGGAGACCATGAATTATCACATCATAGGCGGCGATGGCCAGGAGTACGGCCCAGTTTCCGATGCGACGATCCGCGAGTGGATTGCCGACGGTCGGCTGGACCACGATTCCAAGATCCGGCCCGAGGGTGCCCCGGAGTGGGCCACGGTGGGTGATTCTCCCGAGTTCGGCGATGCCCTGGTACCCGGCGAGCCCGCGCCCCGGGGCGCTGCGGGCACCGTCGATATCGGCGCCTGCGTCTCAGAGGGATTCTCGCTGTTCGGCAAGCACTGGCTGAACCTGGTGCTCGCCTGCCTGATCTTCATTGCCATCTCGATCGCGGCGGGCCTGGTCACCAGCGTCTTGTCGACTCCCTTCACCGTCACCCTGCAGGCCATCGCGAAGGGCGCGGAACCGGACCTCGCCCAGATCGCCTGGCAGGTGCCGCTCTATCTGATCTGCTTGCTCATCAACATCGCGTTCACGACGCTGCTCTACGCCGGCGGTTTCCGTTTCTTGACCCGGATCGCCCGCGGCTACGAGCCCGCCATTCCGGATCTCTTCGCCGCATTCCGGGAACGGACGGTCGCCGTCATGCTCACCGGTCTCCTGTCCGCGCTCGTTTGCCTCGCGGGATACCTGCTCTGCATCCTGCCCGGTATCTATCTTCAGGTCGGATACATCTATGCGCCGCTCATCGCCCTCGAGAAGAACGTCGGCGTGTGGGAGGCCATGGAGGCCAGCCGACGAATGATCCACCCCCAGTGGTGGCAGATGCTCGTGCTCGTCATCCTCATGGTCGTATTCTGCCTCGCCGGGGTGATCCTCTGCGGCGTCGGCATCCTCGCGGCATACCCCATCTGCGGCCTGATGTTCGCGAAGGCCTACTGCGACCTATTCAACAAGGCGCGCGCCGGCACAGCCGCCCGATAGCCCGCCCGGCCCAAAAAAAAGCGCCCGCCGAGGCGGGCGCTTAACTATTGAGGGATCCGCACCCGGAATTACTCGGTGCCGCCCTTCTTCTTCTTGCCACCGCCCTTGGCCGCCGCGGTGTTCCCGTTGATGCTCATGGCCGCGTCACCCTTCTTGTTGGGCACGACCACGACGCGCAGGCCCTCGGTGAGATCGGCCAGGGTCTTGTCGGCCTTGTCGATCTTGATCTTGGTCTTTTCGCTGATCGTGAAGGTCTTCGCCTCGCCGCCCTTCGCCTCGACCGTCACGGTCTTCGCAGAGGCATCGACCGACTTGACCACGCCCATCACGGCATTCGCGGGGGGCCCCTTCTTCTTCTCCCCACCCGTAGCGTCTTGAGAGAATGCCGACAGAGGGAGCAGGGCCGCAAGAGCCAGCGCGGCACCGGTGAAATACGCCATCTTCATACCGTTCTTACCTTATTCTCAACTTTTAAGATCGGAGATTGTTGGAAGACCCGATGGCGCACCCGACCTTCGCGCGCCCCAGGGAAATCTTGCGTGTTCCAGAGTATCGTGTCGGAGATTAGTGTCATCCTGGGTCGCCGTCAAGATGGCCCGGACCCTCGACCATCTCGCCCCCCAAGATGGCGCCGGCTCGGCTGAGCTGGGCCAGCGTTCCAAAAAGGACCAGCGAGTCCCCCACCTCGGCCACGGTGCCGGGATCGGGGTTCAGCCGATTCTCGCCGGCCCGGACCAGCCCCACGACCGACACCCCCGCCTCGGCCCGCAAATTCACTTCGCTCAGCGTCCGCCCAACCGCGGGCGAGTAGTCGGTCAGTCTGATGGTCCAGACCTCCGAGCCCGATAGCCTGTCCCGCGCGCGCGCCTTTTCGAAAAACGCCGCCGCCCTATCCAGGTCCTCGCCCCCTCCCACCACGAGCACGTGATCTTCGGGGAACAGGACCGATTCCGCCGCCGGATTGACCAGCTCGAAGCCGGAGCGGCGGATGCTCAGCACCGTGGCCCCCGTCTCCTCGCGGACCCGCAATTGCCGCAGGCTCTGCCCCACGACCTGCGAGTCGGGGAGGACGATCAGTTCGCGGATGCCTGCCTGCAAGGGATAGCGATCCTCCAGCAGCTGCCGGACCTCGCGCCGCGCCAGCGTGCTGAGGTCCGTCGCCTGATCGAGCGACGATTCGATCGCCGTTTCGACCCGGTGGTGCATCTGGACCATCTTGCGCCACAGGAGACCCGAGAGCGCCATCCCGCCGAGAACCAGCCCGGCCGTCACCGGCCAGGGCGGCAGAAACGGCTGCGAGAGCATCAGCAGCCACCCCACGATCAGCAGGCCCGCAAATCCCGAGAACGCCCCACCCACCGCCTTTTCCAGGAGCCCACGCCCAGCCCCGGCCGCGCCCCGCGGCACCGCCATCTCGGATAGCACCATCGCGAGAACCCCGATGTTGCGCCATGCGGCGACGCCGATCGGCACGCATGCCAGCAGCGCCACCACCCACGCCACCATGTCGGGAGCCAAGTTGCCGCCCGCCGCCAAGAACCGCGAGACGCCCGCCCGTATCGTCGGCACCGCCGCGACGACCGCGCTCATCGCACCGACCTCGCCCGCCAGCATCAGCAAGGGCCGCCGCAGCACCCTCCACCACCGCCGCGGGTGCCTCGGCGCCCATGACTCGGCGATGCGCGATTCGTAGAGGGCCAAAAAGGTCCTCAGGGGCGCCGGCATCAGCGCATCCGCCCCATCGGCCAACCTGTCGATGCCCCGCACCACCAGCGGGGACCACCCGGCGCTGATCACGCAGACGCCCAGGATCATCGGATGGAGCGCCCCCGGGACCAGGCCCTCCGCCGCTGCCGCCGCCGCAAGAATGAAGGAGAACTCCCCGAGGTTCGTCATGGCCAGCCCCGCGCGCAGGCAGCGCTTCCAGTGGAAACCTGTCACCACGCCGCCCGCCGTCACCGCAGCGACCTTTGCCAGCGCAAACACCGCCGCCACCGCCGCAACCTCCCACGCGTGCGCCACGAACAGCCCCGCGTCGAACAGCACGCCGATCGAGACAAAGAACAGCGCCGCGAAGAACTCCCGCATCGGTTCCAGGCGGCGCACCAGCCACTCCCGCGCGAGGCTCTCCGCCGCGATCATCCCCATCACAAACGCCCCGAGGGCCCCGGAGTAGCCCAATTTCGTCGCCAGGAGCGCAAATCCAAAGCACAGCCCGAAGGTCACGATCACCAGCGCCTCGTGGTGGTGCGCCCGATACAGGCTGTTCATGAGCCGGGGCACCGCAAGAAGCCCGCCGACAATGGCCGCCGCCAGAAACACCAGAATCCCCCAGCCCAAGCCCCACAACCCCGCCCAGTCGGGCGGCAGCCCCCTTCCGGCCGCCGTCAGCACCACCAGCATCACGATCACGACGAGATCCTCCATGATCGCCAGGCCCATCGCCATCCGCGCAAACGGACGGCCCCCGAGCCCCGCCTCGCCGACGCTCTTCGACAGAATGATCGTTGAACACGGCACCAGCATCGCCCCCAAGAACAGCGACGCCACCGGCCCCCAGCCCAGCACCCGCCCCACGGAGGCGCCGACCAGGAACATCACCGCCGCCTCCGCCAGACCGCACAGGACCGCCCTCGCCCCCAGTTGCTTCAACCGGTAGAGCCGGAACTCCATCCCGATGTTAAAGACCAGAAAGACGATCCCCACGTCCGCCAGGGCGCGCACGGTCCGGATGTCGTGAATCGGCACCCCAAGGCACCCGGGGAACACGCCGGGGC
The DNA here is from genome assembly GCA_020847615.1 of Verrucomicrobiia bacterium. GTDB lineage: Bacteria > Verrucomicrobiota > Verrucomicrobiia > JADLBR01 > JADLBR01 > JADLBR01. The sequence goes on from JADLBR010000011.1 coordinate 16,868, forward strand.
TCAACAGGATGCCCGCCACAAGATAGCCCAGGACGAACGGAAACCTCAGGCGGTGAAAAAGCACCGCCACGGCGCCGGCCACGGTCATCACGACCGCGATGTCTCTCACCATCCCGAGATGACCAGCCTCGCCCAAACCGGTGCTCCCTCCTCAGGCCCGGCGCCGCCGCCGGCCGTCAGCCCAGCCCCGCCAAGTACCGCTCGGCCTCGATCGCGGCCGCGCAACCGGTGCCCGCCGCCGTGATCGCCTGCCGAAAGACCCGGTCGGCGACATCGCCGGCCGCGAATACCCCTTCGACGCTCGTCCGCGTCCCGCCCTTCAACGCGATGTACCCTTCAGCATCCAACTCCAGTTGCCCGCCCAGAAATGCCGCGTTGGGCACGTGCCCGATTGCCACGAAAAGACCGGCGCACCCCAGTTCCCGTTCCGCCCCCGTCACCACATCCCGCAGCCTGACCCCCGTCACCTTCCCGGCCCCCACACCGAGCACATCGGCCACGACCGAATTCCAGCAGAACTCGATCTTCGGATTGCCGAGCGCCCGCTCCCCCATGATCTTCGACGCGCGCAACTGGTCCCGCCGGTGCACCACGAATACCCGCGACCCGAATCGCGTCAGGTACATCGCCTCCTCCATCGCCGAATCCCCGCCACCCACCACGACCAGCGCCTGGTTCCGGAACATCGGCAGCGCTCCATCGCAGGTGGCGCAATAGGTCACCCCCTTGTTCTCCAGCAATCGCTCGCTCTCCAGCCCCAGGTGCCGGTGCCCCGCCCCCGTCGCCACGATCAGCGTCCTCGCCAAGACCTCCCCATCGTCCGTCGCCAGCGCAAATGGCCGACGCGACAGGTCCACCTTCTCCACCTCGCCAAATCGCACCTCCGCCCCGAAACGCTCAGCCTGCTTCTGCATACCCGACATCAGGGCGAACCCATCCACGCCCTCCGGAAACCCGGGAAAGTTCTCCACGACGGTCGTCGTCGTCAGCAGGCCCCCCGGCATCCGCCCGGCCAGCACCAGCGGGGCCAGGTTGGCCCGCGCCGCATAGATCGCCGCCGTCAGCCCGGCGCACCCGCTGCCGACTATCACCACGTCCCTCACGTCGCCCATCTCTGCCTCCGCTCCGCCTGTCTGCGGGACCGCCCCGCCATCGACCGCCGCGTTTCATTGCAGATGTGCCCCCCTTTGTCTATCAAAACCGATATGCCTAAACCTGACATGCTCGAGCAGATCTGGGACCTCCAGCGCGCCCTCAACCTCCGCATCGGCGTCGATACCGCCTCCATGAACGAGGAGGAGAAGACCCGCTGGGCCCTCAACTACTGCCGCGCCATGTCCCAGGAGATCGCCGAACTCACCGACAGCGTCCCCTGGAAATGGTGGGCCAAGTACCAGAAGTTCGACGAGCAGAATGCCCGCGTCGAGGTCGTCGATCTCTTTCACTTCCTCATCTCCATCGCCCAGGTCCTCGGCATGAGCGCCGCCGACGTCCACGCCGCCTACCTCAAGAAAAACGAGGTCAATCTCAAGCGGCAGGACACCGGCTACACCACCAAGGACGAGACCGACTCCAGGCACATCTAGCAGCCTGTCGGACTTCGCCCAGTCCGCCAGGCTGCTAGATAGCAAAACCGCCTTAATGATAGATAGTTATAACGGTGCCCCAAGGGATATCGCAAGATCTCGTGCGCTTTGACCCAACAATTCACTATCCTACGGAACCCGCTCATTTTCAGGAAGAAGGCGGTTTTGCCAGAGGAGTTTGCCGGACGAAGTCCGACAAACTCCTAGCGACGACCCGGCGGCTCCCCATGGCGGCACCCCTCACCGAGTTCGCGCCCGGCCCCATCCTGATCTCCGCGGGTGCGATCCGCCGCCGCACCGCCCGCCTCGCGCGCGAGATCTCCGCCCGCTACCGCCGCCGCGACCTCGTCTTGCTCGGCATCCTCAACGGATCGCTCTTCTTCCTCGCCGACCTGGCCCGCCATCTCTCGGTGCCGTTCCGGCTCGAGTGCTGGAGGCTCCGCAGCTACGTCGGGAAAACCACCCGCAGCTCCGGCGCCGTCCATGGCATAGGCACCGCGCCGGGGGATTTCCGCGGCGCCGACGTCCTCCTCGTCGATGACATTCTCGATACGGGCATCACCCTCGCGGCCGCCCGGGCCCGCCTCCTCGCGCTCGGCGCCCGCTCCGTGCGCATCTGTGTCCTTGTGCGCAAGCGCCGCCGCCGCGCGCGACCCGCACGCGCCCATTGGGTCGGATTCGATATCGGCGACGAATTCGTCGTCGGCTTTGGCCTCGACTACGATGGGCGGTTCCGCGGCCTGCCGGACATCCGCGCCCTCAGGCCGGCCATTCCCCGCACGCGGCGCCGCGCCTCGAAGACGGATCCGGGCCTCAAACCGACAAAGACGCGGAAATCGCGAACATCTCGCTGACGCGCGGTCGGCCGCACCCGCGGGCATCGCCTTGCCGGAAGAATCCCCCCCCTTACTCCGGGTCGAACTTGCCCTCGAGCAGCATCCGGCGTTTCTCCAGGAGGCTCTCGGGAAAGACGCGCATGCTCGTCTCCTGCAACCTGACCACATCGGCCTCGGAAAATGCCCAGTACTCCTTCTCGTCCTTCCAAGCCCTGAAGAAAACGACGTATTTCCCGGGGGACACGCTGGCGTTCTCGTCGAGTTTGGCGAAGACGTACTTCCCGTCCGACCTCGCGGCGCTCTCGACCAGCCTGAACTTCTCTGGCAGCGCATCCATCTGCGCCACGAGTTCGGCCTCGATCTTCTTCGGGTCGAACCCGCCCGCGCCCATGGCCTTCCGGGCCGCGTCGGCGGCATCCTGGGCCGCCTTGAGCTGCTGCTCGGCCTTCGCCATGGCCGCCCGCGCTTTCTCGACCTCGGCCTTCTGCTTCTCGATGATTCCGCCAAACTGCCCCTGCGACAACCTGAACTCTTCTTGGAGCGCCACCCTCTGCGACTTCCAGTACTCGAAATAGCCGCGCCACTGCGACAGTTGCTCCTCGGCCCAGGCCTGCTCGGCCTTCCGGTCCACGCCCGCCCCGGCGCCGTATAGCCCGGTCCTGAATCGGCTCACCACGATGTCTGGCTCGGTCTCCGCGGGATCTTCCGCGAAGTCGATCTTGATCCGCTGCGCCCTGTCGGCGATCGCCCGCTGGAAGTTCTGCCGCGTGCTCGCCAGTTCTGCCTCGAGCGCCTTGAACCGCGCCTCAAATTGCTCCTGGCTCTGGGCGTTGATACCGACCGCCTCCTGCTTGTGCTTGACCTCGAGTGCGGCAAACGCCTGCTTGGCCGCGGCCACCGGTGCCTCCGCTTCCTTGGCCATCCTTTCCGCCGCCGCCACGGCCTGCTCCCGCCGGGCCTGCTCCTGGCGCAGTGGCTCCAGCTGCTCCAGATACCGCTGGTGCAGGCGCTCGACCTCCGCCACCAACGGGTTCATCAGGTACGCGCTGTCAGAGACCTTGTAGCCGTCCAGCATCGGCTGGCAGACCAGGCGCGTCTCGCGCGTCTGCATCCAATAGAAGTACGCGGCGGCGGCGCCTGCCCCCAAGAGCACCAGCAGGAAGAGCGAAGACCATAGCCGCGATCCGCGCCGCCTGGCCGCCAGACTCGCGGGCGCCGCGCCCTGGGCCGACGCCACGATGGGTTGCCCGATCCCCTTCACGGTCGCGGCCCCCGCCGCCGGCACTCTTCGTGGCACGGCGGGCCCGGCCACGGAACCAGACGGGACCGGTGCCTGGGAAGGCAAAGCCGTCCCCGGCGCCGCACCCGCGCCCGACACCGCGTCCGTCGCCTTCGCCGCCACGACCACCGCAGCCTGCAATGGGGGCCCCGCCTTCGGCGGCGCGGGCATCGGCGGAGGCACCGGTGGCTTCCCAGCCAAGCCAACGGCACTCGGCGCAGCGGGCCCAGCGGGAACCACTGTCGCCGGAAGCGGCGGAGCCACGGGCACCGGAGCCCCCGCCATGCGCGGCGGCGGCACCGGTGCGGGTGATGGTCTGGTTGCGGGCACCGCGACGGGCGGCGCCTCCCCAGTCTCACCCACCCCCGCATCCAGCACGGGCAACTCCCTGAACCTGAAATTCGGCGGGACCTTCGCGACGGCGGGACCCTGCGGTTGCGGACTGCCCATCGGCGTGGCCACCGGCTGCGGCGATGCCTCCGGCACAGGGGACGGCGCCGGCGCAAACGGTCCGGGCAACCGCGCCTCCACGTCGGCCGACTGGGCCGGGAGCGACCCCGCCGAAACGGGCGGCGTTGGCGAAACCACAGGCGCCGGTCCCGCCGGCCGCCGAACAGCGGGCGGCACCATCGCAGGCCCTGAAATCGGTGCCGGCGCCGGTGCCGCAGGAGCCATCGGCGCAGGACGAGGCGGGGCACTGGGACCGGCGACCCAGGCCGGGGGATGCGCGAGATGCGGCGCGTCAGAGGCAGCCCTCGGTTCCCGCGGGGGCAGTGGCTTCAGTGTCTGGGTCTTTCTGCCGCCAGACATCCATGGCGGCCGCACCTTTTCGCCGCCTCCAACCTCCTCCGTGGGCGCCTTTGACACAGGACCGATGCCGGGTGAAAACGCCTGTGCGGCCACGCCGGCAATCGGTCGCGGCGGTGCCACCGGCTGCGGCACCACTCCCGATCCCGATGGAAGGGGTGGCACACTGGGCACCGGCGGAACACCAAAGACAGCGGGTGCCCCTGGGATCTTGGGCACCTGAGCCGAAACTCCGGGCGCGACCGGAGGCGGCGGCACCGGCACCGCGGGCCGCATCATTCCCTGCGCGGGCATCGGCGGCAGTGGCGGCACCGGTCGCGGCCCGGCGCCCACACCACCGTGCGCCTGCCGTCGCACCGCCGACGCGTAATCGATCTTCTCGGTCCCTGCCTTCCCTCCCTCCCGCCTCGGCAGCGGTGGTGGTACGGGCACCGGCGCGCCCGAAACCACCGGCGGCGGCGCAGGCGGCGGACTCGCAATCATCTGATCGCGCAGGCTCGGCGTCCCCTTGCCCGGACTCGGCGCCCTCACCGCCCCCGGTTCGTCCGGGTTCTTCTTCCCGCCGAACAGGTTGGCCAGCCTCGAGCTAAAATTGCCCATTTGATCAACTTAACTTATTTGCCCCGGCGTCAACCACGAAAAAACGCTTCCCCCCAAACCGGGGCAGGACCATCCCGGTCAATTCGCGAAGTCCGTCCCGATAGCTGCAGCACGTCACCCAATAATCGCACTCGCCCCCTCGCAGCGCACGCGCCACCTGGGCCCTATCCTCGTAACTCATGTAGCTCGCCTCAAGTCCAAAGATGTCGATCGCCGCATGGTGACACTCGGTCCATTCGGAACCCATATGGGCGATCCGCAGCCGCTTCTGCAGCGCCCGCGCCGATGAGAAAATGATCTGATACACCGAGCGCAGGGCCGAATCCGATAGCGGTCCGCCGTTTTCCTTCGACAACCGCGCCACAAGTCTCGCCTCCCGCGCGGGATCAAAAACCCCCCGCCCAGAACTAGCCTTCGCCCGCCCGATCTCCTGAACCAGGCTCAGGCGCTTGTTCAGCAGCTTGAGGATCTGGCTGTCCAGGGCGTCGATCCGCAACCTCAGCGTCTCGATTTTCATCGCTCAGCGGCAGAACCCCATCGACCGATCCCTGTTGAAGGGCCGGCGGCTTGGGCAACGGGACCCTCCTAAGTTCCTCCGCATTAGGCAATTCATCTAGCGACCTGAGCCCAAAATGCTCAAGGAAAAATTCGGTGGTCTCGTAGACCAGCGGCCTGCCGGGCAGGTCGGCCCTGCCCCGCGCCGTCACGAGTCCCCGCTCCTGGATCGTCGTGAGCACCGCATCCACCGACACGCCACGCACCGCCTCGATCTCGGCGCGCGACACGGGCTGCCGATACGCGATGATCGCCAGCGTCTCCAGCGCCGGCCCGCTCAGCCGCGGCGCGCGCGAGCGCTCGTACAGCAGCCTCACCCATGCCACGTATTCCGGACGCGTGGCCAGCTGGTAGCCGCCCGCCAGTTCCTCCAGCACGTAGCTCCGCTTCTCCGCCTCGATCTCCGACCGGATCTCCTCGATCACCCGCGTGACCTCCGCCTCCCTGGCCGATGCCATCGCCACCGTGTCGTCGTCCTGCTGCAACTCCGCCGCCTCGGCCAGCAGTTTCCGGATGTCCTTGCCCGAGAGTGGCCCGTTCGCCGCAAAGAGCAGCGCCTCGATGACTTGCTTCAGCGTCATGCCGCCTCCACCCGGACGATCTCGATCTCGCCAAACTGCCGCGGCTGCCGCGCCGCGATGAACCGCAGGCGGATCAACTCCAGTATCGCAAGAAACGTCACCACCACCTCGGTCCTCGACGCCGACCCCTCGAACAGATCCGCGAACATCCGCCGCCGCTCCGTCGCAAAGACCTGCCTCACGAACTCGATCTTGTCGGCGACCGTGAACCGCTCCTCGAAAATGTCCCGCAGGTTGTCCGCCTTCTGAACCCGGTCCAGGATCTTCTTGAAGGCGGTGATCAGGTCGAATATCCCCGCTTCGCCCGCCGGCGGCGCCGGCACCGGCGCGAATTCGGGCTTGGCCGGCTTTCGCGGAAACACCCGCTCGCGATCCGCCTCCCTGAGCCTCAGGTCGAACGCGACATCCTTGAACTTCTTGTACTCGACCAGCTGCCGGATCAGCTCCCAGCGCGGATCGTCCTCCTCCTCCGCCTCCTCGTCGATCGCCTGCTGGTCCACCGGCAAGAGCATCCGGCTCTTGATATACAAGAGGGTCGCGGCCATCACCAGGAACTCCCCCGCCAGCTCCAGGTTGAGCATCTGCATCAGGTCGAGGTACTCCACGTACTGGGTCGTCACCTGCTCGATCGGGATATCGTAGATGTCCAGCTCGTCCTTCCGGATCAGGTACAGCAGCAGGTCCAGCGGCCCCTCGAAAACCGGAAGCCGCACCTGCAAATCCCGCCCCGTCTCAAGGCTCAGCACAGGCCCACCGCCTCCCTCACCCGCCCCAGCACCGCCCGCGCCACCGACCGCGCCCGCGCCGCGCCCCCCGCCAGCACCTCGTCCACCCGCGCCGGCGACGCCTCCAGTTCCGCACGCCTCCGCCGATACTCCGCGAAATGGCCCCACAGCGCGCGGAACAGCTCCTTCTTGTACTCGCCGTAGCCCGTCCCGCCCGCCAAAAACGACGCCTCCATCGCCCGGCACTCACCCTCCGTCGCCACGAGCCGATACAATTGCAGGATCAGCGACCCCTCCACCGCCTTGGGCGCCTCCACAGGCGTCGAGTCCGTCTTGATCCCCATCACCTTCTTCCGGAACGAGGCCTCCGGCTCCGAGAGGTAAATCCCGTTGTCATAAGACTTCGACATCTTCTGGCCGTCGAGCCCCGGCACCACCGCCACCTCGTCCCGGATCTCGGGCTCCGGCATCCGCAGCACCTCGCCGTACGCCTCGTTGAACTTGATCGCGATGTCGCGCGCCACCTCCACGTGCTGCTTCTGGTCCCGGCCCACCGGAACCAGGTCGGAGTCGTAGATCAGGATGTCCGCCGCCATGAGGACCGGATACGCGAACAAACCGTGGCTCGCCGAGATCCCCCGCGCCACCTTGTCCTTGTACGAATGGCAGCGCTGCAAAAGCCCCATCGGCGTCACGGTCGACAGGATCCACGACAGCTCGGTCACCTCGGGGACGTCGCTCTGCCGGAAGAGCGCCGACCTCCCAGGGTCTAGCCCCGCCGCCAGCAGGTCCATCGCCACCTCGCGGCTGAAGCGCCGCAGGTCGCCCGGATTCTGGATGCTGGTCAGGGCGTGGTAGTCCGCGATGAAGTAGAATGCCTCGCCCTTCTCCTGCAACTCGATCGCGGGCCGCATCATCCCGAAATAATTCCCGAGATGCAGCCGCCCGCTGGGCTGGATGCCAGACAAAATCCTCATCCCTCGCCCCCGCGCTCACCAATGACTAGAATCGGCTCAAACATGGAATGTCCACGCATAGCACCCGCGACCCACTCGGCAAGCCCTAGAAAGCGCCCCCGATCCTCCTATAATCGCTGGTTTTCGAGCGATCCATCTCCCGCTCGCGGGTCGGATGAATTCGAGGCTGGTTGCCGAGAGAATGAGCGAGAGGAAAACGCTCACTCCACCCCCCGCCCATACACCTCGACCTCCGTGAATCGATTCATTTCGTCGGTGGTGCTTCCGCTGGTGTTGACCCGCACGTACCGGCAGCGCGCGCCCTTGGCATCGATGACCCTGCCGCGATGCGTCTCGACCCAGGCCAGGTCCCGTCCCGCCCCGAAGCCCGACGAGTTGTCGTGGTCGTTATTGAATAGAACCCTGCCCCCATCCCGGAAATCCGGGTCATCCGACACTTGAACCACGACATCGTGAATCGCCCGCTGTTCCCCATGGAAAAACCACGGCACGACGGCAAAGACCTCACTTTCAACGCCAAGGTCGATCTGCACCCACTGTTTGCCAGGCCCGAGTTCCACGAACGAACCGTCCTGGCCAGCCTTGTCCCCATCGGTCACCATGCCCGGGTCCCCGACCATCGGGAAGGCGTCGCTGGCGGTGACCGGTTTCCCCTTCGCGAGGTTGTGCGATCCCAACGGCATCAGCAGTGGCGGAACCGATTCGGGCGGCGTCCGGTCCATGTGCGGAAGGCTGATCGGTTTCGGCGTGCCGACCTGCTGCGCCTTCGGCAACTCCAGCTCCAGCGGAACCATCACCCGCCCGGCCGACTGCGTCGCGGGTGCCCCAGGGCCGACGAACCGCCCCGGTTCCCCCGCGAGTGAGACCGCCGGGCCGGCCGCCAACATCCAAAACCAACATGCCGTCCGCCGCATACGCCCTCGCTCACACCGCGCCCGATCAATGGCTTCTCTTACTTCCCCTGCACATCCTCGATCCGCTGCTCCTTGGACCGCACCCTCACCAGGTAGGCCACGACGCCCAGCCACGTCGGGAGCATCTCGACGCCCGGCAACACCTCGGCCAAGAAGGCCGGCAGCAGCAGCAGGTGAAAACCCAGCAGCCGCCACAGGGCCACCATCGCCACCAGATCCACGGCATCGTCGAACCATAGCGGTAACAGCGTCGTGCCCGCGAACATCCACTGGATGATGTCCGCCGCCGCCGCCGCCACGAACGCCAGCGCGATCCGCCGCCTCGTCAGCAGCGGCACCTGAAGCAGCCCCGCCCATCCGCCCTTTTCGTTTGCCCCGTCCATGCCGCGTCCTATCGTGCCTGCCAGTGACCGTCATTAACCTAGCCGACCAAGCCCCGTTCACAACCCAAGACGGCTCCACCATCCGCAGTATCCTCGACCCCACCAACGCCCCCGTCCAGAACCAGAGCCTCGCCGAGGCCTCCCTGCCATCCGGCGCCACCACCCGACCCCACTACCATAAGGCCAGCGAGGAGTTCTATTTCATAGTGGAGGGCCGCGCCCGGATGACCGTCGCCGGCGTGACCCGCGACGTCCGCCCCGGCGACGCCATCCTCATCCCCCCGGGAACCCGCCACGCCATCCGGGCGTCCACCCCACTCCGCTTCCTCTGCTGCTGCGCCCCGCCCTATTCCCACGAGGACACTTTTTTCGACGACTGAGCCGCCGATTCCCCACCCTTGACCTAGACTCCCCGTGCCCCCCGACACCTCCACCCCCATGATGCAGCAGTACCAGAGGCTCAAGGCCCAGGTGCCGCACGGCGCACTCATGCTCTTCCGCCTCGGCGATTTCTACGAGATGTTCTTCGATGACGCGAAGACCGGCGCGCGCGTCCTCGGCCTCACCCTGACCCAGCGCAATGGCGTCCCGATGTGCGGGCTCCCCTATCACGCGGCCACGCCCTACATCTCCCGCCTCATCAACGCCGGTCACCGCGTCGCGGTCTGCGACCAGATGGAGACCCCAAGGCCCGGCCAGATGGTCCGGCGCGAGATCACCCAGATCATCTCCCCGGGCAGCGTCGTCGAACTCGAGTCCCTCGACTCCCGCCGCGCCAACTACCTCGCCTCGGTCTGTCCCGCCGACGGCCGCTTCGGCTTCGCCTTCCTCGACACCTCCACCGGCGATTTCCGGCTCACCGAATTGCCGGACGCGCGGCACCTCGCCGACGAACTCGCCAAAATCGCCCCCGCCGAGATCGTCATCCCCGACGGATGGGATCCCGATGCCGCGCTCGCGAACGGGCGCGCCCCCCTGTCGCGGCACGATGGCTGGGCCTTCCAGTTCGATGCCGCCTTCGCCTCCCTCCGCGAGCATTTTCACACCCAGTCCCTCGACGGGTTCGGATGCGCCGAGATGCCCCTCGCCATCGGGGCCGCCGGCGGCCTGCTCCACTACGTCCGCAACACCCTCCGCCGCTCGCTCGCTCACGTCCAGGCGCTCTCCGTCTACAACCCCACCCACTTCATGATCCTCGACGAGACGACGCGCCGCGCGCTCGAGCTCACCGAGCCACTCCGCCACGGCACCCCCCGCGAGACCACCCTGCTCGGCACCCTCGACCGCACCTGCACGGGCATGGGCGCGCGCAGGCTCCGCGATTGGATCCTCCACCCACTCCTCCAGCAGGACCATATCGTCGCGCGCCAATCCGCCATAGGACGCCTCGCCGAGGACGAATTTCCGCTGGAGTCCCTCCGCGCCCGCCTCGGCGAGATCCCCGACATCGAGCGCGGCACCGGGCGCCTGTCCCAGGGGTCGGGCGGCGGCCGCGACCTCCTCGCGCTCGCCCACGGCCTCGGCCAGATCCCCGCCATCCGCGAGATGCTCGCAACTCCCGGAGCCAAGCTCATCGACTCCATCCGCGACGACCTCGACCCGCTCGAACCCGTCGTTTCCCTCATCGCGCGCGCGATCGACCCGGCGTGCCCACCCCACCTCCGCGACGGCGGCGTCATCGCCGATGGCTACGATCCCCCCCTCGACGAACTCCGATCCCTCGCCCGCGACAGCAAGGACTGGATCGCCCGCCTCCAGCAGCAGGAACAGGAGCGCACGGGCATCAGATCCCTGAAGATCCGCTTCAATTCGGTGTTCGGCTATTTCATCGAGGTCTCGCACGCCAATGCCGCGAGCGTGCCCCCCGATTACCACCGCAAGCAGACCACCGCCAACACCGAGCGCTTCGTCACGCCCGAACTCAAGGAGATGGAGGCGCGCATCACCGGCGCCGAAGAGAAGGCCCGTGCCCTCGAGGCCGACCTTTTCCGGAAGATCCGCGATGAGGTCCTCGCTCACACCTCCGCCATCCAGCAGAACGCCGACCGCATCGCCGCGCTCGACGCCCTCGCATCCCTCGCCCACGTCGCCCGCGCCCGCGACTACCGGCGACCGGAGATCCTCGCGGAACCCTGCATCGAGATCGGCGATGGCCGCCACCCGGTGCTCGAGCACCTCAGCCTCGACGAGCGCTTCGTCCCCAACGACACCGCCCTCTCCCCCTCCTCTCGCCTGATCATCCTCACCGGCCCCAACATGGCCGGGAAAAGCACGTACCTCCGCCAGGTCGCCCTCCTCGCCCTCATGGCGCACGTGGGCTCGTTCATCCCCGCGCGCTCCGCCCGCATCGGGCTCATCGACCGCATCTTCACGCGCGTCGGGGCCTCCGACGACCTCTCCCGCGGCCAGAGCACGTTCATGGTCGAGATGAACGAGACCGCCAATATCCTCCACAACGCCACCGAGCGTAGCCTCGTCGTTCTCGACGAGATCGGGCGCGGCACCAGCACCTTCGATGGCCTCTCCATCGCGTGGGCCGTGGCCGAGCACCTCCACGACCGCATCGGCGCCCTCACGCTGTTCGCGACCCACTACCACGAGACCTCCCGCCTCGCGCGCGAACTCCGGGCTTCCAAGATGATGAACGTCGCAGTCCGGGAGTGGAACGACCAGGTCGTCTTCCTCCGCAAGATCGTCGAGGGCGCCACGGACAAGAGCTACGGCATCCAGGTCGCGCGCCTCGCCGGACTGCCCAAAGAGGTCCTGGACCGCGCCAAGGGCCTCCTACGTCAACTCGAGGAGGGCCAGATCGCCGCGGACGCCCTCGCCGAAACGTCCGCCCCCGCCGAGGCCCGCCCCAAGAAGCGCCGCAAGGGCGCCCGGCGCAACGCAACGGGCGGCCAGATGGACCTCTTTGCGGACTGACTTTCCGGAGTGTGGATGCCGCCCGCGGGCGCAGCCCCAGCCTCCCGTCTCGCCGCACGGCGCGGCAAGGCCAGTCGCAGAGGAGGGCGACGAGCCGCGACGTCACGATAAGCCAACCGCGCTTCGCGAGGGGAAAGCGGCCCATTCGCGCCCCGGGTTTTCGTTCGGGGCGCCTCGGCAACGGAGGCCTGATTCGCGGTTTGAAAAGAGCGGTTGTCGCAGGCAGGATCTGCGCCCGTGAACCATGTCACCCCATCGCGCAAGCGCCTGGCCTGGTCGGTCGCCGCCGGCCTGTGCGCGGTCCTGTCGTCCGGCGCCGGCCGCGCGACATCGTTTGTGATAGAGGCGGAATCGCTCGAGGTGCAGGGCGACCTGCTGCCCACCCGCGACTTTGGCCACGGGGCGCGCGAGTACCTCTCGTCTCCGTCGCCTTCTCCGTCGCCGGCAGCGGGCGCGGTGGAGCTCCCGCACGCGGGCCGCTGGCGGCTCTGGGTGCGTAGCAAGGACTACCCGAAGGACCGTCCCGGCACGCGCAACTTCACCGTGCGCGTCGGCGCAAAGCCATCGGAAAAAGTGTTCGGACGCCACGGGCAGGAGGGCATGGAGGGCTGGCTCTGGGAGGACGGTGGCGAGTTCGATCTGCAGGCGGGCCCGAACCTCATCGTCATCGGCGAGAAATGCACGCCCTTCGCCCGGTGCGACGCGCTGATGCTAACCGACAACATGTCGTTCCAGCCCCAGGACCCACCGTGGAAGCTGCGGCAGCCTCCGGCCAAGATGGTTCCCGTGGAGATCAGGCGTCCGCTCGCTTCCGGTTCCGATCCCGAGCCGCTCCAGGCCATCGAGCCCGCCCCAGTGGCCTCGCTGCGCTCCGAGACCATGCGCCTGGATTTTCATCGCGCCGGCCCGGTGATCGCGCTGCAGCCGGCCGTGCGGGCCGGAGACAAATGGGTGCCTCTCGCCGCCGACCCATCGGCGGAGAGCTACCGGGTCCTGTTTCGCCCGAGGGACAAGGATCCGCGCATCAACGCCGGCGTCCATCCATCCTGGGATATGAGCTTTGCCGCTCCGGCCGACGTGGGCGCGGGCGGCGCGTGGGTCCGCACGACCGACGCGACGCCGACCACGCCGTGGGCCGCAGGCAAGTGTTTCGCGCTGCGTCCGTCGGCGGCCACGGCCGTGGACGCGCGCACCGTGGAGCTGGAGTTTCCACCAACGCCAGTGGGCCGACTCAAGGCAACGTGGCGGCTGGCCGAACAGCCCGCCGGGGCGGCGGTGTCTTTGGAATTTGCCCCTTCAGTCGGCGGCCATTTCTCGCTCGGCTATCACGGCAGCGTGGCGGCGGCGCCGGCCGACCTCGATTTCCTGCTCTTGCCCTTCATGTTTCACGGAAAGCGGTTCCCATCGCGTCCGGTGACCCTGCTCAACGCCCTGACGCCCACCCCGATGGCGCTCGTCAATCGCGCCGGCGCATCGTATGCGCTCGTCGCCGAGCCGGCGGAACTCCCGTTCGAGTGGGCGTCCGCCACGAACTCGCGCTACGCGCTCGGCATCCGCAACCAGAACGCCCAGGCGCAGCCGCTCCTCTACACGCCCGTCCTCGGCCAGCCGGGCAGCGTCTGCGAGTCGGGCGCGCCCGTGCGCGGGCGATTCCGCGTCTGGATCCAACCGGGCGACTGGTTCGCCGCCTACCGCGGCGTCGCCGAGCAGGTCTTCGGGCTCAATGACTACCGCCGCCCAACCACCAGTTCGCTCTCGGATGCGGCGATCAACCTGTTCGACCTGCTGCGCAACGAGAGATCCGGCGGCTGGGACGCCCGGGGCAAGGGCTCGTGGAACATCGAGAGCCGGAACATCTCCAGCCACGCCTCGCCCCTGACGTTCCTCAGCTACTACCTGCTGACCGGCGACGAGGAGTTCTATAACAAGTTCGCGCGGCCCGCCCTAGAGTTCCTGCTGTCGCGGCCGGGCGCGCACTTCGGCGCGGAACCCGAGATCGGCGACAATTACTACCAGCACCAGACGATGCGCGGCCCCGTGTCGGTGTACGGCGCGGCGACGTTCGCGGGCGCTCTGGCGATGACGCACGGCCGCACGCCCGCCTTCGGGGAGTGCTGCCTGAAGCCCGATGGCACCCCGCGCGTCACGCACGGCTACAGCCACGTGCAGCCCTTCGAGGACGCCCTGGCGCTCTACCGGCTCACGGGAGAGACTCGCTGGCGCGACATGGCCGTGACCGGCGCGGACGCCTACATCGCGGAGAACCTCCGGAAGCTCCCGACAAAGGATCTCGGCACGATGCCGTTCATCAACATGAGCTTCGTGCCCGACTGGGAGGGCCTGCTGCACGTCCACGACGCGACGGGCGAACGGCGTTTCCGCGATGCGTCGGTCTCGGCGGCGCGCTGGCTGCTGACCACGCTGTGGGTCCAGCCACCGGTTCCCGCGGGCGAAGTGACGATCCACCCCGGCGGGCGGCATGATCACGCGCGGCACATCTGGTATCTCGGCGACAAGCGGTACCGCCTCGGGGTGGTCGAGGGCGAACGGATGACGAGCGACCCGGACGCGAAGTTCGACCTGCCGCCGACGCCGCTGCCCGAGAAGCGCCTGCCCGCCTGGCAGGCCAGCAACGTCGGCCTCGGCCTGGAGCAACCATGCACCTACACGCGCCGTGGCAATCACGCCAACATCCTCATGAGCACCTGGGCGCCAAACCTCCTCAGGCTCGCGACATTGGCCCAGGAGCCGCTCTTCCGCACCGCCGCACGCAACGCCACCATCGGCCGCTTCGGGAATTACCCCGGCTACTATCTAGACGGGATGACCGACCAATACCAGCGACCCGACTACCCGATCGTCGGGCCGGACGTGACGACGATCTATCACCACCACATCCCACCTTTCGCGGCCTACGTTCTGGATTACCTTTTCACCGACGCAGAAGTGCGCTCGGAGGGCGCGATCCAGTTCCCTGCGGTGCGCCAGTGCGGCTACGTGTGGTTTGACGCCAGGCTTCGCGGGCATGCCCCGGGCGCGGTGTACGGCCAGCCGGCGTGGCCGTGGCTGCATCGCACGGCGGCAACCGTGGACACGCCCAACGTGGATCGGGTGCTCGCGCACGGCGACGGGAAGTTCCACGTCGTGCTGCTCAATCAGGTCCGCGAGCCCCAGAAGGTGTGCGTGAAGCTCGACGCGCGGGCGCTGGGCCGCGACGTGGGAGGCGCGTGGGTGTGGGTGCGACAGGAAAACCGGAGATCGTGGCCAAAGAAGGCGAAGGACGGGGTCGTTTCGCTGGAGCTGGCCCCGCTGGGCATAGCCGCGCTCACCCTCGATGGCGTGAAGATCGACGTGTCGACTCATCGGGCGGCGCCGCCCGCGAAGCTCGCGCTGCCGACCGAACCCGCGCTGCGCCGCCAGCCGATCGACGGAACGAAGCTCGAGGCCATCGGCACGGAGATCGTCGTGCCGCCATTCACCTGGCGCGACCTCTTCGTCTACGTCGCGGCCAAGATCGGCGAGTGCCAATCCGCGACGCTGCGCTATCGCGTCGGCGACGGCCCGGAGCGGCAGGCGACTGCGGAGCGGTTCCCGTGGGAATTCTCCGTGCGCGTGGACGACATGCGGGGGCCGGTGACTTGGGCCGTGGACGTGACCCTGGCGGACGGACGGGTCGTGCGGGCGCCATAGTCGACAACCGCGACGCTGGCCGCCGGCGGCGCGGTCTCTACTCCTCGTCCGGCGCCCGCGCGAGCAGTTCCTCAAGCGCGTCGGCAGGCGCGCGCTCGCCCGCCAGCACCGCCGCCACCTGATCGACCAGCGGCGCGCGCAAACCTCGCCGCGCCGCGAGTTGCTTCAGCGCCCTCGCGGTCGTGACCCCCTCCGCCACGCCGCCCAGCGTCCGCTCGATCTCCGCCAGCGCGTCCCCTCGCGACAGCGCAAGGCCCACGCGCCGATTGCGGCTCTGATCCCCATAGCAGGTGAGCATCAGGTCGCCCGCCCCACTGAGGCCCATGAATGTCTCCGGCCTCCCCCCCAGGGCCTCGCCCAGCCGCCGCATCTCGGCCAGCGCCCGGGTCACCATCGCCGCAAGGCTGTTGTCCCCGAGCCCCAGCCCGCTGCACAGCCCCGCGCCGATCGCATAGACGTTCTTCATCGCGCCACCCAACTCCACCCCGGTCAGATCCGCGGATCGGTACACCCGGAAATTCCGCCGGTGGAAGAGCTCCTGGACCGCGCGCGCCACGCCCTCGTCCGAGCTGGCCGCAACCACCGCCGTCGGCACCCCGGCCTCGACCTCCTTCGCGAAACTCGGCCCCGAGAGCGCCGCCACACGGCACCCGGGCCAAGCGTCGCACACGATCTCGCTCACCCGCCGAAAACCCTCCGGCTCGATGCCCTTCACCACGCTCACCACCGGGCACGGCGCCGGGGCCCACCGCGGCAGCGCCCCGGCGAGGAACTTCGAGGGGATCGCCAGCACCGCGAGATCCACGCCCTCGGCCCACCGCGTCGGATCGCCCACGTCGGACCAGTTCACCTCATGGCCCGCGCCACGCAACATCCTCCCCAGCGCCCCGCCCCACGCGCCCGCACCCAACACCTGGACCCTCACGCCGCTCCCTCCTGCTCCCTATTCTTCTGAAATGCCCTGGGCTCCTCGCCCCGCAACAGCCGCCCGATGTTCGCGCGGTGCCTGACCACCGCAAGCACCCCAAGCGCCACGCAAGACCAGCCCAGCGCGCCCGGCCCATATCGCCACATCCCCGCCGCGCCCAGCACCACCGCCGCCCCGATCGACGCCAGCGACACGATCCTCGACGCCGCGAACACCACCAACCATGTCCCGAACGCCCACAGGAACGCACCGGGCAGCGCCGCCAGCAGCACGCCCGCGCTCGTCGCTATCCCCTTGCCTCCCCTCCACCCCAGCCAAGGGCAGAAGTTGTGCCCCAGCACGGCCCCCACCCCAAACACGATCCCCCGCCACTCCACGCCATCCAGGATCCCCGGGGCCATTCGCCCCACCAGCCAATCGACGCCCAGGACCCCTCCCACGCCCTTGAGCGCATCCAGCAAAAGAACCAGCCCACCCCACCCCTTGCCCAGCACCCTCCCCACGTTGGTCGCGCCGATGTTCCCGCTGCCATGCCGCCGCACGTCCACGCCTTTCGCCCGCCCCACCACGTAGCCCCAGGGAACCGATCCGACCAGGAACGCGCACGCGGCACCGCCCGCCAACCAACCAATGATCGCGCCCAATCCGGATTCCATCATCCCCGCATGGTGCCCACGACACCCCTCCCCCGGCAAGCCGATCAAACTGCCCCAATCACGCGCACCGTGGGCCCGCAGCCCACGGGCCAATCCATCGCGCTTGATCCTGCCGCGCCATGTCGCAACACCTCAGGGCATCCACTCCAGCCGCCAGAACTTGGATCGGCCAATTGATGCCGGCACCGCGACCGTCACCTCGTCCCCCGCCGAGAAATACTCCCCCTCATCCGCCCACGGTCCCACGAGGTCCGTGCTGCTCTGCAGCAGGTACGTCTGGCCGGGTGAAGTCCGGAACCGCAACGTCATGTCACCGCCCCCACCCGGACCGGTGATGCCCATCGCCCTCAATCCCGACCGCCTGTCCCGCGGATCGCTCCCGCTCCGCCACTCGTCCCGATCGGAGATGCCATCGCGATCGTGGTCGCTGCCCCCGTCGCACGCGGCCAAATCGCCAAACGTCTCTGCCTCCCACAAGTCGGGGATGCCGTCCCCATCGGTGTCCTCGGATACCCTGACGTAGCCCAACACGTCGGTGATCGTCACGTTGTCGATCACCGCATCCTCGTCATTGCCAGAGTTGGTGAAGTTGAACGTGTCCGCCCACGGCAGATTCGTGGTGCCGACGGCATAGGTGGCCCTGTCGGCCAGGGTGTTCCCGTCGACCGTCACCGAGTACGTGTTCGGCCCGAAGTCCTGAAAGAACTCGATGCGATGCCAAGTCTGCATCGCAAGGCCATTGGTGTGGTAGGTCGTGCCCCACGGCCCCCGCACCCCGACCCGCCAGGTGGCCGCGTCGAACTGCGCCAGCACAAGCTGCACCTCGCTCCGGCTCGTGGTGCCCTGCGACAGAAAAACGCGGAACTCGGCATTGCTCGAAGCGGTGCGATCCGCCAGATACGCATCGAACGCGGCCGTCCCATATCGCCGTCGGCCGGGAAATTTGAAACCGTATATCTGGCTCACGTTGCCAGGCTCATCCCGAAAGTACGCGCTGCGCGCCGAGCCCGGTGCCGTCGGCGAGTTGGTCACGAACGCCGTCGGCTTGTATGTCGCCCCGGTCGGCCCCGCCCAGCGGCTGTCATTGGTCAGATTGTGCCCCAGCGCCATGGCTTCAAAGTCCGCATGAAGCCGCATGGTCGAATAGGCATTCCCCGCCACGTCCAGCATATTGGAAAAGCCGACCGCCGCCAATCCGCCGGTCGCCGACGGCGGCACCGTGTACCGGTAGCCGAAGATCCCACCGGCCAGGGATTCGAAAGACCCCAGTCCGCCTGTCTCAACCGCGACGTCCGGATCGGACGCTAGCGGCTCCGTCGTCGCGAAATGCAGCCTCACGGATTGCCCCGGCAAAACGACTTGCGGGGCCACCCACAACTGGGTCGCGAAGGGGACCGTGTAATCCGTCACGATGAGATTCGTCACCGCCGACCGGTTCCCCGCCCAGTCGCTCAATTGGACAACCACCGGCAAAGGACCCTCAGGATCCAGCGTCTCGCTCACCTGCTGGCGCCAGATCACCGGATTCGTCGTCGTGAGGAGGCTCGGCAACCTGTTGGTCGAGGCCAGGCCGTTCCACTTCAGCGGGAACCACGGGTCGGCGCGCGCCCCAATCATCACGCGCTGGTTGGTCAGGCCCACCGGCTCGGACGGCACCAGGTGCAGGAACAGCCAGTCTCCCGCCTTGTTCGCCGCCTTGGGGATCAGGCCCCCGAGCATCGTGCTGTTCGTCCCCGTGAGGACCGAGAGATGCACCGCCACGGGTGCCACCGTATCCGCCGGCGGCACGACATCCACCAAGACCGGCTCGCTGCACACCTCGCCGCTCCCCATCTGCGCGACCGCGCGCACGACGCTTCGGCCGGGACCCAGGAGGCTCGCGGGCACATTCGCCACCCCGCCCGAGACACCCAGGACCGCCAGGACGCGCGAGCCCTTTCGCAATTCCACCGAAGCGGCCGCGCCACCGCTTGGCGTCACGGTCAGACTGGCGGTCCCCCCGGGCTGTATGAGCTGCGACGCCGGCGTCACGACCACGTCCTCGCCATGGTTGTTCACGCGGAAATGCCTCAGCTGCGCCCCCTGCGTCCTCACGCCAGACTTCTCGTACCCCACGAACAAGGCCGTGTGCCAGCCGTCCGCAATGCTGCTCGTGTCCACCCCAAACTGACCGCCCGGCGCCGCGCTCTGGTGCAGCGCGCCATCGAGAAACAGGTCCACCCCCTCGATTCCGTTTGAGAAGGTCGTGCTCACCTCCGGAGTCACGTTCAGGACACCGGCCGCCATCTGGCCATCGACCAATCCCGTCACCGTGACCACCGGAATGATCGCGTGGGCCCGACACAGGGGATCCCCCATCAACAGAAGATGGTACGGATACTGGACCGCCTGATGGAACGCCTCGCCGACCGTGGCGCCCCTGGCGTAGTGCGCGTGCATCCGCGCCGCCGGAAACTTGCCCGAAATGGCAAACGGCTCGGTGACGGTGCCCGACGTCCCTCCAACCCCAAGCCCACTGTGCTGCGTCATGCGAAACTGCCCGATGCCCGAGTAGTCCATGATCCCGCTCCAGCTGGTCAATGACTCCGCGATGCTCCCGGGCAAATACTCGGACCCCGCGGGGAGATACGGCGCCGCCGCGCCCATGACCGCCCCCAGGACATTGCTCTTATTGCTCAAGGAATATGGCGATGGGTTGCCGGCCAGAATCTGGGATGCGATGCCCAGGCCAGCCAATTCCGTCGCCGTGGCGCTGAACTGACCCGAGCGCGTCGTGCCGCGGACATCCGCGTTTGCGTCCATGTAGACAGTGCCCGACGGCCTCGAACCATCCGCCGACAGCGACCGCGCCAGCATGTTCGTGACGTCCTCCACGGTCGAGCCCATCGCGTCGGACCAGCCGAGGACCATGGACATGTAATAGGATCGTTGCGCAGCCCCCCACTTCGCCGCACGGGTCACGTTCGTGGTCCAGGTGTCGGGACTCGCCGTTAGCGCGAAACCCCGAAAGCACAGGTTCGCCGACGACATGTTCGAGGCCGTATTCATCGGCTCGATCAGGTCGCCATACGACGTCATCGCGGTCACCGAAAAGAACGCCGTGCCGACGATGCCCGAGGCCGAGTTCGTCTCGCCTCTCGCATCAATGATGGTCGGAATATCCGAGGAATAGGCTATGCAATCGATCTGGTTGGTCAGCCCCCTCGAGCGGATGTGGTTCAACGCTGGCCACAGGATGTTCGTCCGGAAAAGGCCGGAATTCAGGACCCGCCGCAGGTCCGCCCCGGCCCCCGTCGTATAAAGCGGGGAGGTGTTGCTGGACGGCAGGTACAAGATGTTGCCCTCGGGGATGCCCCGGATCTGCTGGTAGGCATTCGCTATGGCGAGGGAACTCTGGCTCTGCCCGTTGGCCACCAGCAGCACATTCTGGACCCCACCGCCCGCCCAGACGTCGGGCGCCACGGCCACCGCCAACCAAAACCAAATTCCCCGGCCCAGCACGATCCTCATGGTTCCCCCACCCGCTCCCAACCGCGGATCATCCCCCTGGAACCCACTGCGGACGGCCATCAGGCGCTCCGGCGCCGCCCGGCGGCAACCAGACACAGGAACCCGAGCGTCATGAGGAGCCACGTCGTGGGCTCGGGGATGATCATCAGGCTGACGTTGTCGATCGCGAAGTCCGCCTGGCTGTTCGCCGTCGTGAACTGCACCGAGGAGATGCCCGTCACGCTGTTGCTGATGGCGCTCGCGTTCTGCCAGAGAGCGAGATCATTCGTCGACCAGATGTTGCCCGGATTATCCAGGGCGTAGAGGAACACGTCGTAGTTCGCGGTCGGCAGCCCGTAGTCCTCGGCGAGGATGGTCAGGTGATACACGAAATTCGTGTCGCCCGCCCCCCCGAAGAAGCTCTTGTCGCCGTTGCCATCGAGCGAGAACGCCACGAAGTTGGTCGGCGTTATCGTCCGCCACGCGGTATCGAAAACCTCGATCGCGCCGTCGCCGTTGAGCCGCATGTTGATCTGGCCGGAGTTGCCCGCGCTGGCCAGCAATAGGTTGAAGCTCCGATTTCCGGCGCCCCCGCCATCCTCCGCGGCGAAATCCACGTCGAACCGCCAGTCCGATCCGGGTGTCTCCGGCGCCTGGCTCAAGGTCCCCTTGTTCACCGTGCCATCCAGATAGGCCGCCGTGTGCGACCCGTCCGTCAAACCCGCGTGGCGAGTGACCGTGAGACCCGTGTTGGTCGTCCAGTTCCTGGCGAAGTCCGCGGACATGCCGTCGGTCGTCAGGGATTGCCCCCGCTCGAACGTCCCGTTGCGCAGGCCGTTCTTGTCGATCTCCACGTTGTCCAGGATGACGTCGTTGCCGGCGCTCGCGCTGATGATCCCGAACTGGTGGAACGCCGTCACCGGCAGGAATCCGTTCGTCGTGGCCGAAAAAGTGGCTCCGCCGTCGATCTCCATCTTGAAGCTGTATCCGGTGGCCGTGCGGGTCATCCGGAAGACCGCCTCGTGTGCGTTGGTGTCCGCGATGTGCGGCCGGGCACCGCTGCTCCCGAACGTCCCCACGCCCACGCCCCCGAGCATGTTGCCCCCGCCCGTCACGTTCTCGTCGTACAGGAACGCGTAGGTGCCCGAGCCCGACACCGGCGCCACCTGGACGCGCCCGCCGAATCCGATGGTGTCCGTGGCCGTCGTCCCCTGGTTGTCTGCCGTGTTCTGCGTGCCGCCATTATTCAATATGCCAAATCGCAGGTCATTGGTGCCACCGGCCACGGAGGGGATGCGAAAAAGGAACCGCAACTCCACGGCATCGCCCACCTGATCCATGCCCACCTGATCATACGGTGGACCCACGATGTCGAAAACGCCCGCCGCGCCCCCAAATCCCGTCGTGTCCACAAATAGCGCATTCGTGCTCCCGATGCCGCCCGCGCCCGAATCGTCGATGATCCCCGTCGTCCCCGCCCCGCCGGTCGTCGGCCACGCCCCCATCAACCCCGTGTCGTCAAACCGGTTAGCCCCGGGGGTCCGGCCCGAAAAATCGTCCTGCAGCACCAGATCGGCCCGCGCCACCCACCCCACCGCACTAAGACAAAACCATGCCGCCGCGACAACCCCGCGGTTCCGGGCCGTAGCCATTTTCATAACATCCCTATCCTGGAGCACCGACCATGCCCGTCAACCCCGAACGCAGCCGCGCCGCTCGGCGCTCGAAGTCTATCCCCCAAGCCGTCGCCGTATCGCCCGCACCTGCCGCCTGTGCACCCGCTGGTGGATCGCCGCGAGACAGACCCACCCGTGTCCATCCAACGGCCCCAGCCACGGATGCGGCGCGCACATCGGCGAACCCATGTCCCCCACCCGCACGATCATCGTCTCCTCAAACACCTTCAGGAATACCCGGAACTGGTCCACCACGTCTTCCGCCGCCCCCCCCGTCGGTTTCATCTCCCTGATGTCGACCAAGAACCTCGGCTCCCGCCCCTTGCTCAGCGCCACGATGATCTCCCCCATCCGCTTGCCCGCCACCATCAGGTGCTCCAGCACCATCGCGGCAGACCAGTGCCGCGAGCTGTCCTCGATCCCCATCAGCCGGGGCACCAGCACCCGCTCGAACAGCCGCCCCTCCGGCAGGCGCCCGCACTCCTCCAGGATCCGCGACCCCTCGCGCTGGAACACGCCCCTCGCCTGGACCCACGATGTCGTCCACCGCCAGAAAGGAAATATCGCCCCCCGCACCAGCGCCAGCTCCCAGCCCCGCAGCCCCGCGCCCGGCGCCTCAAGGCCCGCGCCCGCCGCCGCATCGCCTCCCGCCCTCATATGAAACCTTCCACTCCGGCCACCCTTCCATTTATCCGATCGCCCCGCCGCCTTGCAACACCGCCCTCGGGCACGGCGCCGGAAACTCCCGACTGGCGCGCGCCACCGGCATGCCGTAAATTCTTGCGTCCGATGGCCACCGCAACCCGAAGACCGCGATGAACCTGCCCAACCAGCTCACGCTCGGACGCCTGGGATTGACCGCCGTCTTTGTCACGGTCACCTCCGTGCCGTGCCGCTATCAGGCGACGGCGGCCATCGTGCTTTTCGCCCTCGCGGGCATCACCGACTGGCTGGACGGCTGGCTCGCCAGGCGATGGAACCTCATCACCGATTTCGGGAAGCTCATGGACCCGCTGGCCGACAAGATCCTGGTGACGGCCGCGCTGTTGTACCTGCTGCAGGCCGGGCGTGTTCCCCTCTGGATGGCGGTGGTCATGATCTCGCGCGAGTTCCTCATCACCGGCCTGCGCCTCATCGCGTCCAGCAAGGGGGTCGTGATCGCGGCGGACAAGGCGGGCAAGCACAAGACCATATCGCAGCTCGTGGCGATCCTGGTCGCCCTCCTGTGCCTCGCGGTCGCCGAGCGGGGCCTGGGCGGGCGCTGGCTCCGCGCCCTTGAGATCGCCACCCCCTGGCTCTTCGCCTGGGCCACGCTGATCACCGTGGCCTCCGGCGCATGGTACTTCTGGAAGAACAGGCGCTTCGTCTTCGACCCGTCCGCGCACGCGCCCAACCACCGATAGCAAACACCATGGCCCAGGAACATGCGGCATCGCCCGGCGCCAACTCCCTGGCCGGACTCTTGGCCCTCGCCAAAGAGCGCGGCGCATCCGACCTGCACCTGATGGCCGGGGCGCCCCCGCTGCTCCGCATCCAGGGGGAACTGGTGCCCCTGTCGGAATGCGGTCGCATCGACGAGCCCTCCGGGCTGTTCTTCCCCGCGCTGACGGAGTTCCAGCGCACCCGCCTCAACGAGGAGCGCGAACTCGATTTCGCGATCTCGGTGCCGGGCGCCGGCCGTTTCCGCGGCAACGCCCACTGGCAGCGCGGCCACGCCGAGGCCGCGTTCCGCTGCATCGAGGAGCGCGTCCCCGCGCTCACCGAGTTGGGCCTCCCGCCGGTCGCGGAGCGCCTCTGCGCCCTGCGCAATGGCCTGGTCCTGATCACCGGCCCCGCCGGTTCCGGAAAGAGCACCTCCGCGGCCGCCATGATCGGGCACATCAACGCCAGCCGCCGCTGCGTGATCGTCACCATCGAAGACCCGATCGAATTTCTCCACGCCAACCACCTCGCCGCCATCAAGCAGCGCGAGGTCGGCTCCGACACCCCGTCCTTCGCCTCGGGCCTCACGCGCGTCCTGCGCCAAGATCCCGACGTCGTGTTCGTCGGGGAAATGCGCGATCTCGAGAGCGTGTCGTGGGGACTCCGCGCCGCAGAGACCGGCCACCTGGTCATCAGCACGCTCCACACCGCCGATGCCGCGCAGGCCGTCAACCGCATCGTCTCCATATTCCCGCCCGAGAAGCGCCCCGAGATCCTGACCCAGCTCGCCTACTGCATCGAGGCGGTCATCAGCCAGCAACTGGTCCCGTCGAAATCCGGCGGCCGCCGCACCCTGGCCTGCGAGGTGATGATCGCCAACCCCGCGATCCGCACCTGCATCCGCGACCACCTCCCGCACCAGATCGCCAGCCACATCCAGCTCGGCGCCCGAGAGGGCATGCAGACCATGGACGCCTCCCTCGCCGCCCTCGCGCGCAAGGGGCTCATTGCCCGCGACGAGGCCGCCGCCCGCATGAGGGAACCCGCCCTCCTCGACGCCCGAGCCTGAAAAGGGCTACGGCCTCACCGTCCGCCATACTCCGCCAGCCACGCCCCCACCGCCGGATCGCCGCGCCCCTCCGCCATGTCCCCCCACGAGGGCGACATGCCGCGCAGGCGGCCAATGACCTCGGCCAGCACCCCCAGCGCGAAATCGATGTCGGTCCCCGATGTCTCCCCCCCAAGTCCCACCAGCAGATGCCCCGCCGCCAGCGCCTCGGGCTGCCCGATCGCCCTCAGCGCCGCCGACAGCCTCATCACCCGACTCACGCAACTGGTGCTCGCCCCCACGATCAGGCCCTTGAGGTCACACGCGAGCGCCACCGCCTCCGCCTCCACGCACGCCACGCTAAAACTCAGACCGTTCGGCAATCGTTCCTCGCCGGGCGTTGGGCCATTCAGCACGCACCCCGGAACCGCCGATGCCATGCCCCGGATAAACCGCTCCTGAAGCGCCCGAGCCCGAGCCGCGCGCGTACCGATGTCGCCCGCCGCCTCAAGCGCCGCCCGTCCCGCGCCCACGATACCCGCCACGTTTTCGCCCCCCGCGCGCATGCCTCCCTCCTGCATCCCCCCATGCAGCAGCGGCTCCAGCGCCACCCCGCGCCTCCGGTACAGGACCCCCACGCCCCGCGGCCCCCCAAAGCGCGCGGGCGCCAGCGAGAGCAGATCGCAGCGCATCGCGCCCACGTCAATCGGCAACCACCCGCCACCCCAGGATGCGTCGCAGAAGAACGTCGCCCCCGCCCCGCGCGCCAGGGCGCCGATCTCCGCCACCCGCTGCACGGTCCCGATGTCGTGCTGCGCCAGGTGCGCCACCACCAAAACCGTGTCCCCCCTTATGGCCTCGCCCACCGCCCCCGGATCCACGCGACCCAACCGGTCCACCCCGACGCGCGTCACCCCATGCCCGCGCCCCTCCAGCCATCGCAGCGACTCCGCAACCGAAGGGTGCTCCGCCAGACTCGCCACGATGTGCCCGCGCCCCAGGCCCCCGGCCAACGCCACGCCCTTCACGGCGAGATTCGCCGCCTCGGTGCCACCCGATGTGAAGATGATCTCCTCGGGCGACCCCGCCCCCAACATCGCGGCCAGCCGCCCCCGCGCAGTCTCCATCGCGCGCCGCGCGCGCAACCCCGCCGAATGCACCGCCGACGGCGACCCGCACTCCACCCCCAGAAAGGGCGCCATCTCCTCGACCACCGCCGGATGCGGCGGCGAACCCGACAGATGATCGAGGAATACACCCATCGGGCGCTAGACCTGCATCAGCTCCTTTTCCTTCGAAGCCAGATGCTTGTCCACCTCGCCCACGAACTTGTCCGTGAGCTTCTGGACCTCCTTCTCGGAGACCGTCAGCTCGTCCTCGGTGATCTTCCCGTCCTTCTGCAGCTTCTTCAGCGCGTCCATCGCCTCGCGCCTCGAGTGCCGGATTCCCACGCGCTGGTCCTCCGCGATCTTCCGGATATTCTTCACCAGCTCCTCGCGCCGCTGCTGCGAGAGCTCCGGGAATGGGATGCGGATCAGCTTGCCGTCCACCATCGGCGTGATCCCCAGCTGCGATGTCTCCAGCGCCTTTCGCACCGGGTCCACCGTCGCCATGTCCCACGGCTGGATCAGCAGCATCCGCGCCTCGGGCGCCGTGATCGCCGCCAGCTCCTTGAGCCGCATCGTCGTGCCCTGGTAGGCCTCCACCAAGAGGTTCTCCACCAGCGCCGGAGACGCCTTCCCCGTGCGGACCGTCGCAAACTGATGGTGGAGATGCTCCACGCCCTTCTCCATCGCGGACTCCGCCTCGAACATCACCTCGTCTAGTGTCATGTCAGCCTCCGTCGCTCTGCCGCCGCCCCGGCCTCACCGGCCCCGGATCGTCCGCATCACCTTCTGCGTCGCCTTCACCCGCTTGGACCGCAGCTTGGTCTTGTGCCGCCGGAATTGCGTCTCCAGCTTCTCGTGCACCAGGTCGATCGCCTCGTACAGGTCGCCCGCCCGGACCTCCGCGTGCAGGTCGTTCCCGGGCACCGCCACGTGCACCTGCACCCGGAACGGCTTCGACCCGTGCGTCTGATCCCGGTACAGCACCACGTGCGCCCCGATCGCCTGCTGGTCCAGCCGGTCCATCGTCGCGATCTTGTCCAGCACGTAGTCCTTGATCGCCTCCGTCAGTTTCAAGTGCCTCACCGAAAAATGTATCCTCATGCGCGCCTCCTATTCTGTTTGGTCGCACACCAGCGTGCCCACCTTCTGGCCGCTGATCGCCCGACGGATGTTGCCCTTCCTAAACATGTCGAACACCATAATCGGAATGTGGTTTTCCATGCAAAGCGAAAACGCCGCCGCGTCCATCACCCGCAGCCGCCGGTGCAGCGCGTCCACGTACGTGATGTGCTCGAATCGCGTCGCACCGGGATGCTTCTTCGGGTCACGGTCGTAGATCCCGTCCACCTTCGTCGCCTTCAGCAGCACCGAGGCCCCGATCTCGGCCGCCCGCAGCGCCGCCGTGGTGTCCGTCGTGAAATACGGGTTCCCGGTCCCGGCCACGAAAATCACGACGCGGCCCTTCTCCAGGTGCCTCAGCGCCCGCCGCCGGATAAACGGCTCCGCCACGTTGCGCATGTCGATGGACGTCATCACCCGCGTCTGCACCCCCGCCTTCTCCAGCGCGTCCTGCAGCGCAAGGCCGTTGATCACCGTCGCCAGCATCCCCATGTAATCGGCCGTCGCCCGATCCATCCCCGCCTCGGCCGCCACGCCGCCCCGCCATATGTTGCCCCCGCCCACCACCATCGCCAGCTGCGCCCCAACCGACGCCGCCATTTTCACCTCGTCCGCCAGCGCCACCACGATCCTCGGACAAATCGATTCCCCATCCCCCTGCAACGCCTCGCCGCTCAACTTCAACAGCACGCGCCGATACCGTACCTTCGCCTTCTTCGATACGCTCACTCCAACCCAATCTGCAATGCCGCATCCCACCCCGCAACAACAATCCCCTCGCCCCATATCACCAGCTCCTCGCGCCAACGCGCGCATCCGTCGCCACTCCCGCGCCGCGGCAACGGCCCGACGCCCACACGCTCGACCACAGATCCGTGCTTCGGGGACACACTGAAATCGCAGACGCGTCGCCGGAATCCTGTGCAAAACCAGTCATTCCCGATGATTGCTGCTGTCGCGCATTAGACACCCGGCGATGATTCCCATCACACCGAGATTCGCATCCATCTTTCTTCCAATGGCTTACAATATTTACATCCACTTGGCATCCCACTTGCTCTCTGCCGAACCACAACGGAATAGGAGAAGCAAATGCGAATACTGAATAGACATAGGTGGATCCCGCTCATCGTGGCGGGAGTGACGTTGGCAATGGGTGCCGGTGCCTCGGTGGTCCGCGCCCAAGAGGCCGCGGCGGCCCCGACGCTGGAGCAGCGGGTGAACGGCTTGGAGGCCTACGTGAACAACGTGGATCCGGCCGGCAGCAAGATCGTGGGAGTGGCGGGTCCCGGGCACAACGCCTGGATCATGGCCTCCGCGGCGCTGGTGCTGTTCATGACGCTGCCAGGCCTCGCCCTGTTCTACGGCGGCCTGGTCCGCCAGAAGAACGTGCTCTCCGTGCTCGCGCAATGCCTGGGCATCGCCGGCCTGGTGACCATCCTCTGGTTCCTGTGCGGCTACAGCCTCGTCTTCGGCACCGGATTCGGCAGCCCGATCCTGGGCGGCCTTGAGAAACTCTTCTTCAAGGGGGTCACCTCCGCGCCCAACACGACGTACTGCTACTGGGTGTCCGAGAACGTCTTCGCGATGTTCCAGCTGATGTTCGCCATCATCACCCCGGCGCTGATCGTCGGCGCCATCGCCGAGCGCATGAAGTTCTCGGCGCTGATGCTCTTCATGGGCGCCTGGATGCTGGTGGTCTACTTCCCGCTGGCCCACATGGTCTGGGGCGGCACCGGGCTGATGAACGGCGTCTGGAACCCCGACGCCAAGATCCCCGCCATCGACTTCGCGGGCGGCACCGTGGTCCACATGTCCTCCGGCTGGTCCGCCCTGATCCTGTGCCTCATCCTGGGCCCGCGGCGCGGCTTCGGCAGGGAGGCCATGCCCCCGCACAGCATGGTGCTCTGCATGGTGGGCACCGGCATGCTGTGGTTCGGGTGGTACGGCTTCAACGCCGGAAGCGCGCTGGCGGCCGACGGCATCGCCGCCACCGCCTTCACCACCACCACCCTCTGCACCGCGGTGGCCTCCTTCACCTGGGCGATGATCGAGTACCTCGTGCGCAGGAAGGCCAGCGTGCTGGGCTTCTGCTCCGGCGCGGTGGCCGGCCTGGTGGTCATCACCCCCGCCGCAGGATTCGTCGATGCCGGCGCCGCCATGCTCATGGGCGTCCTGGCCGGCGCGGTGCCGTTCTTCGCCTGCACCAAGCTCAAGAAGATGCTCGGCTACGACGACGCCCTGGACACCTTCGGCGTCCACGCGGTCGGCGGCACCCTCGGCGCGCTGCTCACCGGGATCTTCGCGAGCCCGGCCGCCAACCCCAACCTCGTCAGCGACGCCTATGCCGCCAAGAACGGCCTCAAGGCGCTCGCCGAGGCCGGCACCATCTGGACCGCGCAGCTCCAGGCCATCGGCGTGACCCTGCTGCTCGCCATCGTGGGCACCACCGTCATCGCCCTCGCCATCAAGGCCATCATCGGCCTGCGCCCGACCACCGAAGACGAGGTCCAGGGCCTCGACCTCGCCGACCACGGCGAAGAGGGCTACATTCTCGCCATCAAGTGAATGGCCAAACAGCAACACACGGGAGCTGAGCAAACATGAAAAAGATCGAAGCGATCATCAAGCCCTTCAAACTCGAGGAGGTCAAATCGGCCCTCGCCGAAGTCGGCATCGAGGGAATGACCGTGACCGAGGTCAAGGGTTTCGGCAGGCAGAAGGGCCACACCGAGATCTACCGCGGCAGCGAGTACACCGTCGACTTCCTCCCCAAGATCAAGGTCGAGGTCGTCGTCGGCGACGAGCACGTGCAGCCCGCCATCGACGCGGTCCTCAAGGCCGCCAAGACCGGCAAGATCGGGGACGGCAAGGTCTTCGTCTGCGCGGTCGAATCCGCCATTCGCATCCGCACCGGAGAGCAGGGCGACAAGGCGGTCTGACCGCCAGCGCGAGGCTGAAAACGAGTGCCCCGCCCCCCAAGGGCGGGGCATTTTTTTTAGCTGTACCGGACGTCTTTTCCCGGATCCATCTCGTAGTCCAGGGGCAGCGCCTCCTCGGAGCACGGCTCGACCACGTCCCGCTCGAATTTCACGTGCACCGGATGGCCCTTGATGCCGGCCAGCTTCGCGAGGGACTCGCAGTCGAAACACACGAAGAAATGCCACTTGGATTTCGGGTCGATGATCTTGCCCGTCTTGAGGTTCATCACCTCCGGGATCCTGAGCAAGAGGATGCGGGTCTCGATCAGCAGGCGCTCGAGCTGCTCGGGGGGCACGCCCGGCTTCAGCCTGAAATGCACGACGTGGTGGATCATCTGGCCCGCCTGCATACCGCCGCCACGCCACCGCGTCAATACCGCCCGCTCCCCGACCCCGCCCCGGGACCGGGCACCGCCCCGGCGCATCCGTTCCGTCGCCGCCCGCGAGCGCAAGGGCCACCGCGCGCCACCATTAGCCCCGATTGACACGATCCCCGACACGAAGCAGATTTGGTAATACTGGATCTGCCATGCCCGCCCCGATTCAACGCGGCCCGTATCTCTTCTGCCCCAAGACGGGACGTTTCATCGGGTGTCGCCCCGGCTTCGAGGGCCTCCGGTGGACCTTCCCCATCATCGGCCTCGGCGCGCTGATCTGGTACCTCGTCCGCGTCCTGCCAAAACCCGACCGCGCGGATTACCCCTGCCAGCGCGTCGCGATGCCCATCGCCTGGGGCTTTCTGGCCACGCTCGCCGGGTGGGTCGCCTCCGTCCTGGCCGCCCGCAAAGCCGGCCATCTCCTCTCCAGCGGCCAGCGTCTCCTCGCCGCGCTCTTCTTCATCGGCGCGATCGGCGCCGCCCTCGTCGGATTCCACACCTCCGCCGACCGCGCCGAGGCCTACGTGCCCACCGACCCCCCAAACACCCCCATGGGCACCCCCCGGGGCATCCACCCCGGCCGCGTCGCGTGGGTCTATGATCCCACCGCCGCATGCTGGGACGGCAACACGAACACCGGCCACTGGTGGGAGGACACCGGAACCCGCCAGGAATCCGTCGATGACATGCTCTCCCGTGGCCTCCGCTCGCTCACCGGCGAACCCTCCGACGAGGCCGCGTGGCTCGCCCTCTTCCGCCATTTCAACGGGGCCCGCGGCCGCGGCTCCGCCGGCTACAGCCCGGGAGAGACCATCGCCATCAAGATCAATTGCAACAACACGACCAACTACGCCGACAACGACCACCAGCTCGACGCCTCGCCACACGCCGTCCTGTCCCTCCTGCGCCAACTGGTCCACAGGGTGGGCGTCCCGCCAGAACGGATCACCGTCTACGAATCGCCAAACACCGCCCCGACGCGCATCATCCCCGACAGGGTCTTCAACAAGGGGCACGCCGAGTTCCCCGCCGTCATCTGGGCCGACTGCGTGGGAACGGGCGGTCGCACGCCGATCTCCTGGACCGCCAACATCATCACCTTCTCCCAATATACGACCAATCTCGGCACGTACTCCGTCACGAACGGCTGCGGCACAAATGGCCGGATCCCCACCTGCCTCCGCGACGCGACCTACGTGATCAACATGTCGCTCCTGAAATGCCACAGCACCGCGGGCGTCACCCTCACCGCGAAGAACCACTACGGGAGCATCAGGTCACGCGACCACTCCTACATCCAGGCGTCATCGCGACCGATGGGCATCTACAACCCGCTCGTCGACCTCATCGGCCACCAGCACCTCGGGGGCAAGACCTTGCTCTTCATGGTCGATGGGCTGTTCGGCAGCAGCTCGGTCGGCGGCTCCCCCACCCGCTTCAAGCTGCCGCCATTCAACAATCGGTGGACGTCGAGCTTCTTCCTGTCCCAAGACCCCATCGCCATCGATTCCGTGGGCTTTGATCTGCTCAATAGCGAGTTCGGCACGCAGGGCACGATGTCCAAGGCCGACAACTATCTCCACGAGGGCGCCCTCGCGGACAATCCCCCCTCCGGTGCCCGCTACGACCCGGAGAACGACGGCACCCCCCTCGCCAGCCTCGGCGTCCACGAGCACTGGGACGACCCCCGCTCCCGCCGGTACTCCCGCAATCTCGGATTCTCCAACGGCATCGAATTGGTCTATGTCTCACCCATCCCCTTCCGGATGGACGGCGCCATCGACTCCGAGGACTACCGGGTCGGCGAGCAGGGCGGGATGCCGCTCTATGCCTCCCTCAAGGACGATCGCCTGTACCTCGCGACCCTCGCCGCCGGCGACACCGGCGGCCCAAATGACCATTTCATTTTCGTCACCACGAACCCCGCCTCCCTGCGCGCCCCGCCCTGGTCCAAGTCCGGCCAGATCGCGTTCGACAGCGCCACCCAGCCCTACCTCGCCGACGAGGGCTCCAGCACCAACACGATGCTCTATAACGCCGGCGCGCTGCCGATGTGGGCCGCCGCCACCCGGGCCGACGGTTTCCTCGAGTGTTCCATCGACCTCCGCGCCGCCTTCGGCGCCATCCCCGACACGGTCTACGTGGCCGCCGCGCCTTACCGCACCACGAACGGCGGCCCGCTCGTCGCGGGCCAGCAGGTCCCCGCGGGAAACGGCGACGCGCACATCCAGGCGCTGGAGTTCCTCGCAATCCCCACGCGCGCCATCGGTGACGGCAACCTCGATGGAAACCCCGATTGCCAGGACCCCGACTGCGGCTTCGTCGCCTGCGCCACGTGCACCAACGGCCCACGCGCCGCCATTTCGTGGCCCTCCCTCCCCGGCAGGAGCTACCAGATTTTCTGGAGCACAAACCTCATCGACTTCCACCCCCTCGGCGACGCCATCCAGGCCGGCCCACAGGAGTTTCGCCTCTCCGCCACCGACCCCTCGGCCATCGGACCAAACGCCCGCTTCTACCGGGTCACCATCGTCGACTGACTCGAAAATAGCCGCAGCGCATCCCGTAGCCGAACGCGCGAGCGTTTGGCCGGCGATCGCCTGACGCGCAGGGCTGCGTCTTTGACGCCGGCAGCCGGGCGTCCGGGGCACGGGACCGAGTTGGTTATGCGGGAAGCCGCCTGAAGGCGGCACTACGAGCCCGAAGCCGCGGGAACGTTCGTAGTGCTGCCTTCAGGCAGCCCCGGTCCACCCGAAGTGCTACCGGCAGGGCTGGCCCGAACATACCGTCGGCTCGCACATAGCGGCCCGGGGACGGTCCGCACTCCACGGGCCTTCGGCCGAAATCAGGCAATGCCCTGGGGCCATGGCGGCGCCCGGTTTCGCGCGCAGCGCTCTGGAGTGCGGTGCGTCCTCGCACCGCTTTGCGCCGAAGCAGGTGAGAATTTTCCACCCCCGGTGGTCCGGCGACTGCCCGCCCAGACGGCCCATGACCGCATCCGCCCCCGGCGGACATCCCGCCCTTCGAGGCCCTACTCGAGATCCCCCTCGTCCGCGTCCGTGCGCTTCTTGCCCCGCAGCTTCGCCTCGATAAACGCATCGATATCCCCATCCAGCACGCCCTGCGTATCGGACGTCTGCTCGCCCGTGCGAAGGTCCTTGACCATCTGATAGGGCTGGAGCACGTACGAGCGGATCTGCCGCCCCCAGCCGATCTGCCCCTTCTCGCCGTAGTACTTCTCCATCTCGGCGCGCTTCTTGTCCATCTCCAGCTCGTACAGGCGCGCCTTGAGGATCTTCATCGCCGTCGCCCGGTTCTTGATCTGCGAGCGCTCGTTCTGGCAGGTGACGATCAGCCCCGTGGGCAGGTGCGTGATGCGCACCGCGGAGTCCGTCGTGTTGACGCCCTGGCCCCCCGGGCCACCCGCGCGGTACACGTCCACCCGGATGTCCTTGTCGGCGACCTCGATCTCGATGTCGTCCTGGATCTCGGCGATCACGTCGAGCGAGGCGAACGACGTGTGCCGGCGCGCGTTGGAATCGAACGGCGATATCCTGACCAGCCGGTGCACCCCGCGCTCGCATTTGAGGTAGCCGAAGGCCAGCTCGCCCCGCACCACGAATGTGCAGTTCTTGATCCCCGCGCCCTCGCCCTCGAGCATGTCGATCATCTCGAATTTCAGCCCGCGCCGCTCCGCCCAGCGCTGGTACATCCGCAGGAGCATCTGGGCCCAGTCGCAGCTCTCGGTTCCCCCGGCGCCCGCGTTGATGCTGCAGATCGCGTCCAGCCGGTCATTGGGGTCGCCCAGCAGCAACTTCAGCTCCAGCGAGCCGAGCGCCACGTTCGCCTCCGCGAGCTCCTTCCGGAACTCCCCGTCGGCCTCGGCCCCGCCGTCCTCGCGCGCCATCTCCTCGAGCACGGGGAGGTCCTCGAGCCGCCTCCCGATCGAGTCGAAGGCCCCGAGCCTGTCCTTGATCGAGGACGCCTCCGACATCACGCCCCGCGCCGCGTTCCGGTCCGACCAGAACTCGGGGGCGCTCATCTGCCCCTCGAGCTCGCTCAGCCTCCGCCTGAGGGCGGGCTCGTCAAAGAAACCTCCTGAGCTGCGCGAATCGGCCCTGCAGCTCGGAGACGCTTGCGGTCTCGGACGAATTCATAGGCCACGTAACATGCGGTCAGCGCGAGGCAGCACAAGGGAAAAAGGTGACCCCACCGCACGTACACCGTCGGCCCCCCAAGATCCGGCAGGGCGACCTCTCTCCCGAAGGCCCCCGACAACCCCACCGCGCGCCCCCCGTCCATGAGCGGGATCTCCGGGATCCTGCCCGTCGGCTCGATCACGCAGCTCACGCCCGTGTTCGCGCACCGCACCATGGGCAGCCCCGTCTCGATGCACCGGAACACCGCGTTGGCCACGTGCAGCCACGCCCCCGGAGAGTCCCGGAACCAGCCGTCGTTGGTCAGGTTGACCAGCAGCCTCGCCCCGCGCGCCGCGCGACGACGGGCCAGCGCCGGCAGCGTGTCCTCGAAACAGATCAGCAGCCCCATCGCCACCGGGCCCGATGCCGAAGGCGCCTCCAGCACCGCATCCGACCCATCGCCCGGCGTGTAATCGCCGGGCATCCCGGCCAGATTCGCCAGCCACGGCATCCACCCCCGCAGCGGCACAAACTCGCCAAAGGGCACCAGCCGCTCCTTCCGATAGACCCGATAGCCCCCCTCCCGCGGCAAGAACAGCACCCCGCCGTTGTAGAACCGGCCCCCGTCCACATCGATCGAGCCCATCAGCAGCGAATGCCCCGCCTCGCGCATCATGCCAGCCACCGCCTCCGTCAGCGCACGATCCTGAAAAATCCCAGTCCCCGTCGCCGTCTCAGGCCACAGGATGATGTCCGGACAACCGCCCCCCGCGCCGCCCCCGGCAAGAAACGCCGTCAGGTTCAGGTATCGCTCGAGGATCCCGTGCGCCTCCCGCGGATCGAACTTCTGCTCCTGCGGGACATTCCCCTGGACGAATCCCACCCGCACTTTCCGCGGTTCCGCGGGGGGCTTCCGCCAGATCTCTTGAATCCCCCACGCGAACGATGCCGCCACCAGCGCCATGCACACCGAAAAATCGAAGTGTGGCTTCATCTTCTGCGCGCGCCTCATCTCCCGGTAAAAACGGACGATGGTCAGCGCCCCGATCGCGTTCGCGAAAACGACCAGCCATGTCACCAGCTCGACACCGCCCAGCCTCGCGATCTGGATCACCCCGAGGTTCTCGAATTGGCTCACCCCGAGCCCGTTCCACGGAAACCCCGACAGCGCCCAGCCCCGCACGGCGTCCAGCCCCACCCATCCCACCGCCGCCACGAGCGCGATCGCCAGGTTCGAGCGCGTCGTCGCCTCGGGGAACCGCCCGTGGGCGCGACCCACCAGCCAGCACCACGCCGCCCAATAGCCGCCCAGATAGATGCAGAGCAAGACCATGCCCACGACGGTCACGTGAGCCAGCCACCACATCGTCCCAAACCAGAACAGCGCCCCCGCCAGCCACCCGTGCCGCCAATCCGCCCATCCGGCCCGCATCGCGCACAGCAGCGGCACGAGGCAGAACCAACCCGCCCCCTCCTGCGCGTGCGGGGGGAAAGCCACCACCGCCATCCCCGCCGTCAGCACCGCCATCGCCCAACCAGCCACTCGAAACCCGCTCATCGCTCCGCGCACGCTAGCATCCCCCCGCCCATTGAGAAGCCCCGCCATTTGCATCGGCACAGACTTCGCCTATGATGTCGCATGCGTTGGCCACAGATCGTCCCGGTGATGACCCTGCCGAACGCCATCCTCTTTCCCCAGGCGCTGCTCCCCCTCTATATTTTCGAATCGAAGTACCGCGCCATGCTGCGCGATGCCCTCGAGGGCGACCGCATGTTTGTCGTCGCCCTGGCCCGCTGCACCTGCGGCTCCGCACCGCTCTCGCCCCACCGCGTCGGCGGCCTCGGCCTCATCCGCGCCTGCACCGATAACCCCGACGGCACGTCCAACCTCATCCTCCAGGGCCTGGCCCGCGTCCGCATCTGCGAAATCTCCGAGGAATCCCCGTACCGGAGCGCCCGCATCGAACCCATCCGCAGCGTCAATACCACCGGCATCGATGTCGAGGCCCTCATGCTCAAGGTCCTTGAGGTCGCCGTCGCCACGGCCACCAGCATCCCCGGCATGCCTCCCCAGATTTCCGAATTCCTAGGCCAACTCGATGACCCGGACACCCTCTGCGACATCGTGAGCTCCACCATGGTCTCCGACGTCCACTCCCGACAGAAACTCCTCGAGACCGCCGACGTCCGCAAGCGTCTCCACGACCTCATCCCCTGCCTCACCCGCCCCTCCGATCACCGGGGCACTTAACCGGCAACCTCGCGCCGCACGCGACCCGCAAGGCCGCTTGATGGCCACGATAATACGTCCGTATTATACCGCCTGCCCGG
Source organism: Verrucomicrobiia bacterium (assembly GCA_020847615.1). Lineage (GTDB taxonomy): Bacteria > Verrucomicrobiota > Verrucomicrobiia > JADLBR01 > JADLBR01 > JADLBR01. Next base: position 54,001 of record JADLBR010000011.1, read on the forward strand.
GAATTGGGGGTGCGCTCGCATCCATGCCCCCCGATTGCCCCCGGGCCCTGCCCCCCACCCTCCTGTGCCATGGAGGTCGATGCCGCACCCCTCCCGCCACCGGTCGCTCGCCCGCCGCCGAACAGGCGGGACCTTGATCTGTAACACGTTCTCCAGCAAACGGTTCCACATGCCCAAGAACAATCCAAATCCTCTCGACAAAGCTCCCGATGCCGCCAAAATTTTCCGATGAGTTCCCCGACGCCGAGCACGGACCCGTACGCATACGATGCCTCGAAGATCGACAAACTCGAAGGCCTCGATGCCGTGCGGAAACGCCCCGGCATGTATATCGGCCACACCGATGAGCGCGGGCTCCACCATTGCGTCTACGAGGTCCTCGACAACTCCATCGACGAGCACCTCGCCGGGTTCTGCACCCGCATCCGCGTCACCCTCCGCGTCGACGGCTCCTGCTCCATCGAGGACAATGGCCGCGGCATCCCGGTCGATCCCCACCCGAAATTCAAGATGCCCGCCGTCGAACTCGTCCTCACCAACCTTCACGCCGGCGGCAAGTTCGGCCAGGGCGCCTACAAGTACTCGGGCGGCCTGCACGGCGTAGGCGCCAAGTGCGTCAACGCCCTCTCCGACTGGTTCGAGGTCGAGGTCTCGCGCGACGGCAAGGTCCACCACATGGCCTTCGAGCGCGGCAAGACCACCAAGAAGCTGGAGATCATCGGAAAGTCCAAATCCACCGGTACCCTCATCACGTTCCACCCCGACCCCGAGATCTTCAACACCGCCGTCAATTTCGAGTTCGACCGCCTCGCCAATCGCCTCCGCGAGCTCGCCTTCCTCAACCCGGGCCTCGAGCTCCTCCTCACCGACGAGCGCGTCGAGAAGGACAAGGAGGTCCGCCAGGAGCGCTTCTTCTACAAGGACGGCGTCACCGAGTTCGTCAAACAGCTCGCCAAGGCCAAGAATGTCCTGCACCCCAAACCCGTCGTCATCGAGGGCACCAAGGACGACATCATCGTCGAGTGCGTCCTCCAGTACAACGACTCCTTCAGCGACCAGCTCCTCTGCTTCACCAACGCCATCCCCAACCCCGACGGCGGCACCCACATGTCAGGCTTCCGCACCGCCCTCACCCGCTCCATCAACCAGTACGCGAAGAACAACAGCCTCCTCAAGGAGAAGGACCCCGCCATCTCCGGCGACGACGTCCGCGAGGGCCTGGTGGCCGTGCTGGCCATCAAGCACCCCGACCCCAAGTTCGAATCCCAGACCAAGGTCAAACTGGTCTCCCCCGAGGTCGAGGGCATCACCTCCTCCCTCGTCTACGAGGGCCTCATGCAGAGCTTCGACGCCAACCCCTCCGTCGCCAAAAAGATCGTCGACAAGGGCCTCACCGCCGCCCGCGCGCGCGAGGCCGCCCGCAAGGCCCGCGACGCCGTCCGCAAGACCGCCCTCACCGGCGGCGGCCTCCCCGGCAAACTCGCCGACTGCTCCGACCGCGACCCCGCCAGCACCGAACTCTACATCGTCGAGGGCGACTCCGCCGGAGGCTCGGCCAAGCAGGGCCGCGACCGCCGCTTCCAGGCCATCCTCCCGATCCGCGGCAAGCTCCTCAACGTCGAGAAGGCCCGGCTCGACAAGATCCTCCACAACGACGAGATCCGCACCATGATCACGGCGATCGGCACGGGCATCGGCGACGGCGACGGCGAGGGCGCCTTCAACATGGACCGCCTCCGCTATCACAAGGTCATCATCATGACCGACGCCGACGTCGATGGATCCCACATCCGCACGCTCCTCCTCACCTTCTTCTTCCGGCAGATGCCACAGCTCATCAAGGGCGGCTACGTCTACATCGCCCAGCCCCCGCTCTATAAGGTCACCCGCCGCAGGCGCGAGGAGTACGTCGACGACGACGCCTCCCTCAACCGCATCCTCATCCAGCTCGGCAGCGAGGACATCCGCCTCCGCAACCTCGCCAACAAGCGGGAATTCTCGCAGACCCAGCTCACCGAGGTCCTCGACCTCCTCGAGCAGATGGACAAGTACCAGAACGCCCTCGCGCGCCACGGCGGCGACTTCGAGACATTCCTCGGCAACCGCGACAAGACGACGCGCGCCCTGCCCCAGCACATGGTCCGCGTCCGCGAGGGCAACGAGGAATCCGTCCACTACCTCCACAACGACGAGCAGCTGGCGACATTCGCCCAGGACAACGCCGACCTCCGCCTCTTCGGCGGCGAGGAGGAGGAGAATGGCAACGGCAAACCCGCGCCCGGCTCCAGGTCCGAAGTCTCTCGCCGCGCCTATCACATCCCCCTGACCGAGGCCAAAGCCATCGCGTCCCTCCTGGACAAGCTCGAGAAGAAAGGCCTGCCCGTCGAACACTACGCCGCACAGGAGGCACCGCTGTTCGAGCTGATCGAGGGCGAGGGCGACAACCAGCGGACCACTCCGCTCCACTCCATCCCCGAGATCCTGCGGCGCATCCTGGAAAACGGCCGCCGCGGCATCCAGATCCAACGCTTCAAGGGCCTCGGCGAGATGAACGCCAAGGAACTGTTCAAGACCACCATGGATCCCGAGAACAGAAAACTCCTCAGGGTCGATGTCGTGGACGCGGTCGAGGCCGAGACCATGTTCACGACCCTCATGGGGGACGAGGTCGCCCCCCGGCGCGTCTTCATCGAGGACAACGCCCTGAACGTCCGCAACCTCGATATCTGAAAATTCCAGATGTAGCCACGGCCGCCAGGCCGTGGACCCGGACCGCGCGGCCCCTCCGTGGCCGGAGGGGCTACATTTTCACCCCCGGCGGCCGCCGGACGGGATCGGCCCCCGCCCGCGCCTACTGCCCGGCGCCCCGCTGAAGCAAGGCCTTCAGTTCCCCGATCCACTTCTCGAAATCCGGGTGGCCGGGGTTCTGGCGGATCAGGGCCATCATCTCGGAGATCGCGCGGTTGGGCTCGTCGAGGCTCTGGTAGTCCTGCGCCCTGTTCCACAGCAGCCGCGGCAACTCCTCGGTCTCGAAGCGATCCTTGCCCATCTCCAGGCCGGCATCGTCGACCCGCAGGCGCTGCCGCTCGATCCGCTCGTCCCAGAAGGCCATCAGCTTCGCGTCCTTCTTCTCCCGGTACTTTGGCATCAGCACCCCGTCGACCATCGCGTCGACCGCCGCGGGCGCCTGGGGCCAACCCTTGGCCCCCTTGAGATACGGCTCCAGGCGGTACATCTGCACCACCGGGTCATCGGCCCCAAAACCCCCGCCCCAAGCGCGCTGCGCGCCCCTTCCCCCCACCCGGGCGCCCCCCTTCTTGGTCCCCATCAGGGCATCGTTCGCGAGCAGGTCCTTCACGTACCGCTCGAGTTCCGAGAACATCTTCTCCTCGTCCTCGCCCGCCGATAGCTGGAGCACCATCGTCAGGTACCGGAAGCGAAACTGCAATCCCGTCTTGAAATCCGGGTCCCCGAGATTCTCCTCTTGCTGCTTCTTCCATGCCTTGTACTTGTCCGACTCCTGGTCCGCCCCCGCAAATTGCGTCGCCCGCACCGCGTCCTGGTACAGCTTCACCGCCGCCGCCGGAGACTGCGCCGCCCCGGCGATCTCCGCGATCACCTTCTTGATCTCGAGTTCCCACTTCTGCTTCCGCGAGTGCTCCATCTTCTCCAACTCGTCAATCAGCTGCTGGCGGTTGACATCTGGCAGATCGCGTGCTATCAGCACCGATCCCGCCGGAACAAGACAGACGAGGAAGCCTAGGGCGATTCGTTTCATAAGGTGGGGAGACGTTATACCGGAGCAAGCCATGTCACAACACAGAAGTCTTCGCCCCAAGGGCGCGACCGCCTCCAAACGGAGCGTGCTCAAGCGCTTCGAGCGCGTGGATATCCTCAAGGCCCGCGGCCAGTGGAAACCGGGCGACCGCGTCACCGGCCTTCGCAAGACCAAACCCAACGCCTGACCGGCGCGCGTTTCCCGCAACCGGGAGTCACGAGCCTCTTGGACCTCGCCCAGCCCATCCGCCTCAACCGCTATCTGGCGGCCTGCGGGCTGGGGTCCCGGCGCGGCTGTGAGGAGCTGGTCCGCCAGGGCCGCGTCACCGTCGCCGGGGCCACCGCCACCGACCTGTCCCAGCGCGTCGCGCCCGGGGACCGCGTCGTGGTCGATGGCAAGACGGTACGCCCCCAGGACGCCGTCACCATCGTCCTCAACAAGCCCCCGGGCTACCTCTCCTCCACCCGGCCGCAGGGCGGCAAGCCCACGATCTTCTCCCTGCTGCCGCAGCTTCCCTCCCGCCTCTTTCATGTCGGGCGCCTGGATGCCGATAGCGAGGGCCTCCTCCTATTGACCAGCGATGGCGACCTGGCCCAGCGGCTCAGCCACCCGGGCCGCGGCGCGCAGAAGATCTACATGGCGACCCTCGACCGCCCTTTCAATTTCTCGGGCGCGCCGCGCCTCCTGCGCGGCATCCGCATCGAGGGCAAGGACGCCCGATTCGAGGGCATTTGGCCCGCAGGTCGCCGCACCGTCCGCGTCGAGCTCCGGCAGGGGCTCAAGCGCCAGATCAGGATCATGTTCCTGTATGCCGGCTACCAGGTGCGACGCCTGGTGCGCATCCAGCTGGGCCCACTCCACCTCGGGCCCCTCAAGCCCGGCGATTGGCGCTTCCTCTCGGCCGCGGAGATCCGCGCGCTCCACGATCCCCCGGCGACCGCCCCCCGCCGGCGGCCCGCCCGACGCCAGTGATGCGTCCCCTCACCCCACCCAACTCACCCGTTCGGCCCGATACGTGTCGCGCGCCGGCAGGGTTTCGGCGGGATAGCCCATCGCCACGAACGCCACCGGCACGAGCGATTCCGGGAGGCCGAACAGCTCCCTGAAACCCTTCTCGAACGCCACGATCGGGTGCCCCCCGATCCAGCAGGCCCCGAGGCCCAGCGCGTGCGCCGACAAGAGGATGTTCTGGGTCGCCGCCGCGTGGTCCTGCACCCAATATCCCTCGATCTGCTCCAGCGCGGGATCATGGCACACCAGGACGCCCGCCGTCGCCTGCTTCGCGGCCTCCGCGCCAGGGTGAAATGCCGCCACTTTCCGCACCGTCGCGCGGTCCGTCACCGCGATAAACCGCCACGGTTGCTCGTCCTTCGCCGAGGGCGCCGCCATCGCCGCCCGCAGCACCCGCTCCAGCGTCTCCCTGGGCACCGCCCGGTCCTCAAACTTCCTGATGCTCCGCCGCGTCCTGATGGCCTCGAGAATGTCCATGGCATTCGCTTAATCGCCAACCGCCACGCCCGCAAGGCATTTTCGCGCGACTCGCGCAATGCGCCCCGGTCGCCGGGATCGCCCTATGGCTCGGTCCGGGCGCGAGCCGCCTCATGCAGCGCCTGGACCTTCGCCGCCAATATGAAATCGTTCTCCGAAAGCCCGCCGATCGCGTGCGTCGAGATCCGAACCAGGCACCGATCGTACCCGACCTCCAGATCGGGATGATGGCCCTCGGCCTCGGCGATCCAGGCCACCGCGTTCACGAACGCGATCGTCCGGAGATAGCCCGTGAACCGGAACTCCCGCGCGATGCTATTCCCCGCGCGCGCCCAGCCGGGCAGCCCCAGCAACAGGCGCGCGATGTCCGC
>JADLBR010000012.1 GCA_020847615.1 Verrucomicrobiia bacterium
ATTTCAGAGCGCGGTTTTCCTTTGAGCCTGCATATTTCGCGCATGCGCGTGAAATATGCAGGCTAAAGGCGGCACTACGAGCCCAAGACCACGAAAATGTTCGTAGTGGTGCCTTCAGGCACTCCGCGACCCACCAGATGTTCCCACATGAATGATGCGGCGTGATCTCGAGCCAGACTCCTGGGGCGATCGCCATTCGCGGTCATTCCAACAGGCGGTAGCCGACGCCGGGCTCGGTGCGGAGCCGCCGCCGGTCGAACCCGGCGTCTGAGAGCTTGCGGCGGAGATGGGTCATGTGGACGCGGAGATAGTTGTCGTGCTCGGGGCCGCCGGGGCCCCAGATCTCGCGCAGCAGGTGCGCCGCGGTGACGACTTTGCCCGCGCTGAGCGCGAGGATCCTCAGCAGCGCGTACTCGATCGGGGTGAGCCTGACCTCCCGCCCGGCGACGCGCACGGCCCGCGCCGCAAAATCGACCCTCAGGCCGCCACCCGCGTACTCCGGGGTTTGGGCCGACGGGTCGCCGCGCCGCAGGACCGCCTGCAGCCGCGCCACCAGTTCGGCGCTGTTGAACGGTTTCGTGACGTAGTCGTCGGCGCCCGCGTTGAGGGCGAGGATCTTCTCTTCGGTCTGCTCGCGTATGCTGGCGATCAGGATCGGGATGCGGCTCCACTCGCGGATGCGGCGAAGGACCTCGATGCCGTCGATGTCCGGCAGGCCGAGGTCGAGGATGACGACATCGGGCCGGGCCAGCGCGACCTCGCTGATCCCGAGCTGGCCGCAATCGGCCTCGATGACGCGCCAGCCGCTGCCCTCGAGCGCGGCGCGCAACAGCCGCCTCACCTGCACCTCGTCATCGATGACGAGGACCGTGTGCGCGTGCTCGCCCGGGCTCATGACGTCCCCTCCTCGACTGCCATCGTCGGGGTGGGCAGGCGGATGCCAAATGCCGCGCCCCCGCCGTCCCTTCGGGCGGCGATCACGTCGCCGCCCTGGGCGCGCAGGAAACCGCGGGCGATGGCGAGCCCCAATCCCGTGCCGCCGGCGCGCGCGCCCTCGCCGCGGCGGAACTTCTCGAAAAGCGCCTCCGGGTCGCCCCCGGGCAGGCCGGGGCCCCTGTCCAGCACGTCGATGTGCAGGGCGCCATCGGCGACCGCGGCCCGCAGCGTGACGGGGGTCCCCGGGGGCGTGTGTGCGGACGCGTTGAGCAGGAGGTTGGCCAGCGCCTGCTCGAGGAGGGCCTGATCGGCCTTGACCAGGGGCAGGCCGCCGGGGATCTCGACCTCGAGCGCGTGCGCGGCGAGGGCATCGCCGGCGAGATCCAGCGCGTTGTCGCAGAGTTCGGTCACGTCGCACCAGCCGGCGACGGGGCGCACGCTGCCGCTCTCGAGTCGGCTCATGTCGAGGAGATTGTGGATCGTGCGCCACAGGCGCCGCAGGGCGGTGCGCAGTTCCGGCAGGAAGCGCTCGGCCTCCGCGGGCTGCCGCCCGATGCCATCCACGGCGGACTCCAGCGCCCAGAGCGGGGTCTTGAGTTCGTGTGACACCGAATCCAGCAGGGTCTTTCTCAGGCGCTCAGATGCCTCGGACACTTCCGCGCGCCGGAACGCCTGGATGAAGTGGTCCTTTTCGAGGACCGAGCCTATCTGGAGGGCAAAATTCTCCAACCAATCGCGCTCGTCGAGGGTCAGGGTGCTCTCGGGCGCGGCCAGCACGCCCATGGCGCCCATGACCGCCGTGCGCGCGCGCAGCGGCAACCACAGCGCGGGTGAGTCTGGCAACGTGTCGGTGAAGCGTCCCGCGGCGAGGTTCTTCTCGAATGCCCAAGCGGCGACGCTGTGCTCTCGCTCGTCGGGCCGGAAGGAACTGGCCGCATGAGGGGTCTCCGCGAGCCGGTGGTCCCCCGCGCGGAGCAGTAGGGCGGTCTGGACGCGGAACAGGTCCTCGATCTGGCGCAGGGCCGCCCGCAGGCCCTCAGCAATGTCGGGCGCGAGCGCCGCCTTGTTCGTCATCTCGAACAGGGCGGCCGTGCGGCGCTCCCGCTGGCGCTCGGCGGCCTCGCGGCGCCGCAGCCGCGATGTGAGGTGCCCGAGGGCGAGGGCGATGATCGCGAGCATGCCGCACATCATGGCGTCGTCCGGCTGGGCGATCGTGAGCGTGAACCGCGTCGGGATGAACAGAAGGTTCCACAGGAGCGCGCTCGCCACGGCCATCACGAGGACCGGCCAGCGGGCAAGGCGGAACGCGGCACCCACCACGACGAGCAGATAGATCAACGAGACGGCCCGATAACCCGCCCACCGCTCCACGGCCACACCGGCGGCAGTCGTCGCCGCGAGCATCAGGAGGGCCTCGATCCACTGGCGCGAACGGCCTTGCTCCCATGCCCTCGGCACGTCCGGCTGCGCCCGTCCGCCCCCGCCGGAGGACGGCGCGATCGGTCGCACGGCGCAGATGTCGATGTCGCCGCTGTCCCGCAGCAGGGCATCGAGCAATGATCGTCCGGTGCGCATCCTCCACAGCGTGCGCGCCGTGGGCTTGCCCACGATGATCTGGGTGACGTTCCGCGCCCGCGCCTCGCGCAGCAGCGCCGCGGGGATGGAGTCCCCCGTCGTCGTCACCACCTCCGCGCCAAGCTGCCGGGCCAGGGTGAGTTGCGCGGAGATCCGCGCGCGCGCGGCGTCATTCAAAGGCCGGTCGGTCTCGACATGGACGGCGACCCAGGGGCAGTCGCGCGCCGCGGCCGCGCGCCGGGTCCAGCGGACGAGGCTTTCGGAATAAGGGCTGGGGCCGATGGCGACCATGAGCCGCTCGCCGCTCTTCCACGGCCCGGCGATGTTGCGCGTGCGCATGGTCTGGCGAAGTTGCGCGTCCACCCGCTCGGCCGTTGCGCGCAGTGCCATCTCGCGCAGCGCGGTGAGGTTCTCATCCCGGAAGAAGTGGGACGCGGCCGTCGCGGCGCGCTCCCCGAGATAGACCTTGCCCTCGGCGAGCCGCCTCCGGAGTTCGGTGGGCGTGATGTCCACGAGTTCGACATCGTCGGCCTCGTCGAGGATCGAGTCGGGCACCGTCTCGCGCACGGGGGCGCGGGTGATTTGCTGCACGATCTCGGCGCGGCTCTCAAGGTGCTGGACGTTGAGGGTGGTCAGGATATCGATGCCGGCGGCCAGCAACTCGAGCGCGTCGTGGAAGCGCTTGGGGTGACGGGAGCCCGGGGCGTTCGAGTGCGCGAGCTCGTCGAGCACGAGCAACTCCGGCCGCCGCGCCAGGGCCGCATCCAGGTCGAACTCCTCGAGCGTCGTGCCCCGGTATTCGACCTTGCGGCGCGGCAGGACATCGAGTCCCTCCAGCAGCCGGGCCGTCTCCGCCCGCCCGTGGGTCTCGGCGATCCCGACGGTGACGCGCCTCCCGTCGGCGGCGGCCTTGCGGGCGGCCTCGAGCATGGCGTAGGTCTTGCCCACGCCCGGGCACATGCCGAGAAACACCTTGAGTTTGCCGCGCGAGCGACGGGCCTCCTCGGCTTTCAGCGCGGCCAAGAGCGCGTCCGGGTCCGGGCGATCCACCGCCTCCATCATCTCAGTCTACCATGGTTCTTCCCCGCATGTGATACCGTTTCCACAGGCGGAAGACCGGGGATCCGAGCAGCCACCACCAGATCGGCAGCGCCAGCAGGTTGCCGCCGGCCAGCAGGCTGGCCAGGAGCAGGTCGAGGATATGAAGAGAGTCGCCCATCACGGGTTCCCGCGTGCCTCCGCATCCAGCGCGAGGTTCAGCGTCAGCATGTTGACGCCAGCGTCCCCGAGCACCCCGAGGGTCGGCGGTTCGGTGTGTTTGTCGACCAGGGCGCGGACGCGGTCCTCGGCGATGCCGCGCGCGGCAGCGACGCGCGGGACCTGGAGGGCGGCGTTTCGCGGGCTGATGTGCGGGTCCAGGCCGCTGCCCGAGGCCGTCACCGCGTCGGCGGGGACGGCCGCGTCCGGGACCAAACCGTTCTCGGCGCGGTAGGCCACGACCCGTGCGGCGATCGCATCGGCCAGCTTCTTCGAGGTCGGGCCGAGGTTGCTGCCGCCGGAGCTTGCGGCGTCGTAGCCGTTCGCCCCCGCGGCCGACGGGCGGGGGTGGAAGTAGCCGTCGCCCGTGAATCCCTGGGCCATCAGGGCTGATCCGAGGACCGATCCGTCGGGCGCCACGATCAGGCTGCCGTTGGCCTCGGCCGGAAAGGCGATCTGCGCGACGCCGAACACCAGCAGGGGGTACGCGCCGCAGCAGACGGCCGCGAGGATCAGCGTGGCGAGCGCCGCGCCGCGGATTTCGGTGAAGAGATCTCTCATGGGGTTACACCAGGTGGATGGTTGCGATGATGATGTCGATGGCCTTGATGCCGATGAAGGGGATGATGATGCCGCCCGCGCCGAAGATGAGCAGGTTGCGCCGGAGGACCGCCAGCGCGCCGATGGGCCGGTAGCGCACGCCGTGGAGCGCCAGCGGGATCAGCGCGATGATGATGAGCGCGTTGAAGATCACCGCGCTGAGAATCGCGCTCGAGGGGCTCTGCAGGCGCATCACGTTCAGCGGCGCGATGGCCGGGAACGTGGCCATGAGCATCGCGGGGATGATCGCGAAGTACTTGGCGACGTCGTTCGCGATGCTGAAGGTCGTCAGCGCGCCGCGCGTCATGAGCAACTGCTTGCCGATCTCCACGATCTCGATGAGCTTGGTGGGGTTGCTGTCGAGGTCGACCATGTTGCCGGCCTCGCGCGCGGCCTGGGTGCCGGTATTCATGGCGACGCCGACATCGGCCTGGGCAAGCGCCGGGGCGTCGTTGGTGCCGTCGCCGGTCATGGCGACCAGGTGGCCGCGCGCCTGCTCCTCGCGGATCCGGGCAAGCTTGTCCTCGGGCTTGGCCTGGGCCATGAAATCATCCACGCCGGCCTCGGCCGCGATCGCGGCGGCCGTGAGCGGGTTGTCGCCGGTGATCATCACGGTGCGGATGCCCATGCGCCGGAGGTGCGAGAAGCGCTCCTTGATCCCGCCCTTGACCACGTCCTTGAGGTGCATGACCCCCAGCACGTCGCGGCCGTCCGCGACGACCAGCGGGGTCCCCCCGGCGCGGGAGATGTCCTCCACGCCCCGCACCATGTCCTGCGGGAACGATCCGCCGAGCGACTCGACGTGCGCGCGCACGGCATCCGCCGCCCCCTTGCGGATCTTCCGGGCGGGCTTGCCGTTGAGCGCGGGGAAATCCACGCCGCTCATCCGGGTCTGCGCGGTGAACGGAACGAACTGGGCATGTGGCTCGGCGACCTCGCGCCCGCGGAGGCCGAATTTCTGTTTTGCGAGGACGGCGATGCTCCGGCCCTCGGGCGTCTCGTCGGCGAGCGAGGCGAGCTGGGCGGCGTCCGCCAGGACCGAGACCGGGACGCCGCCGGCCGGGATAAACTCGGTGGCCATGCGATTGCCGAGGGTGATGGTGCCCGTCTTGTCCAGGAGCAGGACGTCCACGTCGCCGGCGGCCTCGACGGCGCGCCCGCTCATGGCCAAGACGTTGCGCTGCATGACGCGGTCCATGCCCGCGATGCCGATGGCGCTGAGCAGGCCGCCGATGGTGGTGGGGATCAGGCAGACCAGCAGGGCGGTGAGCACCGGGATCGAAAAGACGGTTCCGGAATAGACGCCGAACGGCTTGAGCGTGACGCAGACGGGGAGGAAGATCACCGTGAGCGCGGCCAGCAGGATGGTCAGCGCGATCTCGTTGGGGGTCTTCTGGCGCCGCGCCCCCTCCACCAGCGCGATCATGCGATCCAGGAACCCGTGGCCCTCCTCCATCGTGACGCGGACCACGATGCGGTCGCTCAGGACGCGCGTGCCGCCGGTGACGGCGCTGCGGTCGCCACCGCTCTCTCGGATGACCGGGGCGCTTTCGCCCGTGATGGCGGCCTCGTCGACGCTCGCGATGCCCTCGACGACATCCCCGTCGGCGGGGATCACGTCTCCTGCCTCGCAGACCACGAGGTCGCCCTTCCGCAAGTGCGTTGCGGGGACGCGCTCCTCGCGGCCGGCCAGCAGGCGCCGCGCGGTGGTGTCGGAGCGCGCCTTGCGCAGCGCGGCGGCCTGGGCCTTGCCGCGGCCCTCGGCCACGGCCTCGGCGAAATTCGCGAACAGGACCGTGAACCACAGCCAGAGCGCGAGCTGCGCGATGAAGCCGCGCTCGGCCCCCGCGGTGAATATGGCCACGGTGGTCAGGATCGCGCCGACCATGGTCACGAACATGACCGGGTTCCGGATCATGTGCGCCGGATGGAGCTTCCGGAACGAGTCGGCGATCGCGGGGCCGACGATCTTCCCGTCAAACAGGGATGGGGCTTTGCGCGTCATGGGTTGGGTCTCCTCTTGCGGGTCAATAGAGTGTCCCCTGGGCGTTCAGGAAGTGTTCGATGATCGGTCCCAGCGCCAGCACCGGGAAAAAGTTCAGGGCGCCAATCAGCAGGACGGTGCCCACGAGGAGCGCCGTGAAAGTCACCCCCGACACGGGGAAGGTGCCCGCGCCCGGTGGCGACGCCTTCTTGACCACGAGCGAGCCGGCGATGGCCATGATCGGGATGATCATCAGGAAGCGCCCGATGAGCATCGCGAGCCCGAGCGTGGTGTTGTACCATGGCGTATTGGCGGTGAGGCCGGCGAAGGCGCTCCCGTTGTTGCCCGTCGCGGAGCTGAAGGCATACAGGATCTCGCCGAGCCCGTGGGGCCCGACGTTGTTGAGGCCCGCGAGTCCCCACTCGCTCGCGGACGCCCAGGCGGAAAACCCCAGGATCGACAGGCTGAGTACCAGCAGCGACAGCATCGCCATCTTGACCTCGTAGGATTGGATCTTCTTGCCGAGGTATTCCGGCGTGCGGCCCACCATCAGCCCGGCGATGAACACCGCCAGGACGACGAACACGAGCATCCCGTACAGGCCCGCGCCGACGCCGCCGATCACGATCTCTCCCAGCTCGATGTTGAAGAGGGGCACCAGTCCGCCGAGCGCGGTGAAGGAGTCGTGCATGGAATTGACCGCGCCGCAGGATGCCGCGGTGGTGATCGTCGCGAAGAGCGCGGAGTTGAAGATCCCGAATCGGATCTCCTTGCCCTCCATGTTGCCGTCGGCCGCGGCGACGCCGAGCCCGTGGTGGATCGGGTTGCCCGAGGCCTCGGCCCACCAGCAGACCAGTGCACCGGCGAGGAAGATCGCCATCATGGCGGCCCAGACCGACCAGCCGTGCCCCTGGTTGCCCGTCATGCGCCCGAGGTAGTAGGTGAGGGCGCTGCCGATGGCGAAGATCGACAGCATCTGGAGAAAGTTGGACAGGGGCGTCGGGTTCTCGAAGGGCTGCGCGGCGTTGGCGTTGGCGAAGCCGCCGCCGTTGGTGCCGAGCATCTTCACCGCGATCTGCGAGGCCATCGGGCCCTGGGCGATGACCTGCTCGTCGATGGTCTGTTCCTCCATGACCGGCTTGCCGTCGGCGCCGAGCACGGTCTCGCCCTTGTCGTTCTTCTTTTCGACGGGGACCTTGTACGGCTCGACGAGCCGGGCCTTGGTGTAGGGGCTGAAGTTCTGGATCATCCCCTGCGAGACGAGCGCGATGGCGAAGACCACGCAGATCGGCAGGAGGAGATAGTAGGTCGTGCGCACGAGATCGACCCAGAAGTTGCCGAGCGTCGTGGCCGACTGGCGCGCGATGCCGCGCACCAGCGCCGCGGCGATGGCGATGCCCGTGGCCGCCGAGGCGAAGTTGTGGAGGGTGAGGGCGACCATCTGGGAGAAATAGGACATCGTGGACTCGCCGCCGTAGCTCTGCCAGTTGGTGTTCGTGGTGAAGCTCACCGCGGTGTTGAACGCGAGGTGCGGACTCAGGGGACCGAGGCCCTGGGGGTTCAGCGGCAGCAGGTGCTGCAGCCGCAGGATCGCGTAGGTGAAGAGGCAGCCCGCAAGGCTGAACAGGAGCATGGCGAACGTGTATCCCTTCCAATCCTGCTCCTTCTCCGGGACGACGCCCATCAGCCGGTACGTGAGCCGCTCGAGCGGCTTCATCACGGGGTCGAGCCAGGTCGTCCCGCGGGCGTCTAGGACGTGCGTCAGGTAGATGCCGAGCGGCTTGGTGATCAGCGCGAGCGCCCCGATATAGAGGGCGAGTTGCAGCCAGTCAGTCGAGCGCATGTGGGGTCCTCAGAATTTCTCCGGCCGCAGCATCGCCACCAGCAGGTAGACGAAGAGCAGCAGGGCCATGATGCCGACAACGATGTCTCCCATAATTTTCTCCTCAGAACCGCCCGCAGAGATGCGTGTAAAGGGCGCCCGCGACGAAGAAGCCCGCCACGATCAGGATGTAGATCACGTCATTCATGTATCCATTTCCTCCACGCCCAACTCTTCGCCATCGCGGGGTGCAGCGCCAATTGAGACGGGCCGCAAAGGGTTTGAGAAAATGTTAAGGTCCCATCCGCGAGGGGTGGTGAGGCCGACGGGCCATGGGTCGCCGCGCAACGCGCCCGTCACCAGCCGCTTGCGGGATCGGCGGGACTGGCTCGAGAATCAGTGGCCACGTGCGCCAGACATGGGAACCAAGGCCCCTCCGGACGATCCCACCGGGGGCCAGATGGGCGACGTCTTGATCTACCGCTGGGCGCGGGCCTTGACCCAGGCGACGATGGCGTCGTCGTCGTTCTCGTGATCCATGACGACGCGGAGGAACTCGGCGGGGTGGATGTCGTGCTGGCGCAAGAACCCGCGGTCGCCGCCGCAGCCGTACATGATGTCGGGGCTCAGTTCGCCGCGGAGTTTTGCCTTGGCCTTCGGGATGATGCGGGGCAGCCACGGGATGCCGGCGATGGCCGCGGTCTTGGCGGGCAGCGTCGCGGGATCGAGCGTGAGCGCGCTGCGCCTGCCGCCCTGGACCTTGAGGAAGTAGTAGCGGCGGATGTCCATGACCTGCGCGACGGTGGTGAAGTCGGGCTCGCCGCCATCCACGAAATCCTCGGCGTAGTCGTAGAACTCCTGAGGGGTGGCGCCGATGGAGGCGATGAACTTCTGCTGCGCGCCGGAGAAAAATGCGGAGGACTGGCGTTTGCCGGAGCGGTAGGCCTTGACGGCGGTCTCCCAGGCGTCGAACAGTTGCTGCTGGTAGTTGTAGTGGCGCATGCGAGGCCCCTCTATATCACGATCCACGCGTCGCGCCAGTCGATCCGGGAAGCGGCACCCCGGGGTCGTGGCACCGGCGCCCGTCACGGGACTTCGGCGCCCAGGCGGGCGCGGAGGTCCTCCGCGGCGGCGATCGCCTCCGCGCGGGATGGGCCCAGCGTGACGCCCAGCAGCATCGGCCCGGGACCCTGGGCCAAGGTCGGGGCCGGATCGCGGACGGCGAGGGGCAGCCAGCGGCCGGCCCTGATCTGGGGCTCGATAAGGGCGGACGCCTGTTCCCAGGACAGGCCGGTGCGCCAGGCGTGCATGCATCCGTGCATCGTCCTGAACTCATGGCGGAAGTCCGCCATCCACAGGCCCGAGGTGGACGCGTTGATGCGCGGGTTGATGTCGAACGCGCGCACCGAGCCATCGGGCAAGACGCCGAGGTCGATCCCGACGATGCTCTGCAGTCCCGTGGCCGCGATACGCCGCAGCACCGCGCGGGCCGCCCGCCAGGCCGTTTCGGGCGGATCAACGCCGGGGCCGTACCATCCTCCGCCATAGCGGGAGCGATGGACGATGATCTGCTCCGTGACGCCAAGCAGCGCGGCCCGCCCGTCCCCGTACGCCGCGCCGTGAAAACAGAACGTCCTCTCGAAGGGCAGCCACTCTTCGACGACGATTCGCTCGGCCGCCCCAAATTCGTTCCGCGCGAACTCCACGTCCTCGGGCGCCAGGCACACCTGGACCCCGCGGCCCGCGGTGGCGGCGAAACGGCTGGAGATCTTCACGACGCAGGGCGTGGGCGGGCGCACCTTGCCGGAGACAAAGTCGGGTCCCTCGAAGACTTCCCGGCGCGGGCAGAAGGGTTCTGGCACGAATTCGGAGATCGAGCGCTTGTCCGCCAGGCGGATGAGCAGATCCGCGGCGTTGAGCGCATGGGGGAAGGCCCAGTGGTCTTCGTGGAGCGGGAATTGGCCGGCGATGCGCAACCCTCGCGCGATGGCGGCGCGCAGGTGCTCGGTGTGGTCCGCCTGATCGGCGTACCGGTCGCAATCCTCGTGGAGGGGGAGGCCCGCGAGCCCAAACCACCGGGCGACGGACGGGGTCACCGCGGCGGCGGCGACCAGGCGCGGCGCGTTGCCGGGGGCGGTGGCAAAGCGCCCGGTCAGCATGTCGCCGTACCAGCGGTCGCCCCGGTTCCATCCGCGGGGCACGAATGAGAGCTTTGGGCAGAGGTAGGCCCGGTCCCCGTAAATGGCCTCGAGGGGGGGCACCGACGGAAGCAGCGGGATGTCCTCTTCCATGGAGACCAGACCGATTGCGCTAGCCGGGTTGCGGTGGCAAGCCTAGAAGTGCAGGGGCGCCTGCAGGGTGGCCGCTTTGCGCCACCCGGGGGAAGGCGCCCGTTGAATGCGATGCGCATTGGGGTCCTGATCCATGCCAGGGATCTCCGCTTCTCGCGCGGGGACAGGTGGCTACTGCACTTCGTGCTGTCGGCGGCCCGCGAGCGCGGCCATTCGGTCGAGATCCTGCGGGGCGTCGGCGGGCGCCCGCCCGCGGACGTCATGATCCCGCACGTGGACCTGACCGTCCGGCCCCGGGAGTACGATCGATTCCTGTCGCGGTATCCTCTCGTGCTCAATCGCGGGTTGCGCGACATCTCCAAGCGCGCGCTCGGGGGGCGGGTCCTGGGGCCGCGCGACGCGTTCGGGGGTCCGGTCATCCTCAAGGCCGATCTCAATTTCGGCGGCAGGCCCGAGCTCCGGCTGATACCCGGGCGCCGGCTCTGCGCGGAGATGATGGATCGGCTGCGGCGATCGCCGGTGGCGCGCCGCTGGGCGGAGGCCGCCTTCTGGCGTTGGACGCCGTGCCTCAGTTCGGGCGACTATCGGGTCTACGCCTCGTTGCGCGACGTGCCCCCGCAGGCGTTTCGCAATCCGCGCCTCGTGGTCCAGCCCTTTGAGCCCGAGGAGCGCGACGGCCTCTACGCGGTGCGCAAGTGGACGTTCCTCGGCGATGCCGAGCACTGCTCGTGCTCGTTCTCGACCGAGCCGATCGTCAAGGCATCGAATCGCGTGCCCCGTCGCTGGGAGGCCGTGCCCGTGCCCGACGAGGTCCGCGATTTCCGGCGCCGGATCGGCATGGATTTCGGCAAGGTCGATTTCGTGGTCCGGCCCGGGGGGCCGCTGGTTCTTGACGTGAATCCCACGCCCTCGGTCTCGACCGAGGTGGGGGCCAGGGGCGCCGCGCGGCGGGCCCCCCTGCTCGTCGATGCGCTGGAGCGCTGGGTCGCCCAACAGGGCGAGGCGATAGCCGCACCGTAGCACGGGGCACCACCGGCGCAGAAAGTGTAGCCGAAGCCGTGAGGCATTGGCCGCCAAACGCTGACGCGTTCGGCTTCGGGAAGCGATGCGGCAATTTTCGAATCAGGCGTAGTGCTTCTCGTACCACTGCCGGATCTTGTCCCGTCCCAATTTCAGGATGTTCATTTCGCGCTCGGCGTTCTCGGGCGAATCGGAGGCATGGGCCGCATTGACCATGATGTCCTGGCCGTACTCACGCCGGACGGATCCGGGCTCGGCCTTGGTCGGGTCGGTCGGGCCGAGGATGCTGCGGATCTTGCTGACGGCATCCTCGCCCTTGTAGACGATCGCGAGGCAGCGCTGCCCGCCCTCGTTGGCGTAATCCGCCTTCTTGATATCGGGCACCCAGAGGCCGGTCATGAACTGCACGATGCGGTAGAACTGGATGTCGCCGTAGAGGGGGCCGAGTTTCTCGGAGAGCAGGTCGTGGATCTGGGGCGGGAGCGCGAATCCCAGCGCCTCGCCCAGTGCCTTGCACCCGACATCGGCCGCCTTGTCGCGGAATTTTTCCTGGAGGACCTTCTGGACGGGGCCGTAGAAGTCGAGCGCCTCGGCCACGCTCATGCGGTGGACCTGGACGCCGATGATGCGCAGCGCGGCCCGCGAGAAGATGTCGATGATGTTGCCGGGCCTGCTGCTCGGGAACCGGAAATTGTCCGGCTTGATGAGCACGAGTGTCTTCTGGACGCGCGAGGGGTCGGCGAAGATGTCCCCGGAGAAGTCGGCCAGGCCGCCGCAGCTGTCGGTGAACTCGCACCAGAGCGACAGCGCCCTTTTCACGGAGGCCCGCGTGGGCCCGATGAGGACGGCGGGCTCGACGTAGATCAGCTGGCCGAGGTCGTTGACCACGTAGTCGCCGTACGTGTCCCTCACGGTTTCGCCGGAGCCCATGCACTGCGTCAGGCTCCCCGCGGCGTGGGCCACCTTGCGGATCGCGTCCTCGCCCTCGAAGAGCAGCATCATCACCCGGTGGCCGCGCCCCGTCTTCGGATCGGGCGAATAGGCCCGCAGCACGTAGTCCGCCAAGATGTCCCGCGTGCCCGGTTCCACGTCGTCGTCGCCCCGCAGCATCGTCGCGTACCGGGTGGCCAGCTCCTGATTCGGGCAAAAGATCCTCGCGGCGACCAGGTCCAGGCCCGTGCGCATGATGAGCCGGCTGATCACGCCGCCCGTCCGGGACTTGCGCAATGTGTATGGGTTGATGAGCGCGAATGCGAGTTCCTTAGCCATGGCGACCTATTCTCCTCCGAACGGGGCGCGATCCAAACGATCGGACCCAGTCAATTGGTTAACCGACCCCTTAGCCCAGTTTCGGGAATTTGCAAAACCGGACATGCGGGGGTCGCCGGGCACCACCGGCGCGGACGGGGCAGCCGATTGCCTCGGGCGGCTGGCGGCCAAACGCTCACGCGTTCGGCTACGGGAAGCGATGCGGCTATTTTCGAGTCAGCGACCGTTTCGCTCGTCGTAGACGCGGATCTCGCAGACGCCCATGTTGGGTTCGGTGTCGAGGATGACGAGGCGGAGCTTGTGGGCGGTGGCCGGTGGGAATGTGATGACGCGGCGGCGTTCGGCGTTGCCGCGAATTTCGGCGAGGGATTCCCAGGTTTCGCCGCGCGAGGCCTCGAGGCGGAAGCCGTTGGCGCGCAGTTCCTTTGTCTGGAAACTGACGTGGGCGACATCGAAGGTGACCGCCTTGCCGAAATCGAGTTCCAGCCAGTGGGGTGCCGCGGCCTTGGGGTCGGGGCGCCACGAGTTGGGGGTGCCCCGGATGGCCCGCGCAAACCCATTGATGGCGTTGGATGGCGCGAACATGTCGGCGGGCGGGGGCGGCGCGGCCTCCAGCGAATCGGCGACGGCGGGCGCGACGGCCGCGTCGATCTTGAAGGCATAGGTTTCGCCCGAGGGGTGCCATCCCTCCTTGGCCGACCCGTAGGCGCGGGCGGTGTCTGGGACGAACTCGTCGGTCAGCGCCCAGGCGAGGCCGGCTCTCTTGGGCAGCCACGCGTAGTAATAGCCGGGTTTGACGTCGGCGTTGATATTGAAGGTGACCCAGCCCTTGCTGCGCGGGGGGACGGTGGCCTCCGCCGACGCGAGATCCGCGGTGCCGCTGAAATCGGACGCCCCGGAGGCGGGGCGCAGCGTCAGGCGCGTCGGGGTGGGCGCGGTGTTCTCCGAGTGAAGGAAGAGCGCGATGGTCCCGATGCGATTCTTGTCGACTTTGAAAGCGACGGCGCGGTCGCACGTGAAGGTGTGGACGTTTTCCTTGGGCCGCTCGATCTTGATGGGCGGCGAGACGCTGGAGGCGCTGGCCCGGGCCGTTCGCGCGAGGTCGCGGGGGTCCTCGTTGGGCATGTCGATGATGTAGCAGCCATCCTTGAGCAGCTGCTGCTGGACGGCGGCGATGTGTTTCTGCCCGATGGCGCGGGGCATGGCCTCGAGCCTAGAGCACAAGGCGGCCGCGGTGCCGACCGCCTGGCCCTGGAGGCCGCAGGTGATCATGACGCGCGTCGCGCCCAGCGCGGCGTGGCTGACCGAGATGCAGCGGCCCGCCATCATGAGATTGTCGATGTCTTTCGAATACAGGCTGCGGAAGGGTACGGAGAATTTGACCTTGTGGGAGAATGTGGCGGGCGGCTCGGTGTCATAGAATCCGCCCGGGGGGTGGATGTCGATGCC
This sequence comes from Verrucomicrobiia bacterium, assembly GCA_020847615.1. Lineage (GTDB taxonomy): Bacteria > Verrucomicrobiota > Verrucomicrobiia > JADLBR01 > JADLBR01 > JADLBR01. The sequence continues at coordinate 14,204 of JADLBR010000012.1, forward strand.
CCAGCCGGCGTAGGAGACCCGGTCGGGGAAAAGGGTCTGTTTGGCGATGTCGTGCTCGGTCATCACGTAATCCCCGATGATGCGGCGGGACTCGCGCTTGCCGACGACGTGGCTGACCCACGTGAGCCGATAGAGGGGGGACTCGTTGGCGAGTTTCTCGCAGTGGTTCTTCGCGTGGTCCCACATGCCCCAGATGATGCGCAGCAGCTCGTCGCGGATCTCCTCGGCCTCGGTGTAGGTGTTGCGCTGCCCGCCGTACTCGATCACCCACTGCCAGCCCCCGAACTCGAGCTTCGGGTGGCGCCCGGTGTTGAAGTCCTCGCAGCGGAGGAAGCGGTGCGCCCAGTCCGGCCCGCGGAAGGCGACGGGCTCGTCGGCCTTCTCGGTGGCGTAGCGGAGGGTGCCGCCCATGGTGCGCTCGTCGCCGACCTCGGGGGCGCGCGTCTCGTTGTACATGGAGCGGGGTTCGCGCCCGTGGCGCCACTCGGCCCCGGCCCAGACGCCGATCGCGCCGTCGCCGGTGCAGTCGATGACGATGCGGCCCGGAAACCGGAGGCGCTGCTTGGTGGTGGTGCACAGGGCGGAGACGGCGGCGATGCGCCTGGGGTCGGCCTTCTCGACGCCCGTCGCGTGGGTGTCGAGGAAGAGGGCGAGGTTGGGCTCGCGCTGGCACAGCGCCAGCATGCGCTCCGAGTACTCTTCGGCGGGACCCCGTATCTCCTCGATGATACCGCCCTCCCGCGGGTCGAGCGGCTCGCGGGTCGTGTCGCCCTGCGGTTCGACGAGGATCTCGTCGCTGGTGTTGCCGCCGAGGACGGGGCGGTTCTGGATCAGCGCGGTCTTGCAGCCGAGGCGCGCCGAGGCCACGGCGGCAAAGGTGCCCGCGAGCCCGCCCCCGACGACCACGGTGTCAAAAGGCCCCTCGGTCTTGATCTCGCGGCTGACGCCACCCCGCGCGATGCGTTCCTCCGCAAGAGCGGCGATATCGTCGGGGGGACGATAGCCCTCCTCGTCCGTCAGCACGATCGCGTCACACCGGCCATAGTGGCCCGTCATGTCGCGCAGGCCGATCTCGACGGTTCCCGCCTTCAGGTCGTGCAGGCCGCCGTCCTCCCAGACCCAGCCTTTCCCTTTCCCCTCCCCGAAAATTTTCGCGACGGGCTTTCCGGCCAGGAGCACGTGGAATCGGCCGGGGCTGAACTCGGGGAGCCAATCCCGGCTCCTGACCCAAAGACGATATTTCCCGTCCCTGGGCACCTCGGCCTTTGTGGAGGCGTCGCGGCACGGTCCCTCCAGGCCGTAGGCCATGAGGAAGGGCGACCCCATCTGGTCGATGAATTGCGCGTCGTGCAGCCAGCCGCCGCGATCCTGGAACAGCTCGGCCTCGCACCAGATCGTCGTGGCGGATGCGGCGCAATGCGCCGCGCACAGCAGGGTGGTGATCAGCGGGAGTGGCGTCAGTCGCACGGGGAACCTCCTGGGGTTGATGGCGGCGATCATACCGATGCCCCGCGGGGCGGCAAGGCCGGAGGGTGGGCCCGCTGCCCGGTCACGCGGGATCTTTGTCGCGGTAGAAGATATCCACCTCGACGGGCTTGAAATTCTTGTCCCAGACCTTTTTCGGCTCGAGGCCCTCCACCGTGGGGTAATCCTTGATCCAGGAGGCCTTGCTGCTGTCCTGGAGACAGACGGTGCCGTCCTTGTCCCGGACGACGATCGCGTGCGCGTAGTACCGCGCGCCCCATTTCGCGTCCGTCGTGTCGAAGCCCGTGACGTAGGCTGGAGTCACGAGTTCCGCGGTGCCGGATTTCGGGATGTCGAACGGCAGCTCGTAGCTCCTGAGCACGGTGAACAGGGTGCCGTTCTTGTGCTCGTGGTGGAAGCACTCGCCGATCACGATGAATTTGAGTTTCAGGCCGACGTGATCCTGAAAGTCCTCGTTGGCGACCTTGATCCTGAAAACAAGATGCTGCTCCGCGTTGTCGTAGTCAGTCCCCGTGAATTTCTTGTCCCGATCGCGGACGACACCCGCGATCCTCAGCCTTGGCAACTTGGCCTGGGCCGCCTCCGACGAAAAGCAGACGGTCGCGAGGGCAGCGAATACGAATGATCGCGCGACGGCACGAAACACATGGTGCATGGTTGTCTCCTTCCCCTAATCGATCGGCACGATTGCCAACTTATAAGTTGTAGGGCGCGGGGGCCCTCGATCAACAGGATTTTCAGCGCGGCGGGTCCGCGGCTGGCCGCAGGGAGAGGGATGCCAGCTTGCCCGGGGGCAACTGGAGGGAGACGCGGGTGCGCGGCCCGGAGACGCGGACCGCTTTCCTGAGCCAGGGTTCTCCGCCGCCTGCCGGGGCGAGGGTCATTTCGTAGGCGCCGCCGCGCAGGATATATATCTCGGCGGCCATCTCGCGCGGGGCCTTGCCGAAATGGAACAGTTCGGCGGCGAAGTGCGCGGGGCCGCTGGCGGTGACGAGGGCGGCGATCTCGCGGGGCGGCGTGAGCCAGCGGACGGCGTTCATGGGGAAGAGCAGCGGGGTGCCCGGGTCGCCGGTGGCCGAGGCGTACAGGGCATATGGGAATGGCGAGGGCGGCGCCGACTTGCCGAGCCACTCGAGGTAGTAGCTTGAGAAGCCCATGACGCGGTCGGTCCATCGCATCTCGCTGGTGAAAGCCTCGCGGTTGGACCGGAATGCCTCCGCGTTGCGCCGCAGGTCCGAGATGAGCGGCTTGGCATCGCCCCCGAGGCGGAACTTCATGTATCCCGAGGCGTCGGCGGCGAGGAGCTCGTCGAACTGGTCGTCGCCGGTGAGGACCCTGTATTTCGCGAGCGTGTCGGAGAGGAATCCGCGCATCTGCCGCGCGCACCACGGGGCGGAGCCCTTGGGTTCGCCGGGGTCGTGCCGGTGCCTCGCGCGGATGGCGGCCATCGAGCGGATCGGCTGCAGGTAGCTCGCGTCGCCCGTCATGTGGAACGCGAGGAGGAGGGCCGAGGTCATGAGGCCCGAGGCGCCGGGCCAGTTGTAGAGCGCGTCGTTGTGGGACAGGGGGAACGGCTCCCACCACGGTTTTCCGGCAAATCCGATCCCGCCGTCGGGCCAACGGATCGTCGATGGAAGCACGCCGGAAGGCTTGCCGTTGTCCTCGCGCGCCGTCGCGTCGACCCATCCCTTGAGCCAATCCGCGAACAGCGAACCGAGCCCGGGGTCGGCGGTGCGCTGCCAGCACAGGAGCGCGGGCTGGACGATGGACGCGTGGTAGGCGGTGTCGAATGCGTGGGAGGGGGATTCATCGACGGTGTCGACGCTGAAGTAGATGGAGCGGAAGTGGAGGAAGCCGCGCTTGTTGCGCCCGGTCCAGCGGTCGCGCATCAGGTCGGCGAGCCGCGTGGCCCTCGCGCGCCACAGGGGGTCGTCGGGCTCGAGGTGCATCATCGGCAGGATCGTGTCGGTGGTGTCCTCGTTCGAGTGCTCGACATCGGTGACGCGCGAGGTGAAGCCGTCCTTGAGATGGGGCTGCGCGAAAATGCCGTTGGAGATCTTCTCCTGGGCCGCCTCGGCCACGGGATCCTGAAAGCCGATCAGGATGGGCGTCCACCAGCGCCACATCTCGACATCGTCGCCCCAGCCGCCGCCGAATTGCCCGTCCTCCAGCTGCCGCTCTTCGGCCCACCAGTGGATGACGTCGGCGAGTTTCTCCAATCCCTCGCGCTGGAGGTTGGCCCACTCGGGTGCCGCCGGATCGGGCTCGAAAGGGCTCGGCCAAGGGATGGGTTCGCCCAGGTACATCCGGATCACGCGGTTGTCGGGGAAGGCGCGCCGCGCCTCCTCGAGCAGTTTCCGCGCCTCGCCGTAGTACGCGTCGCAGCGCTCGGGGACGCGCCGCAGCGGGCCGACCTGGACCACGCGCCAGATCAGCATCCGGCCCCGGTACATCGCCC
>JADLBR010000013.1 GCA_020847615.1 Verrucomicrobiia bacterium
AAGGCGGCATTCTTCTGGTAAGCGCGCTTGACCGCCAGGTAGCGCGGGTTGTCGTCCGAAGGGAATGGGCCGGTTTCGGTGAGCGTCCAGGGCACCATTCCGGACACGCCGCAGGCGCGATAGGCCTGGATCTGCATCTCCCAAGCCAGGGCCTTGGCGCGAGCCATCGCCCCGGCATGGCCCAAGTAGGCGTCGTCGCCCAGCAGCACGCTGTACGGGTCGGCCTCATTGAAGTGCTGCAGGTGCAGGAACTCGCCGAAATACAGCGGCTTCTTGCGGTCCCACGACCAAAACTTGCGGGGCCAGCCCGCAACCTCAATCCCCGATTCCAGCCAATAGCCCGCGTCGGGCCACAGGTTCTGGCGATTGAAGTCCTCCGGATAGTGGAGATTGACCACGTCGGCCACGCCTTCCGGGTCGGCGTCGGCGTCGTACATGATCGGCCGCGTAGGGTCCAAGCCCCTCACGATGCGTCCCGCCTCGGCCAGGCGGCGTTCGGTTTCCGGCACGCGGTCGCCGCGGCAGTGCAGGATTTCGTTCTCGAGGCTCGTCATCACGATCGACGGATGATTGCGGTGGGAACGGACAATGGCCCGCAGATGGCCGTAGTAGTTCTGCCAGAACGCCTCCTTGCTCAACGCGTAGCTGTCCGACCAGCAAAACAGGGCCGACTCCATGATCAACGGCATGCCCAGCTCGTCGGCCGCCTCGTACCACTGGCGCGGCCAGATATTCGCGTGGAGGCGCATCGCCACGCAGCCGGCCTCGCGGATCCTGTGGTAGAAGTCGGCCGCCTCGGCCTTGGCCGCGGCGGGCTCGACCGCGCCTCGGGGGTGTCCGGCAGTGGCCAGGAACTTCATGGGGGTGCCGTTGAGGACCAGGTCCGGGCCGTCCGTCCAAAACTCGCGGAAGCCGAAACGCGTCGCCACGCGATCCGCCTCGTCACCGCCCACCTCAACCCGGGTGACCAACTGGTACAGGTGCGGGTCTTCCGGGCCCCACAGTCGCGGCTCCGCCCATGCCTGCCCGAGAGTCACTACCCTGCTTTCGTTGGCGGACAGCGTGACTTCCTGCGCACCCATCTCCGGCCCGCCTTCGACCGCTGCTGATAGTCGGGCTTTTTGCGCCTGGTGGCCCAGATTGCGCAACGTCACATCCACGGCCATCTCGTGCTTGCGGACCGACGTGCGTACGAAAATGTCCTCGGCGTACACATCTCCCCGCGCCAGCAGCGACGCCGCCTGCCAGATTCCGGCCCGCGAATACTGCGACCCGACAGGCGCCATGAGAGAGTCCTGGGCCAGCGACACGAAACGCATCCCCGGCTCGAGTTTGGTCCGATCGATCTCCTGGTCGATCAGGCCCGTGCAGTCCTGGACGCGAAGGACCAGTTCGTGCTCCTGGCCAGGCCGACAGGCGGCGGTCAGGTCGACCTCCCATGGTTCAAACCCGCCCGTGTGGCCGCCGACCCTGCGACCGTCCACATACACCTCGCTGACAAACTTCACCCCCTCGAAGCGAAGGAACGTGTGACGGCCCTTCCACTCGTCAGGGATCCGAACAGCGCGCCGGTACCACATGAAAGGCTTCGAGCCAACCTGTTCGACCAGATGCGGCACGCTGACCGTCTCCCATTTCGCATCCGCGCCGGGCGCGACCTCTTCGGCGCCGCGGAGAAACATCCATGGGCCGTCGAGCGACAGGCACTGCCCGGAGGCGGCAGCGTGAAACAGAAGGACCAGCAGCGAGAGGCAATCGCGAAACGCGTTCAAAATCCTCGATGTCCGCATGCGCAGGGTGTAGCGCACAAGTTATCGAAACACCACATTGGGCCGAGGACCGGGAGCCGGGCGGTCGTCGCGAAGGTCGTCATTGACGCAACCTGCGCGGGGAACGTCCTCGCCAAGCGTTGGGCTGCATCGCCATCCGCCGCACGCGGAAGGCGACTCGGCACGGAGACGACCAGTCACCATGGCGGGCACGCATCCCTATTCCAGGGCCTTCCGCAACTCCTGCGCCGTGTCGATCCATCCCGCGGAACCGCCCGCGCCCGCCACGCAGAGCACATAAACAGGATCGGCGGGCGCGAACGTCGCGCCCGGGGCAACGACGGTTTCATCCGGCTCCCAGCGCGCATCCGGATGCTGCGCCTTCGTCGCCTCGTCCAGCCAGAAATCGATCCGGATATCGGAGGCCCTGGCGGCCACGGCCCCGAAGAAGCGGCCGCTCGCACCATCCAGCCAGCAGTCCGCGACCGGCATGCCCCACAGGTTCGGCGGCAGCGCCTGCGGCACATCTCGGAACTCACTGTATAGCCGGAAGAACAGGCCCTTGAGCCGCAGCGGCGCCCGCCCCGCGTTCTTCACGCACACGATCTCGCCGACGAACCACGGTGCCCCGGGCGCCAGCCACAGCCGGTGCGTCACCTCGAATGCCTCCTGCCCGCGCGCAGCCGCACCCGTGATCTCCACGACCGCCACGCCGCCCGTCACGGAGCCCTGGACCGCTTTGACCGCGGACGCGTCGGTCCAGCGGTTCTGGCCGCCCGCATCGACCGTCTGCAGCAGCGCGTTGTACTGGCCGAACACCCGGTCCGCGCCGTCGAGCGTGACGCGCCGCACCAGATTCCCGTCGCCCAATCGGCCGGACAGCTCGATCCGGCCGTTCCCCGCCCGGAAAACATCTCCCTCGCGCA
>JADLBR010000014.1 GCA_020847615.1 Verrucomicrobiia bacterium
AGTGCTTGACGGTCATGAGGTAGCGGCCGTCGATCTCATGGACGGCGGAGGACTCGGCGCTCGTGGCGTGCTTGCCGCTGCCGCTGCGGCGGGGGCTGACCAGGGCGCGGCCGGCGTCGCGCCAGTCGAGCAGGTCCTTGGAGGTGGCGACGCCGACGCAGGCGGTGTTGTCGTGGCCGTCGATGGTGTAGTAGAGGTAATACGTGTCGCCGAATTGGGCGACGTGGGGATCGCGACAGCCGCCGCCGTGGGGGGCGGCAAAGGGCAGGCAGGAGGGGTCGTAGACGGGGTTGACGGGGTGGCGGGTCCAGTGGAAGAGATCGGTCGAGGTGGCGATGCCCAGGCGTGAGCGATGATCGTTGGTGCCGGTGTAGAACATCCACCATTCGCTGCCGTGGCGCAGGACGTAGGGGGCGATGACGCAGCGGGACTCCCAGCTCAGTTGAAGGCTAATCAGGACGGGGTCGTGGTCCTGCCAGTGGAGGAAGTCGGGTGTGGTGGCGTGGCCGATCATGTTCTCGAGGCCCAGGACGTAGTCGTTGGGGACGGCCTGGGGGGTCTTGATGTAATAGACGTGGAAGAGGTCGGCGGAGCGGTCCGCCGCGGAGCCGCTTCCGCCCCCGGATGTGGTGGCGGGGTCGCGGATGATGGAGAAATCCTTGAGCTTGTAGCCCTGGGGGGCGTAGGCGGTGGGGTAGTCGTTGCGGAGCTCGGCGTTGACGAAGTCGATGGTGGGCATGGGATTGGCCCGGCGTAGATGGTGGGATCAGCTGGTCAATCTACCGTGTCCGATGAGAGGAAAAAAATGGCTGGGCCCGGGGCTGGGGGTGTCGGCGGCGGGGGATGGCTCTATCATGCGGGCGTCCGGTGCGCGGCGGTGGTCGGGCGGCGGAGCACATCGTCGGGCCTGCAATGGGATCGTCTATGACCAATGAGCCAGGCAAGCAACCGGTTGACGGGCGCGGGGCGCCGAACCTGATCATCACGGATCTTCATCGGCGGATCACCGGCGTGGGGGCGACGATCCGGACGGTGGCGCCGTATCTGAACGAGCATGAGCCGGTGGCACTGGTGGCGACGCGGGAGCTGGCGGGGCTGCGGCGGTACACGCTGGGCGAGGCGCTGCGGTTGTGCCGGAGCGTGCCGGGCGGTGGGCGGGCATTTCGGATCTGGCATGCCCGGCGGAACAACGAGATGCTCTGGGGGTTGATCTTCAAGCATCTGTTTCGCTGCCGGCTCAAGCTGGTGATGACCTCGGCGGCGATCCGGCGGCACTCGTGGTTCCCACGGCAGCTGCTCAAGCGAATGGACGCGGTGATCGCGACGAGCGATCAGGCGGCGACATTCGTCGATAAGGTCGTGGCGGTGATCCAGCACGGGGTGGACTGCCGGCGGTTCGTGCCTGTGATGGATCGGCGGGCGGCGCTGCGGGCGTTGGGCGTGCCCGGAGAGTATGGCGTGGGGATCGTCGGGCGCGTCCGGCCGGAGAAGGGGACGGACCTTTTCGTCGAGGCGATGATCCGGGTGCTGCCGAAGCATCCGGGGTTCACGGCGTGCATCGTGGGGCTGGCCAAGGGCAAGCACGAGGCGTTTGAGCAGGAGCTGAGGAAGAAGATCGACATGGCGGGGCTGACCGAGCGGTTCGCGTGGCTGGGGGAGATGAGTTTCGACAAGATGCCGGGGTTTCACGCGGCGATGTCGCTGTGCGTGGCGCCGGCTAGGTATGAAGGATTTGGACTGACGCCGCTGGAGGCGATGGCGTGCGGGGTGCCGGTGGTGGCCAGCCGGACGGGGGCGTACCCGCGGGTGATCGAGGAGGGGGTGACGGGGGCGCTGGTCGATTGCGGGGACGTGGGCGCGCTGGCGGCGGCGCTGGACCGGCTGATGGCGGACCCGGCGCGGCTGGCGGGGATGGCCGAGGCGTGCCGGCAGAACGTGGTGGAGCGGTGGTCGGTGGAGGCGGAGGCGCGGGGGATCCTGGGGGTTTACGAGCATTTGTGGAAGTCACAAAAATAAATTAAATTGCTGCGATCATTAGCGTGTTGCATTAGATCTGAACTGGATCGCACATTGATCCGTCACTTACAAGCGTCACACACGGCGTGTTTGCACCGGACATGACATAGGGGCATAGAGATGCGCAGTCAGCTCGGGCAGATGATTGTCGGCTATACCTCACGAGGGCTGCGACGATACGAAGTGACAGTTCAGCACGAAGGGTTAAATAAGTTTCAGCATATCCGCGGTGATGATGCTCAGATTGTCACTCAAAAAGCCAAAGCGAAGATGCATCAATGGGATCAGGCTTGGGAGAAACAGCAGGACGCGATCCATCAAAAAAGACATCGACTCGAACAAGCAGCCGATGTTCAAGAAAAGAGGCGGCTGGCGGCAGAACGGACGGAGGAAGCCAAAGCCGCATTAGAGCTTCTTGATCATATTTTGGCCCAAACTCTGAAGGTCAACGATGCTGTTGACTGGGAATTGCTGAAGAAGCAAGACGATTTCCCTAAGCCAGAGCCGGCCATGCCCCAACCCCCAACCAAGCCCGCTCCACCAACGGTAGGAGAACAACCTCTCGCGGTTGATTTCATCCCCCGGCTTGGTTTTCTGGACCATCTGCTGCCTGGCAGGCGAGCGGCAAAAGAACGTGAGGCGCAGCAGCGATACAAATCTGCTGTACAGAGTTGGAAAGACGGCGTGGAGCGGTACAACAACCAGGTAAGGGAGTACAACCATGCGATCAGCGAGCGGCAGCGACAGCACGATGAATCACTGATCAGCTGGAGGCAAAGACGCCAGGAGTATCTGGCACAATGCGAACGAACAAATGCAGCCATCGAGGAAAAGAAGCGCAGGTATGCCGCTGCGGATTCGGAGGCAATCGTCGATTACTGTGATTTGGTCTTGTCACGCTCGCAATATCCCGATTACTTCCCCCAGTCGTTCGACGTCGATTATCTCCCGGCCAACAAGACGCTCATTGTTGATTATGACCTACCCCCACTCGAGTCATTGCCTACTGTAAAAGAGGTTTCTTACGTTCAATCCAAGGATGACTTCGTTGAGAAAAACTGTTCCGATTCGGAGATGAACCGACTTTACGACAATCTGCTCTATCAGATCGCGCTACGTTCGATCCACGAATTATTCGAGGCGGATGTGATTGATGCCCTCCGTAGCATTGTGTTCAACGGCTATATCTCAACGATCGATCAGGCTACGGGTCAAGCCATCCGCCCGTGCATTCTCTCGCTACAAGCAGAAAAGCAGGAGTTCTTGGGGATCAATCTTGGCGCGGTTGAGCCGAGGGCTTGCTTCAAGAAACTCAAGGGCGTAGGAAGCTCAAAACTTCACCACCTGGCCCCAGTTCCGCCTGTGTTGAGGATCAACCGGGACGATCATCGTTTCGTGGAGGGCCGTGCAGTGGTGGAGAGCGTTTCAGAGGGGACCAACCTGGCCGCGATGGACTGGGAGGATTTTGAACACCTTATCCGCGAGTTGTTCGAAAAAGAATTCTCGCAGGCGGGAGGCGAGGTAAAAGTCACTCGGGCAAGTCGAGATGGGGGCGTCGATGCCGTGGTGTTTGATCCCGATCCTCTCCGTGGGGGGAAGATCGTTATACAAGCCAAGCGATACACCAACACCGTGGGTGTCTCAGCGGTCAGAGACTTGTATGGAACGGTGATGAACGAGGGAGCGAACAAAGGCATTCTCGTGTGCACTTCGGAGTATGGTCCTGACGCATATGAGTTCGCCAAGGGAAAACCACTCGTACTGCTCAGCGGCGGAGAGCTTCTGCATCTGCTAGAGAAGCATGGCCACAAAGCAAAGATTGATCTTGCCGAGGCGAAGACTTTGCTTGCTCAACAAAGGGACTAGGGGTCGCGTCTGACCGAGTCAGCAGTCGAGGCCAAGCGGAGGCCTGCGGGGGGACGTATGATGTTGCGTCCCGCAAGGCGGAACGCGTGTGGACCCCCGGCGGGTGACTAGGACGTTCGCATGGCCATCGCGATCATCTCGGACATTCACGGGAACGTTGACGCGCTCCAGACCGTGCTGGCGGACATCGACGGGCGGGGGATCTCGACCATCGTGTGCCTGGGGGACATGATCGGGTATGGGCCGAACCCGCGCGAGTGCCTGGACCTGGTGATGCAGAAGTGCGTGTGGGCGCTGATGGGCAACCACGACTTCGCGGTGATGTACGAGCCGACGAGCTTCAACACCAGCGCGGAGTCGGCGGCGTTCTGGACGCGGCAGGAGCTCGAGCGGGAGACGGACGCGGAGGCGCGGAACCGGCGGTGGCAGTTCCTCGGGAACCTCAAGGTCCGGCATCGGTTCGAGAACGCGCAGTGGCTGCACGCTTCGCCGCGACGGCCGATTAATGAGTACATTTTTCCGGATGACGTGGTGACGGCGCCGGCGAAGATGGCGCAGATCTTCGACCGGGTGGAGAGGCACTGCTTCGTGGGGCACACGCACGTGCCGGGGGTGTTCACGGACGAGCCGGACTTCTACC
>JADLBR010000015.1 GCA_020847615.1 Verrucomicrobiia bacterium
AAAGTCCGACAGGCTGCTAGGCCGCGCGCCTCGCCGTCACCCGCACGGCCTTGGCCACGGGCTCCTCCGTCACGAGCACCAGATAGCCGCCGCCCCCGGCCCCCGAAACCTTCCATCCCGCCACCGACTCGCGGTGCCTCTCGATCAGTTCGAAAATGGTCGCGTTCACCATGTGCGGGAACATGGCGACCTGCGCCTCAAAACCATCGCGGATCGCCCGGCCGAACGAGCCGATATCCCGATCCCGGATCGCCTCCCAGCAGCGATCCGCCGCGCCCGCGAGCCGCCCCGCCCCGTTCGCGTCGATCCGCGTGTCGTCCAGCACCCGGAAATTCGCCCTCCGCGGCCCCAGGGGCACAAAATTCAGCGCCCCCTCCACGAATCGGAGCGCGCCCTCGTCCAGGTTGCGCTCGATGGTCTCGGGCCAATAGCGACCCCGGTAGGTCGACCGGGCCAGGCCCGCGAAGACGATGCCGATGGCGTCCTGCGACCCCGACACCTCCTCCGTCCCCGGCGGGTTGTCCCAGGCGAACAGCAGCTTGGCGAGTCTCTCGGGATCGCCGGCCGGAAGCCGCGGGCCCCACAGGTCGATCGCCGCGCGCCGCGTGCTGCTCGCCATACCGCTGCGCTCGTTGAATTCGATCGTCGGCTCCAGCGAGAGCGTCACGACCGCCCCGCCCGAATGGCGAGAGACAAACGGCTGGTCCAGCCATCCGCCGCACAGGTCGATGCGGTACGGCATCTCCTCGATCTTGCGGAGCGCCGTGGTCGAGCGCGCCTCCATCCCGGCCTCGGGCTCCCGCCGCAGCACCACATATTCGACGCCGAGCTCCCGGCAGAGCCGCTCCTTCTCGGGGGTATTGCCCTCCTCGTTGACCACCAGATAGTCGGGCCGGAGCCCGCGCATCTCGACCTCGAAATCCAACATCCCCGATCCGGTCGACACGAAGGCGTCCTTCACGGTCGCGATCGACCTCACCATGAACAGCCGCTCTCGCTCGTTGGTCACCGGCACCCGGCCCTTGAGCTCGTGGATGGTCCTGTCCGAACCCAGCGCCACGTGCAGCTCGCCAAAGCGGGCCGCCTCCTGAAAAAATGCGATGTGCCCGCTGTGCAGCAGATCGAAACACCCGCTGACTAGGACCTTCTTTGCCATGTCGCCCGTCCCGGGGTCATCTAACCGGCCACGCGACGGCCGATCCAGCGCACGGGGTACTGGCCCAGCACGTGGAGGAAAGATGTCTTCTTGCCCAGCGCGCGCCAGACCCCGTCCATCGCGCGCATCCCCGCGGGCACATCCATCTCCACCAGGAACTGGTACTGCCCCAGTTGCCCCTGCACGGGGCGCGAGAGCAGCTGGGTCATGTTCACGCGCTTCCGCTTCAGCGCCATCAGCACGTCGGCCAGGGCACCGGGCCTGTTCGCCAGGCGGAGGTGCACCATCGCCCGCTCGGGACCCCCGCGCCTCCCCGCCCGCCGGCCCCCCGCCAGCCCAATCTCGAGAAACCGCGTCACGTTGATCGACGGCGGCACCAGATTGCGCGCCACGAGCCTCAGGCCGTAGACCCCCGCCGCCGCCGCGTTGCCCACCGCCGCGCCCGCCTCATCCTCGGCGGCCTGCTCGGCGGCGGCCGACGTGCTGCCCACCACGATCGTCTCCGCGGCGGGGTACTCCCGCTCCAGCCAGCCGCGCACCACCTGCAGGGGCACGAAGTGCGAGTAGATCCGCCGGATGTGCCCGGGCCCCGCCCGGCTCATCAGGCAGAGCTCGATCGCGTAGACCATCTGCCCCACGATCGTGAAAACGCTCTCCCAGTTCTCCAGCAGGATCAGTTGGTCCAGGGTGTCCGGGACCGCCCCGCCCACCGAATTCTCGAACGGCACCACGATCCGGTCCATCTCGGCGGCCCGGAGCTGCTCGAATCCCGAGGCCATCTGGTGAAAGGGCAGCAGCTCGTCCCTGGCGTAGGAACGCTGGGCCACCTCGTGCGTGAAACTGCCGGGCAACCCAAAGTATCCGATCCTGTTCCGATGAGCCCGGCGCATCCCTCATCCTAGGCCAGTCCCCAAACCCCTCAACCCGAAAACCCGCCCCGGCCGCACGGTTCGCGGGCCGAAGGCGCCCGCGTCGCGACGGCAAAAAATCCGCGCTCGCAACGGCACCCCTCTGTGATAATTTTGGCGCCCATGTTACGCCAGCACCGCGAGTACAGGGTCCTGGCTCTCCGCGTGATCGACGTGATCCTCGTGGGGTTCATGCTGTGGTTCGCGCACCTCTTCCGGCACAGCATCCTGCCCGCGCTCCCGAACGGGCACCTCTTGCCGACCATCGACCCGTTCACCGAGTTCGCGTGGCAGTGGGTCATCATCCTGCTGGCCGCGCCCCTCCTCCTCGAGGCGAACGGCTTCTACCGCGTCTCCTGGTCATCGAAGCTCTGGCCCGCCGCCCGCAGCATGCTCGGCATCATGCTCCTGCTCGCGCTCACCCTCACCCTCCGGCGCCTCGTCCTGAGCCGCATGGTCCTCATCCTCTTCACCGTCTTCTCAACCGCCGCGCTGATCGCCCGCGTCCATCTCCACCGCTGGCAGCAGAGGCGAAAGGCCAGCCGCCCCGGCGGACGCGAGCCCATCCTGATCGCCGCCGCGGGGGCCCGCTCGTCCGAGCTCGCCCGCCGCATCCGCTCCGAACCCGATGGCTCGCTGGCCGACATCCACGAGTTCGACCTCGCCGTCGCCGGCCTCCCCGAATTCGCCGCGGCGCTCCACGAGCGCAGCATCCAGCGGGTCATCGTCAGCGGCGAGGGCATCCCCTACGACCGCCTCGCCCAGCTCATTCGCGCCTGCGAGATCGAGGGCATCGAGGTCTGGCTGCTCGCGGATTTCTACAAGACGTCCGTGGCCAAGGCCTCCTTCGACGACCTGCTCGGCACCCCCACCCTCGTCGTCCGCAGCACCCCCGCCGCCTCCTGGCAGCTGCTCTGCAAGGCCGTCATCGACAGGGCCGGCGCGCTCGCGCTCCTCATCCTCGGCGCCCCGCTCTTCGCCGCCATCGCCGTGGCCATCCGCCTGACCTCGCCGGGGCCGGTCCTGTTCCGCCAGCGGCGCAGCGGCCTCCACGGGCGGCCCTTCACGATGCTCAAGTTCCGCTCCATGGTCTCCGATGCCGAGATGCAGAAGGCCGAGCTCGAGCCCTTCAACCAGATGTCCGGCCCCGTCTTCAAGCTCTCGACCGATCCCCGCGTCACGCCGCTGGGCCGCCTCCTGCGCCGCACGTCGCTCGATGAGCTGCCCCAGCTCTGGAACGTCCTGCGCGGCGAGATGAGCCTCGTCGGCCCGCGCCCCCTGCCCGTCTACGAGACGGAGAATTTCGCCGACCTCGCGCATCGCCGCCGCCTCAGCATGAAACCGGGCCTCACCTGCCTGTGGCAGATCAGCGGGCGCAATGCCGTCACCAACTTCGAGGACTGGGTCCGGCTCGACCTGGAATACATCGACAACTGGTCGCTCTGGCTCGACATCGGCATCCTCCTGCGCACCATCCCCATCGTGCTCACCGGCAAGGGCGCCGGATGACTCCCCTCTTCCTGGACCTCCTCCCCGGGGAGTACCCGCTCCCCGATGCCCCCGCCTTCAGGCGCCGCCAGATCGCGGAATGGGTCTTCAAGAAACGGGTCTCCTCATTCGATCAGATGACCACGCTCCCGGCCGCCTGGCGCGCGGAGCTCGCCTCCCGTTTCACGCTCGGGGCGCTGGGGCTCGCCCGATCGCAGGGCTCGGCCGACACCACCCGCAAATTCCTGTGGCGCCTCAACGACGGCGCGCTGGTCGAGTCGGTCCTGATCCCCGCCTCCCCGGCGCTCTATGGGGAGCCCTCCGACCGCCTCACGCTGTGCGTCTCCACCCAGGTCGGCTGCGCCTATGGCTGCCGGTTCTGCGCCAGCGGGCTGGACGGTTTCCGCCGCAACCTCTCGCCCGGCGAAATCGTCGCGCAGGTCATGGCCGCGGAGACCGAGTCGGGATCGCGCGTGAACAACCTTGTCTTCATGGGCATGGGCGAGCCGCTCGCCAATTACGACGCCGTCTCGCGCGCCATCGAGATCATCAATGCGCCCTGGGGCCTCGGCATCGGCGCGCGCCACATCACCATCTCCACCAGCGGCCTGGTGCCGGGCATCCTGCGCCTCGCCGAAGACCCCCGCCAGATCCGCCTGGCGATTTCGCTGCACGGCGCCACCGACGAGGTGCGCGACCGCATCATGCCCATCAACAGGCGCCATCCCATCGCCGAGCTCATCGAGGCCTGCGCTCTGTATCGCGCGAAAAAACACCGCTCCCTCACCTTTGAGTACATCCTCATCGAGGGCATCAACGACGACCCCGCCCAGGCACGGCTGCTCGCCGAACTCGCCCGCCGCCTCCGGGCCCGGGTCAACCTCATCCCCTACAACGCCGTCCAGGGCCTCCGTTTCCGACCGCCACCGGCCGCCCGGGTCGCCGCCTTCGCCAAGGTCCTCAGTGATCGCCGGGTCCCCGCCACGGTGCGCCGCGAGAAAGGCTCCGACATCGATGCCGCCTGCGGCCAGCTCCGCCTCAAGACCCTGCGCGGCGAGGGGCCCGGATCCCCTGCCGCCGCATCCTGACCCGCCCGGCCCCAAGCCCCACGCGAGGATCCGAATCTTCATTCATCGCGACGCCTGGGCCGGTTGCCGCGCCTCGCCCACCTTCGCGGCGTAGGCCGCCAACAGGTCGCGCTCGCCCGCCGTCAGAGGCACCCCCGGCGTTGACAGAAACGTCGCGCACGCGGCCTGGATCTGCGCCAATGCCACGCCCCGCTGCGCACCGGTCCTGGCCCGCGATGCCGATAGGTCCGCGCCGTTGAGCGGGGTCATGACCATAACGGTGACTGTCTTGTCGGCCCGCATCATGCGCTCGCGCAAGACGGGCGAAAAGCGCCCCCAGAGCGCCAGCGCCCCCTCGGGCGATGCCGCGAGCCCGAGCGCCTCCTTGGGCGGGAAACGGGCCGGGGCCTGCCGCGGCCCGCCCCGCTTGGCCGCCTCCTCCGCCTGCCGGCGGGCCTTCTCGAAGGCCTCGGCCGACCCATCGGCGCCGGGGAGCGCCGCGGCCCACGACGCGAGCAGCAGGATCGCGGCGATCACTCCGTGACCCACCGGTAGCTCCTTTCACCGGGCAGCGCATCCGCCGCCTCCGGACCCCAGCCCCGCCTCGCGTACTCATGGACCGGCAACCCATCCCACTGGCCCTGGATCGAATCGATCAGCCGCCACGCCTCCCGCACCTCGTCATCCCGGGTGAAAAGCGTGCTGTCGCCATTGAGCGCGTCGGACAACAGCCTCTCGTAGGCCTCGGGCGTATACGAGCCGAAACGCCCCGCGTAGCTGAAATCCATGTCCACCGGCTTGATCACGCCCTGGCCCGGTTTCTTGGTGTTGAAGCGGAGATGGATGCCCTCGTCGGGCTGCAGCCGCAGGGTCATCACGTTCCTCGCCAGCGATGGCCCGCAGCGCGCCTGGAACAGCACGCTCGGGGGACGCCGAAACACCACCGCGATCTCGCTCGTGCGCCGCTGCAGCATCTTCCCGGTCCGCAGCAGGAACGGCACCTCGGACCAGCGCCAGTTGTCGATCATGAGCCGCGCCGCGACATACGTCTCGGTGCGCGATCCCGCCCCCACCCGCGGCTCGCCGCGATAGCCCGCGTATTGGCCGCGCACCACGTGCCGCCCCAGCTCTTCCTCGCGAAAAGACGGGATCGATCGCAGCACCTTGACCTTTTCGTCGCGCAGCGATTCCGCGTCGAGCGAGGCCGGCGGCTCCATCGCCGTCAGCGCCAGCAGCTGCATCAGGTGGTTCTGCACCATGTCCCGGAGCGCCCCGGCGCCATCGTAGTACCCGCCGCGCGTGCCCACGCCCTCCGTCTCCGCCACCGTGATCTGCACGTGATCGACGTAGCGCCTGTTCCACAGGGGCTCGTAGACCGAATTGGCGAAACGGAAGTACAGCAGGTTCTGCACCGTCTCCTTGCCGAGATAGTGGTCGATGCGATACACGGACCGCTCGTCGGTCGCCCCGTGTATCGCCTCGCTCAACCGAGCCGCGCTTCCCCCATCCACCCCGAAAGGTTTCTCCACGACGACCTTCTGCCGCGCGCGATCCCCCAGCAGCCCCGCCCCGGCCAGACGCCGCGGCACCCCGGCGAAATACTCCGGCGACGTCGCCAGATAGAAGAGATAATGCCCGGCGATCCGGTCCGCACCGGGCAGGCCCCGGAGCCGTTCCGCGAGCGATGCGTAGGCGGCCCCGTCGTCGAACGCCCCCGTGTGGTACGTCAGCCGCGTCTCGAACGCGGCCCACTCGTTGGGATTGATCGGCCTGGACCTGGAGAATCTCTCCGCCCCCTCCCGCATCTCGGCGCGAAACTCGCCATCGCTCTTGCCGCGCCTCGCGAACCCCACGATCCAGAAAACCTCCGGCAGCCTCCTCTCGCGAAACAGGTTGAACATCGCCGGCACCAGCTTGCGCGCCGTCAGGTCGCCCGAGGCCCCGAAGATCACCAGCACGAAGGGCGTGGGCACGCGCGGTGCCGCGTCCAGCTCACACTCCTCCTGTCCGGTCACGTCGCCCATCGGGATACCCTTAACGCACGCGCGGAGGTTGTCCATCCAGCGCCCCGCTGGCCATCCGGCCCGCATGCGCTCACGGCTCCCATGTCGGATTGGCAAGATGCGATGCCCACTCCTCGTAGACGGCGTGGAGCGCCTTGAGCCGCTGGTCGTCGAACAGTTCCGCCGCCTCGCCCGGATCGCTCTGGACATCGAAAATCATCGCGGCCTTCGCCCCGGCAGGCCGCAGGAGCTTGTAGCCGCCCGCGCGCACCGCATAGCCTTTCCCGCCGCCAACCCGCCAATACAACACCTCGTGTGGCGGGTCCGACCTCTTCCCCGAAAGGTGCGGCAGCAGGTCCACCCCATCCAGATGCGCGCCCTGCGGCAACGCCACCCCCGCCGCCGCGACCGCGGTCGCGAAAATATCCAGGCACGAGACCGGATACTGGTAGGTCACTCCCGCCGGGATCTTCGCGGGCCACCTCGCGGCGAAGGGCACCCTGATGCCCCCCTCTCTGAGTTCCCCTTTCCCCCCCGACAGCGGCGCATTGCTCGCCCCGCTCGACGAGGGATTGCCGGGCGCGCCATTGTCCCCCGTGAAAAATATCAGCGTGTCCCGCTCAAGTCCCAGCTCCCTCAGCTTGTCCAAGACCTGGCCCACGCTCCAGTCCATGCCCCGTATCATGGCCGCATAGTCGCGCCGCGCCCCGTCGGCGATGTGCGCCATCGCCTCCTTGTCCTCCTTGCGGGGCTGGAATGGCCGCCTCGGCACATTGTACGCCAGATAGATGAAAAAGGGCCGCTGCGCGTTCTGCCTGATGAACCGGGTGGTCGCCTGGGTCAGTTTCCCGAGCAGGGGCCCCGCCTTCACCGGTTCCACGTTGCCCTCGAGGGGCGACGTCAGCTCGTCGTCCGGCGGCCCGTCGAACTTGAAAAAATGGTGCGTCGCCCCCAGAAAACCATAGAAGGCATCGAACCCGCGCCTCCCCGGCTGCAGCTCGGGCGCCGCCCCCAGATGCCATTTGCCGAATGCCGCCGTCCCATAGCCTCCCGACTTCAGGAGATCGGCCAGCGTCTTCTGGTCGGACGGGAGCCCGTACCGCGCGTTCGAGCGATCGAACTTTGGGTTGTATTCGAATCCAAACTTCTGCGGATAGACGCCCGTCAGTATCCCCGCGCGCGACGGCCCCCCCACCGGATGGCACGCGTATGCCTGCGTGCACCGCGCCCCGCCGATCGCGATCGCATCCAGCGCCGGGGTCTTGATGTCCCCGCACCCGTTGAACCCCACGTCCGCGTGGCCCAGATCATCCGCCAATATGATGATGATGTTGGGCTTTCGGTCCTCGGCATCGGCGGGAGCGCCCCACCACGGCCCCATCAAGCTCAGGGCGGCGAGCAACCGGACGAATACCAGCCTCCGACGCGCGATCATCGGCATCCAACCCCTTGTCGTCATCGCAGACTGGGTCCGCCGGCCAGCCCGGTCAAGCCCCGATCCTCGCGCAAGAGGCGCACGCGCGCCCCAGGCGACGGTGGAATCGCGGGATGGCCGCTCCATTTCGCACGCAGCGCCTTGGAGTGCGGTGCGTCCCCGCACCGCTTTCGCCCCGCCTCAACCCAGGCGCCGGACGCGGATCCGATCCCAGAGCCGCCGGTCCTCCGGCTCAACCAGCCGCGCCCCGAATTCCCGCAGCGTCCCGCGGCCCAGCACCCCGTCCCCTCCCACCAGGATCTCGTTGAGCCCCAGCGGCGGGCGGACCGAGCGCACGTCGCGGAACGCCGCGCCCATCGCTTGCCTGACCATCCCCTGTATCCGCCGATGCCCGGGACCGATGACGAGGTTGACCAGCACCAGCCCGCCCGGCGCCAGCCGCCGGCGATACTGCGCCAGCAACCCCCCGTCCGGCGGACGGGGCCGCCACACATCCTCCCTCCCCGTCACGTACAGGTCATCGATCACCACATCGAATCGCCTCCGGTCGCGCTCGACGAATTCGTAGGCGTCGCCGATGACCGCCTCGACACCCAGCCGATCCAGCCCCATGTGCTCCCGCGCCATCGCGACCACGCCCTCGTCAAGCTCCACCGCCGTCACGCGCGTGCAGGGCGACGTCGCCGCCAGCTGACGGGCCACCGTGCCGCCGCCAAGCCCCAGCATGAGCACCGTCGCGGGCGGTCCCCCGGGCCGCAGCAGGCTGCCCGCGGTGATCGCGTCCCACGCCAGCCCCGTCATCAGCAGGCGGGGGTGCCAGGAGCTGAAACTCGCCCCCGCCACATCCAGCTCCACGCGCGCACCACGCCGCTTCAGCCGCACCCTGTTCCTCAACATCCGGTCCTCCCGACGGCGCCCCGCCTTTGCCATTTGACCTTTCGTCCCCTTTCGCGGACGATGCGGGGATCGGAGGGCGCCATGAAGGCGCCTACGCGAAAACCCCCGGAGAAGCAAACTTGAAGATCCTGGTGACCGGCGCCGCCGGATTCATTGGCAGCACCCTGTCGGAGGCGCTGCTCGCCCGCGGCGACGAGGTCGTGGGCCTCGACAATTTCAACGACTACTACAGCCCGGCGCGCAAGCGCGCCAACGTGGCCCCGCTCCTGGCGCACCCCCGATTTCGCCTGATCGAGGGCGACTTCTCCGACGCCGCCATCGCCCAAGACGGCGTCGCCTGGAAACCCGACGCGATCGCCCATATCGGCGCCATGGGCAGCGTCCGCTATTCGGTGGATAACCCCGCCCTGTTCGTCCGGGCCAACATCGTCGGCACCGCCCACCTCCTGGAGGCAGGGCGCAAGGCCGGGGTCCCGCACTTCATCTTCGCCTCGACATCCTCGGTCTATGGCCAGACCGACAAGATCCCGTTCGTCGAGACCGATCCCACCGACCGCCCGCTCGCCCCGTACCCCGCCAGCAAGAAGGCGGGCGAGGTCATGGGCCACGCCTACCACAACATGCACGGCATGTCCTTCACGGCCCTGCGCTTCTTCAATGTCTATGGCCCCAAGGGCCGGCCCGACATGATGCCGTACATCGTCACCGACAGCCTCGTCCGCGGCAAGGAGTTCACCCTCTTCGACGCCGGCTCCATGCGCCGCGACTGGACTTTCGTGGGCGACATCATCGAGGGCGTGATCGCCGCCATCGACAGGCCCCTCGGCTACGAGATCATCAACCTCGGGCGCGGCGAGCCGATCGACATGAACGAGTTCGTCCGCATCGCCGAGCAGATCACCGGCAAGAGCGCGATCATCCGCGCGGCACCCGCCCCGCCCAGCGAACCCAAGGTCACGTTCGCCAAAGTCGACAAGGCGCGCCGCCTGCTCGGATACAACCCCCGCGTCTCCGTCCGCGAGGGCCTCGGGCGCTTCTGGGAGTGGTACCAGAAGGAGGCGATGGCACCCCCGGCACTCGGCTGACTCGAAAATTGCCGCATCGCATCCCGCGGCCGAACGCGCCAGCGTTTGGCCGCCAACCCCGACAGACACCGGGGTCTGCCACATTCTCGGCGCCAAATGCCCCACCCGAGCCCTTGACCCGGGGCACATACGCTTCACATTGACGGACCATGCAACCTTCGCTCGGGCTTCAGATCGAGGAACTCCTTAACACGCTCAGCGGTTGGATATGGGGCCCGCCCCTCCTGGTGCTCCTCTGCGGCACGCACCTCTTCCTGACATTCCGTCTCGGCTTCATTCAGCGCCTGCTCCCGCGCGGCATCCGGATCTCGCTCGCGACAAAGCGGGAGGGGGAGGGCGACATCAGCCACTACGGCGCCCTCTCCACCGCGCTGGCGGCCACCGTCGGCACCGGCAACATCATCGGCGTCGCCACCGCCATCACCCTCGGCGGCCCCGGGGCCGTCTTCTGGATGTGGCTCACAGGCGTCTTCGGGATCGCCACGAAATATGGCGAGGCGCTGCTCTCGGTGAAATACCGCATCCAGAAGCCCGATGGCACGATGGCCGGCGGACCGATGTACGTCCTGGAGCGCGCCATGAACGCGAAGTGGCTCGCCGTACTGTTCGCCGCGTTCACCGCGGTCGCCGCATTCGGCATCGGCAACATGGTCCAGGCCAACTCCATCTCGGCCAACATCGGCCACCTGCTGGAGGACTCATTCGGCGCCGGCAAGACCGCCGTCGCGGCTTCGGGCGTCATCTGCGGGCTGGTGCTCGCGACCCTGACGGGCGTCGTCATCCTCGGCGGCATCCGGAAGATCGCCCTGGTCTGCGCGTGGCTCGTGCCGTTCATGGCGGTCGCCTATCTCGTCGGCTGCCTGATCGTCCTCGGGCGCAACGCCGCCCATATCCCCGAGGCCATCGCGGTCATCCTCTCCAGCGCGTTCTCGGGCCACGCGGCCGTGGGCGCTTTCGTGGGCGTCACGATGAAGGAGGCCATCCGCTTCGGCGTGGCGCGCGGCCTGTTCTCCAACGAATCGGGCCTCGGCAGCGCCCCGATCGTCGCGGCCGCCGCGCAGACGACCCACCCCGTCCGGCAGGCCATGGTCGCCTCCACGGCCACGTTCTGGGACACCGTGGTCATCTGCGCGGTCACGGGGCTCACCCTGGTGACTTCCGGCTACTGGAAGGAGGGCTACCAGAGCACCAAGTTGACCCAGGCCGCCTTCGGCGATGTGCCCTACATCGGCCCGGCGCTGCTCACGGTCGGCCTGCTCACCTTCATTTTCTCGACGATCCTCGGCTGGGCCTATTACGGCGAGAGGGCCGCGGAATACCTCTTTGGGCCGCGCGCCATTCGCCCGTATCGCTGGCTCTGGGTCCTCGCGGTCTTCTGCGGCTCGGTCTTTTCCCTCGATGCGGTGTGGGCCTTCGCCGATATCGCCAATGGCCTCATGGCCATCCCCAACCTCATCTCCCTGATCGCCCTGTCCGGGGTCATCGCGGCCGAGACGCGTGAGTACCTGCGGTCCCACCCCAGGGGGGAATAGGGCGGTTTTTCTTGATCGCCGGCCGCCGCGGATCCTGGCATAATTAGATGTTTATGCACACGGGCGAACATGCTCTGGACGGCATCCTGATGGTCGACAAGCCATCCGGCTGCACCTCGCACGACCTGGTGGACCTCGTCCGCCGGCGCTTCCGCTTCAAGAAGGTCGGCCACTGCGGCACCCTCGATCCCCTCGCCACCGGACTGGTGATCTTGACCCTCGAGCGGGGGACCAAGATCCAGGACCTGCTGATGAGCGAGGACAAGGTCTACGAGGGCACGCTGCGACTCGGCATCGCCACCGACTCCCAGGACGCCGACGGCAAGGTCCTCGAGGAAAAACCGGTTCCCCCCCTGACCGCCGACCAGATCGGGGCGGCCTTCGCGCGATTCGACGGCGACTTCAAGCAGACGCCCCCCATGGTCTCGGCCCTCAAGAAGGGCGGCGTGCCCCTCTACAAGCTGGCGCGCAAGGGACAGGTCATCGAGCGCGAGCCCCGCCCCGTCCATGTCTACCGCCACGAGGTGCGCGGGATCCGCCTGCCCGATGTCGACTTCATGGTGGAGTGCAGCAAGGGCTTCTACGTCCGCACCTATTGCCACGACATCGGCGAGGCGCTCGGCTGCGGCGGGCACCTCGCGGCACTCCGGCGCACCCGCTCCGGCAACTTCGACGTCGCCGAGGCCGCGACGATCGACAGGATCAAGGAGATGGAGTCCATCGAGGAACTCAGGCCCCACATCGTGAGCTTGCCCGAGGTGAGCCGAAGGCGGAGGCGCTAGCAGCCCGCGGGGCGGCCGATCTCCTCTGGCGAAATGGCCCTTCCGGCCCGATAGTAGGGGCGAAACGAGATGCCACACTCCGTGAGAGTCCTCCGCGATATCCGGGAACTGTCCGACCTCGGCGCGCCCGCCTGCCTCGCCATCGGCGTCTTCGACGGCGTCCACCGCGGCCACCAGGCACTCATCCGCGCCGTGCAGGAAGCGGCCCGCGATCGCTCATCGCTCCCGGTGGTCGTGACTTTTGAACCGCACCCGCTCAAGGTCCTGCGCCCCGACAACGCCCCCGATATCCTCACGTCTCTCGACCACAAGCTGATGCTCCTGGAGCGCCTCGGCACCCGCCACGTCCTGGTCATCACGTTTGACGAGGTGTTCTCGCGCACCCCGCCCGAGGCGTTCATCCGGAGCCTCGTGGCCGCATGCCGCCCGCTCCGCCTCGTCGGCGTCGGCTTTCGCTGGGAGTTCGGCCATCGGCGCGCCGGCAACGTGTCCCTCCTCGAGCACCTCGGCGACGAGCACGGATTCGATGTCCTCGAACTGCCCCCGGTCACCGAGGACCACGACCACATCAGCAGCACCCGCGTCCGCCAGGCCATCACCGACGGCAACCTCGAGCAGGCCGCCCGCCTCCTCGGGCGGCCCTTCTCCGTCTTCGGCCCCGTGATCCACGGCGAGGCGCTCGGGCGGGAGATCGGCTTCCCAACCGCCAATATCGACGTCGAGGGCGAAAAACTCCCGCCCGATGGCGTCTACGCCGGCACCTGCGAGATCGGCGGCGCAACCCACCCCGTCGCACTGAACATCGGCACCCGCCCCACCGTCGGCGGCGCCGGCATCCGCGTCGAGGCCCACATCATCGGCTTCTCCGGAGAACTCTACGGCCAGCGCCTCGAGATCCCGCTCCTCCGCTTCCTCCGCCCAGAGACGCGTTTTCCCGACCTCCCGGCCCTCAAGACCCAGATCGCGCGCGATGTCGAGGCCGCCAGGGCCGCCGCCAAGCCAGACGCCCGCGAGTGTAGATTGTAAGCTCTGACCCCAGTTACTCACCAGGTTGCCGGTCACTCCGGCCAGCCGCGCCCGGTAGCCTCGGGCATCGGCCCAATCGGGCGTCGGGGTGGACGCTTCGGCGGTCGGAAAGGGTCCATAGCTGTTGACGTCTTCACCCGCGTCGTAACAGCCGGCGGGGACGGCCGCCTGCAACAGGGCGTAGTTGTCGATGGACATGCCGGACAGGAGCGCCGAGCCGGCGACGATGTTGCCCATACTGTGTGCGGCGATGTTCTTCGCGTAATAGCTGGGTTGGCTGGCGACGTAGGCGGCGAGCGCGGGACCGTATTTCCATGCGCGGTGCTCGCTGGTGTTGTAATGGCACATGCGTGGCAGCCGGATGTGATGCTTTGGAACCCGACAGGCGAGATTGGGTCTTGTCCACTGGGCCATAGCGGCTAAGCAACCTCCCTCAGCGATCCCGCGTCTTCCCTTCACTCCTGCTTTTGATGGGCCTTGAAGGATCGAATTCCAGATTGATCACCAAAGGGGTCAGTCATGGTTTTTTGTCTTTTCTCGGATGCGCTCCGCAATCGCCCTCAGCCGCCGATCCGACGCGGCGCGGCGCCCTACGGCAGAAATGACCCTGCAGCAGTAGGAGCGATCC
>JADLBR010000016.1 GCA_020847615.1 Verrucomicrobiia bacterium
AACTTCTGGTGGGTGGAGGAGTGCCTAAAGGCACCACTACGAACATTCCTGTGGTCTTGGGCTCGTAGTGCCGCCTTCAGGCGGAATTCGCATAACATGCTGATGACGTGTATTTTGTGACACACATCGAAGTATCCCCAACTTTGAAGTTTCAGGTCAGTGGGACAGGGCCTCGGCGGCCTCTGCGGCGAAGTAGGTGAGGATCATGTCGGCGCCGGCGCGCCGGATGGCGAGGAGGGATTCATCGCGGGCGCGCTCGTAATCGAGCCATCCGAGCTGGGCAGCGGCATGGATCTGGGCGTACTCCCCAGAGACCTGATAGGCGGCGACAGGCAGTTCGGTGCGCTGGCGGAGGCGGGCAATGATGTCGAGATAGGGGCCGGCGGGTTTGACCATGAGGATATCGGCGCCCTGATCCTCATCGAGGCGCGCCTCGAGCATGGCCTCGCGCGGGTTGGCGGGATCCATCTGGTAGGTGCGTTTGTCGAGGAGGGCGGTGCCGGCGGAGGCCTTGCTGCCAACCGCCTCGCGGAAGGGGCCGTAGTACGAGGAGGCGAACTTCACGGAGTAGGCCAGTATGCCCGTGCGGTGGTGTCCGGCCGCATCGAGCGCCTCGCGGATCGCGCCGATGCGACCATCCATCATATCGGACGGGGCGACAAAGTCGACGCCGGCCTCGGCCTGGACCACGGCCATTCGGGAGAGGATGGCGACGGTGCGGTCGTTATCGACGTCGTGGCCGGAGACATCCAGCACGCCGTCGTGGCCGTGTGTGGTGTAAGGGTCCAGGGCGACGTCGGTGAAAAGGAGGAAGTCGGGCAGCGCGGATTTGATGTCGGTGATCGTGGTCTGGAGCAATCCTTTGGGGTTGAGGGCCTCGGTGCCCTGGGCATCCTTCAGCGCCGGATCGATGCAGGGGAATACGGCGGCCCCCGGGATGCCGAGGTTTGCCAGGGCCCGGCACTCGGCCAGCAGATCGCTTGGATTACGGCGGAATACGCGGGGCATCGAGGGCACGGGCTCCGGAGGGCCGGCGGGTTTGAGGAAGAGGGGCGCGACGAGGTTTGACGGGTGGAGCCGTGTCTCGCGAACCAGTTGGCGGATGCCATCGGAGGCGCGAAGGCGGCGCGGGCGACGGCGGAGCGGGAGGGCGTCGGTCATAACAGTCCTGCGTGAGTCTATCGAGCCGGGCGACGAGATCCAAGGCATATCCGGGGATGCCGTCCCGAGAGGTGTGATCGCCCTGGCGCGGGACAGGGTTGATTGGGGGGCGATGGGGGGCTACGGTTTGCGGGATGTCGGCGCCAGTTCCCGAGAAGATTGCGCTCGCGGGTCGCGAGGTGGCCATTCGCTGGTCGGATGGGACGGAGGATTACTATCCGATGGATGTCCTGCGCGCGGCGTCGCCGAGCGCCGAGAACAAGGGCGAGCCGGATCTGCTGGGACGTGTGCATGGGGGGACCCCCGGGAAAGACTTTTCGGGCGTGACGGTCGTGGGGTGGCAGGCGGTCGGGGGGTATGCGGTGCAGTTCAAGTTCAGCGATGGCCACTCGACGGGCATCTACAGCTATGGGTACTTGAAGGGTCTTGCCGCGCGGGGTGGCGGGGCGGGGGCGTAGGGGCCCGGGTGCGATGGCGGGGCAGGGGTGTCCATTCGAGAAGCGGTTCCCGTCCGAGCTGGTGCGGGATGACGCGTACTTCATGTGGCTGGCGTACAACCTTGCGGTCGACGCGTGGCGGGCCGACGAGGTGCCGGTCGGCGCGGTGATCGCGATGGACGGCGTGGTGATCGGCGCGGCGCACAACCAGACCATCTCTCTGAGAGATCCGACGGCGCACGCGGAGCTGCTGGCGGTGACCCAGGCGGCCGAGGCGCTGGGCGACTGGCGCCTGTCGGGTGCCGCGCTCTATGTGACCAAGGAGCCGTGCCCGATGTGCGCGGGCGCGGCGGTGATGGCGAGGATCGCGCGCGTGGTCTTTGCCATGGGCGACCCGAAGATGGGCTGTTGCGGGGGGGCGGTCGCGCTGCATGCGGTGGCCACGTTCAACCATCATCCGATCGTGACCGGGGGAGTGCTCGAGGATGAGTGCAGGCAGTTGATGCAGTCATTCTTCCAGCTCAAGCGCGGGGGAGAGGCGGGCGACCGGGAGGCCGCGTGGAACTGATCTTCCTGGGCACCGGGACGTCGCAGGGCGTGCCCGTGATCGCGTTCGACGCGCACGAGTGCGACCTCGCGGATCCGAAGAACTGGCGGACGCGCACGAGCGTGCACGTGGCGATGGGTGGGGCGCGGATACAGGTCGATGCGGCCCCGGAATTTCGCCTGCAGTGCGTGTGGAATCGGGTGCCCGGCATAGATTACTTCATCCTGACGCACGGGCATTCGGACCACATCGCCGGCATGGATGACCTGCGGCGTTTCTGTGACCTCAGGGACGGGAGGGCCCTGCCCGTGTATTCCTCGGAGGAGGGGGTCGGGCGCGTCCGTGAGATGTTTCCCTACGCGATAGGGGACAGGCCTAAGTACAGGGGCTATCCGGCGTTCAAGCCGGAGCTGATGCCGCCGCACCTCGAGTTGCCTTGCGGGACCGTGCGCAGTTTTCCGTTACCCCACGGTGAGATCGAGGTGCTGGGGCTGGTGTTTTTGGAGCGGGGCACGGGCAAGCGCGTGGCATATTTCACCGATTGCCATGACGTGAGCCCCGAGGCCAGGGCGTGCGCCAAGGGCGCGGACGTGCTGGTCATCGATGCCCTGAGGCCCGAGCCGCACCCGACGCACCTGTCGATCCCGGAGGCGCTTGAGATCGCGCGAGACATCGGGGCGAATCAGACATATTTCACGCACATGACGCACAAGATCGATCACGCGCGCCTGTCGCGCGAGCTGCCGCCGAGGGTGGCGCCGGCGTGGGATGGGCTGCGCATCGAGATCTGAGGCGGGGTGATGGGACGGGAGTTCGTGCTCTTTGGGCCGGCGCACGTCGGCGTGCTCGGTGTGATGTGCGGGGCCGCGGCGATCCTGGTATGGTTGGCCAGGGGGGATCGATCGGGAGGGCGCCGGCGGCGCATCGGGTGGCTGTTGGCGGGGATCCTGGTGGCGGGCAAGCTCGCGGGGCTGGGACTGTCGTGGGCAGATTTCGGGCTCTCGGCGCAGGCGAGCCTGCCGATGCACCTGTGCGATTGGGGCTGGGCTTGCGTGGTGATCGCGTTGATCGGGCGATGGCAGGCGCCCTACGAACTGGCGTACTACTGGGGTCTGGCGGGCACATTTCAGGCGATATTGACCCCGGATTTGCCGTACGGATTTCCGCATCCCTTCTTTTTCACTTTTTTCATCTCGCACTGTGGGTTGGTGGTCGCGGTGATATTCTTGACCCTCGGGGAGGGGATGTCGCCGCGGAGGGGTTCGGTGTGGCGGGCGTTCGTCTGGCTCCAGGTCTATGTGGTGAGCGCGATGCTCACGAACCTGGTCTTCGGGGCGAACTACGGTTACCTGAGCCGGAAGCCCGCGGGCGCATCGCTCCTGGATCACATGGGGCCGTGGCCATGGTACATCCTCTCGTCCGAAGTTCTGGCGCTGTGCCTCTTCGGGGTGCTGTACGCGCCGTTCGCGCTGGGGAGGGGTCGCGAGCGGTCTTGAAACGCGGGCGGTTGGCCGCAGAATGGGGCATGGTGCAGACCGAAATTCGCGGGTGGTCAGTGCGGGGTGCTCGGCCGTGGGCGGGGCGCTGGCTGCTGGCGGCGCTACTGGGGCTGGGGTTCGGGGGACGGGTCGCGGGGCAGGCCGTGGTGCCGCAGGAACTGGGCGAGATCGTGGTGATGGGTGACGAACTGGCGGCCGGCTATGGGTTGCAGCCGCACGAGATGTTTCCCGCGATCCTGCTGCGTGACATCAGGAAAGAGAATCTGCGGTATCGGGTCCGGTCGGCCGCCGCGCCCGGGGATACGGCGGAGGTGGGTGCGCGGCGCGTTCCGGTGGTGATGCAGGTGCCCGATCTCAAGTGGGTCGTGCTGGCGCTGGGGCGCAACGATGCGGCGGGGAAGGAACCGTTAGATGCGACGCGAAAGG
>JADLBR010000017.1 GCA_020847615.1 Verrucomicrobiia bacterium
GCGTCCACAACACGGGCCACATGCCCCGCCACGTGCAGTTGCAGCTATTCAAGCGCTCGTTCTCCACGAAGGGCGAGGGTCGCGGCCTGGGCACCTACAGCATGAAACTCCTCGGCGAGCACTACCTCAGGGGCACCGTCGATTTCACATCAACGCCCGAATCGGGCACGACGTTCCGCGTCACGTTCCCGCCCCTGGCTCAAGCATAGGCGAAGGCCTCAACCTTTCTCCATGGGTTTGACACGCGTGGCCACCCCCGCCCTCGCCGCGGCCATCACACTTTCTCTCTTAACCCACGCGCCCGCCGATCAACCGCCGCTCTTTGGCGGATCGGGTGGCGCCTACTTCCTCGCCGAACCCGGCCCCCTGGAGATCGAGGTGACCAAACGCGACCGCAATCGGCGCGATGCTCCCTCGGAACTCGTCGCCATCCTCTTCGGCCCCGACCGAACGGTGTTGGCCCAGGCCCGGATTCCCGACGACGGTCGCCCCCGAGGCGGCGGCATGGGTCCCGCGCAGAGCGCCCGGCTCACCGCGAAGGCGAAGCACCGGGGCATATATGGCCTGATGATCACCATCTCTGGCGATCGCTACGGCGAGACCGCGGTTTGGGGGTTTCGCGCGAGCTGCCCGCGCTACGTCATCGAGACGGCCCGAGGCCACAGGGACGAGCGCCACCAGGAACCCCTCGTCGTCTTCAATCCCGACGGGGACGCCACCGTGTGCTTTCTGCCGCGCCCACAGGATTTCGACTTCGAGGTCGAGCACGTCGGGCGCGGCGGGACCGTCGGGCTGCTCGATGCGAGCGGCAACCAGGTCGCCGATGTGCCGATCCGGGATGGCGGGGCGAGGGCGCAAATCGCCGCAACCACCCCGCGCGGCCATGGGCCGTGGCGCATGCGGCTGCCTCCCGGGGAATCCACCGTCCATGTCGATGGCTTGACCCGCTGGGAGAAGGACGACGCGTTCCCCGACATGGCCTGTTGGACGCCCGACCCGTCCTCGTGGTTTGCGCTCCTCGAGAACCACGGCCTTCTCACGCCGTACCGCCGGCTCATATATCTCGCCGCGGGCGCGCGCGGCGACGTCGCCCTTCGGGCGCACAATGCGGCCACCCGCGCGCGGCGCATCGACCTGGCCGTGGAGTTTCCCGGCGAACCATGGCCGGCCGCCCTCTCGACCAACGGCGTGACCCTCGGACCCAAGAAATCTGCCGAGATACGGCTGTCGTTCCCGGCGCCGCCCGAGGGCCAGGAACGGATCTGCCACGTGCGCGCCACGCCCGAGGGGGATGCCTCCCTGTCCACGTTCGCGACCGTCACCGTCCGCGCGGGGGAAGCCCCGGCGACGCGCCCGCTGGTCATGCCGATCGTGCTTCGGCCTTTCGAGCACGAGAACGAGCAGTTCGGCCACATCCCCGATTTTCCCCGCGATGCGGAGATGTATTTCGATGCCAAGAATCGCCCATTCACGCTCGATGGCGGCGGCCTGGCGACCGCGGGTGCATCGGGATGGGCGCGCCTTCCCATCAACGCCCCGTCAGACCCCGGCGACCCGGGCTCCAAACCGCAGGCCTTTGCCCCCGTGGGCACGAAGATCGCCTTCGACCGCGCGAATAATTTGTACCTGCTCGGTTCGTTGGGGTCGCGCCGCGCGCTGCTCCGCTCCTCCGATGGCGGCGCCCATTTCACCGCCGCGGATCTTCCCCCGGGCCGCGCCGGTTCCGCCAGCTATGACATCGAGCAGTTCTCGGGCCACAACATTCCCGACGGTCCGCCGCCCATCGTCCGCTACGCGCTGACCGCCGCAGACCCCAGTCTGTTCTGGCGTCGCATCCATCACGTCGAATTGCTCCTGCCCGCGGCCCAGGGCGACCGCATGACTTTTGGGGCACCCATCCTGGTCTCCACGCAAGGCATTGGCCTGGCCATGCACTCCGGAATCCCGGCTACGCTCGCGTCGCGCGGGAACCGCACCCACATCTGCTGGGGCGAGGCCACCGACCCGCGGGCGAAGGCGCCCGGCGTTCCCGCCTACGTCGCCACGTATGACCGCGGCCTGGGACGCCTGGGCCCAGCGTCGCTGATCGGCCATGGCCCACCGGCCAACGACATCCATAACACCCCGAGCCTCACGATCGATGACCGCGGCATCCTCCACGCGATTGGCGGCACTCACGGAAAGCCATTCCCGTATGCCGCATCCCTGAAACCCAACGACGCCGGCGCCGGATGGACGCCGCCCTCGGTCACCGGCGAAGACCTGCCCCAGACGTACATCGGCATGGTCTGCGGCCCCGACGGGACCCTCCACACCGCATTCCGCCTGTGGCAGCGCAACAAGGAGCCCTTTCCCCTGAGTTCCTACGCCACCCTCGCCTACCAGCGAAAACCCCCCGGACGACCATGGCAGGAACCCAAGATACTCATCGTCCCTCCCCTCTCCGAGTACAGCGTCTTCTACCATCGCCTCACGATCGATCGCAGGGGCCGCCTCTTCTTGTCCTACGACTACTGGTCCACGCTGTGGTTCTATCGCAACGACCACCCCGGCCGCAGGCGCACCCTCCTCATGTCCCCGGACGGCGGAGACACCTGGAAACTCGCCTCCACCCGCGATCTCTCCGAGTAGCGGCCCGCCGGACACCGCGGGACCCAACAGGATCCAGGGGGAGCCTTCTCGTCCGCAGGCTCACTCGTACGCCTTCACCAGTTTCACCATGGCGCGGTCCGGTGACTGGCACGTGAACGTCACGCGATTCGGGCCCGCCGCGAGGGCGGGCGGCTCTTCCGCGAGTTCGCCCCCCGCGATTCTCGAGCGGCCGGCGTCCGTGACGACCCAATGGCGCTGGTCCCGGCAGATCAGCCGGTCGCCGATTCGGAGTGTGACGGGAAACCGCAGCGCGCGACCCCGCACGGTCAGGACGGGCGACGCCATGGCGCCGCAGAGCTCAAACTCCAGCCTCGCCTTCTCGCACGGCCGCACCATCACGTCCCACGAGTTGTCGACGCCATCCGGTTCCGTGATCATCCGCGCCATCTCGTATTCTCTGGCGAGGTGTCCCCAGCCGATCCCCTCGCGCGCGCGGGTCGCCCCGAACGATTCGCCCAGCGCGCTGATCGTCACCTCCGCACGGCCGCCGCGCCCATTCGGTGACCCGCGACCGAACGCGACCGCATTGTCGCCCGCGCGCAATGTCGGCCATGGCCCCGCGGCATCCGCCCGAGCGCGCGCCAGGAGATCCCCCCTGTCATTGAAGTGCGACCATCGCCCCCCCTCCAGTTCCAGAAAATCTCCGGACTTCATGGCGAGGGGTACCGAGAGCGTTTCCCCGCCGATGGTGAGCGAGGGATTCTCGAGCACGGCGCCCTGGACCGGAAGCGCCACGATGGGTCCGAGCGCGACCTCCGATCGGCCGCCCGCGGGCAAATCGTTGAGATAGATATTCAGTTCGGAGACATGGGCCGTGTCGAGCGCGTTCCGGTAGATGTCGTAGGTGCTGCCGTAGGGCCACGTGTACCGCGTCATCTTCTCGACATCGCGCTCGCGGATCAGGAGTTCGACGTACCTCCAGCCCGTGAAATCGAGCGTGACGTAATGGTCTGACAGCGCGCGGTGATACTCGCGCGGGCTGCCCAGTTGGACGTTCAGCAGCGCACCGCTCCCGTCCCCCTTGACCCACAGCCCAAGCGCCCCCGCCCCGCCCAGGCTCCGGTATGGGGCCGCGAAGCCGAGGCTCGCCCGGGCCCAGGCGCCCGCTCGCTCTCGGCCC
The DNA here is from genome assembly GCA_020847615.1 of Verrucomicrobiia bacterium. Classification (GTDB taxonomy): domain Bacteria; phylum Verrucomicrobiota; class Verrucomicrobiia; order JADLBR01; family JADLBR01; genus JADLBR01. The sequence goes on from JADLBR010000017.1 coordinate 3,773, forward strand.
CGGTTCTCCGCCATCAACCGGAGATGGCGGCCCCCGCCTCTCCCGTCCCCCGTGCCCTCGGCCAACTGCAGCGACACCGAAGCCGAGGCGGTCGAGAGTTTGAACGCCGCGAGATCGGCCGCATCGGCGACATGAATCCGGTTCGTGCTATCGTAGGGCGTCGCGGAATAGAGCGCCTCGATGCGCGCGACCAGGGGCTGCACCGCGAAAGGGTTTCGCGCCACCCAGCGCTCCGAGCCGTCGCCAGGCGCGCCGATCCTCCGCGAGTCCATGGCGACCGGGGTGAAGCGCCAGTCGCCATCGCGATCCTGCCGCAGCCGAAACTCGTCGCCCGGCACCGCCAGGCGCGCCACCGTGCGCGCGTCGAAGTAGCGCGCCAGCCTCAGCCTCTCGTACCACCCCAGCACTGTGAACTGATCCTCGATGTGGCGGGGCAGCGGGCCGCCAGAGATGTTCACGCCCTGAATCGACATGGCCGAGTCCAGCCCTAGGTTCTTCCCGGCAAAATACTCCATCTCGTCGAGGAAGTGGCCCCTCGCCTGGGCCGTCGGTCCCCGCGGCGCCCACCAGCCCATCTGTGGCTCGAGCAGGTCGGAGGCGCGGTAGCGGGATGACTCCGCGACGTGCCTGTCGTGGAATCGCTTCGCGGCCCAGACCGGGTGATCCCAGGCCCCGAGCCGGGAGTGGAACCACCAGTTGTGCGCGCCGTGGCAACTCGCCTCGACCAGCACCTCGCCGCCAAGACGCCGGAAGATGGCGTGCCGCATGGCGTCGATCCCGTAGCGGCTCATCATTCCCTCCGAGCCATCGAAGTAGATCTGGTCCAGGCCGCACGCGTTGAACACGCCCGCGATGCGGTCGGCGAGTTCGGCGGCCAGCGGCGAATCCGGTTCCGGGTAGAACGCGAGGTAGCGCTGCTGAAGATAGTCCGCGCGCTCGCCCGCCGCGTGCGCCGCCGCGCGCGTCTTGAACGCGCCGCGCTGGCACTTCGCGAAGGCGTACGGCGGCTCCGCGATGACTTCCGCATATTGCACGATCTCTGATCCGATCCGCATCGCGTTCCCGTTCCCCGAGTAGGTGAACACCACGTCGTGCCGGCCCGACGGGCGCTCGTTCACATAGACCACGGTGTCGGTCGGCGACAGGGGCCTCGCCAGCGTGTAGGACTCGGAGGCGATGAGGTGCCCGCTGGCCTCGGGCGTCACCCACGCGTCCCGGGTATCTATGCAGGCCGTGAGCGTGTGGATTCCCGCCTTCAGGCCCGCCGCATGGATTCGGGCCACCGTGTCTTTCATGTCCGCGATGCCGTTGGGAAAGAGATTCGTCCTCACGCCGTAGTGACCGAGCGTGCTCCACCAGCCGTGCAGGTGTATGTGCGTGAATCCCCCTCGCCGCGCGAGCTCGATCCAATCGTCCGTGGCCGCGTGCCGCAGGTCCGCAAAGAGATACGAGCCGCGGTTGGCCGCCGCACCCAGGGACCACGGGCCGCCGAGTTTCGAGATGGGCGCGCCGGACCGCGCGGCCATCGCGCGCAGCATCGACGGCATGTCGCCCTTGGGGCCAGCCGCAAGGCCGGCACGCCACCCCGCGAGGCCGCGCGCCGCCGTGGTCCACACCCGCAGGGCGGCGGGGTCGCCGCTGACCGACATCTCCACCGGCAGCTCGAAACCGCGCAGGCACACGGCGTCGTCGTCATCCGAGAGCATGTTGGCCATCGACCCCCGGTACTTCGCCGACGCCACCGGCACGTCGAAGAACGTCAGCGATGCGGCGCCCGTCAGACTCAGGGACCTGACGGCGATGCTGAAGAATTCGTCGTCGGCCCCGATCACGAGCGCCGCCGAACCCTGGCCCCTCGGGAACTCGAAGGCGAGCGCGTCCCCTTCGCGCGAGGCCCTTCGGGCCGTGAGCCGTCGCCCGTCATCCAACTGCGCGGAGACCAGGGGCTGCGGATGCGCCAGCAGTTCGCGTCCGGATGCCCTGCTCCGCAGCGACGCGATGCGCCCCCCCGTGTCGATCTCCAGCACGGCCCTGCGATTCTCGAAGGTCGCCGCCAGGGATCTCGGCACCTTGGACTCGTCGACCAGCTCGTGGACCGCGGTCGCGCGCGCCGGATCGTTCGCCAGGGCTGCGGCCTCCCCGGCGGAAATCGCCCGGCCGTAGATCCGCACGTCATCCAGAAGCCCGTCGTGGCTGACGGGCCTGCTCCATGACCCCAGCCGGAGGCCATCCGCCTGAACGGGGTGGTCCCATGTCCCCGTCCCAACGACCCTGCCATTCACATAGGTGGTGATCTTCGGCAATTCAAAGACGGCGCACAGGTGGACCCACTGCCGCCGCGGCAACAGATCCAGCATCGGCACCCCGGTCTCGGCCCACGAGTCCCCGGGGACGCCCGCCCGATGCCCGGGCCGCCCCATCCGAAAAGAGCAGCTCTCCCCGTTGACAAAGACCATCACGCCCCCGGGGCTCCACGTGCGCGTGGTCAACAGATTGGGATAACGGTTCGTCCCCTCCCACGTGACCCACATGGCCACCGTGAAAGCCCTCGCCCCATCCAGCCCGGGAACGGGCGGGATTTCCACAAAGGCGTTCGTTCCCTCAAGGCGGACGGCCGTCCCGAATGCGCCCTTGGCCCACCGGACTCGCGTGAGTTCGGCCTCCAGGTTATTCCGCGAGAGGTCGGCGGCGAGGGCGCCGGCACCCTCGTCCAGCGGCAGCCACAAGAGGAGCGATGGATCGGCCGGGACGCCAGCGCCCACCGCCCCGACAGAAAGCAATAAGTACAAAACCCATGAAACAAAGTGCCTCATGGCCGCCAGCGTGGGCCCCGGCGGCCCACCGCGCAATCCTATTCGGGGAGTCAGCCGTCCGCGAGCCGCTGCTCCGCGCGCTTCCGCCTGGTGTGATCCAGGATCTTCTTGCGCAGCCGCAGGCTCTCGGGCGTCGCCTCGACGTACTCGTCCCCGGCGATGTACTCCAGCGCGCGCTCCAGGCTCATCTTGAGGGGCGGCTCGAGCTGGATGCCCTTGCCATCGCCCTGGGACCGCATGTTCGTCAGGTGCTTGGCCTTGCAGGCGTTCACGACCATGTCGTCGGGCCTCGAGTTCTCGCCCACGATCATCCCCGCGTACACCTCTTCGCCCGGCCCCACGAACATCCGCGCGCGCGCCTGCAGCTGGTCCAGGGCGTACGCCGTGGACACCCCCGGCTCCAGCGCCACGAGCACCCCGCTGGGGCGCGTGGGGATCTCTCCCTTGAATGGGCCGTACTCCTTGAACAGGTGGCTCATCACGCCGGTGCCCCGCGTCAGGTTCAACAGGTCCGTCTCGAAACCGATCAGCCCCCGGGTCGGTATGACGGTCTCGACGGTCACGCCATGGGGGTGGTGCTCCATGTTGACGACCTCGCCCTTGCGCCCGGCGAGATTCTGTAGCACCGCGCCGAGAAACTCCGCCTCGACGTCCACGTAGAGCGTCTCCATCGGCTCGAGCCGATTCCCCGCATCATCCTTCCGGAAGATCACCTCGGGCCGCGACACCATGACCTCGTACCCCTCGCGCCGCATCTGCTCCACGAGGATCGCGATCTGCATCTCGCCCCTCGCGTGCACCTCGAAGACGCCGGCCTGATCGGTGTCCTCCACCTCGATGGACACGTTGTTGCGCGACTCGCGCACCAGCCGCTCCTTGATGTGCCGGGCGGTCAGGTATTTGCCCTCCCGACCCGCCAGCGGCGAATCGTTCACCACGAACTCCATCCGGATCGTCGGGGGATCGATCTCCACGAACGGGAGCGGCTCGCGCTCTTCCGAGTCCGTGATCGTCTCGCCGATCAGCGCGTCCTCGAATCCCGCGATGCCGACGATCTCCCCGGCACCCGCCTCTTCCACCTCCACCTTTTTCAGCCCCTCGTGCGAGAAGAGCGCCGAGCAGCGCGCCTTCTCCTTCCGGCCATCCTGGTGGATGCAGACGATCTGCTGCCCGGCCGCGATCTTGCCGCCCAGCACCTTCCCGTAGCAGATTCGTCCCAAGAAATCCGAGTACTCCAGGTTGCAGATGCTCATCCGGAAATATCCCGCGTCGTCGACGCGCGGCGCGGGGATCTTTTCCACGATCGTCTCGAAGAGCGCGGCCATGCCTGCGGCGCGGACCGCGTCGGTCACCGAACCGCCCCACTCCCGCACCGCGTAACCGTCCCGCCCAGAGGCGTAGACGATCGGGAAATCCAGCTGCGCGTCGGTCGCGTGCAATTCGAGGAACAGCTCGAAGACCTCGTCGAGCACCTTGTGCGGGTCCGCGTTCTCCCGGTCGATCTTGTTGATCACGACGATCGGCTGGGCCCCGGCCTGCAGCGCCTTGCGCAGCACGAACTTGGTCTGGGCCTGCGGCCCCTCCCATGCGTCGACCACGAGCAGGACCCCGTCGATCATGCTCATCGCCCGCTCGACCTCGCCCCCAAAGTCCGCGTGCCCCGGGGTGTCCACGATGTTGATGTGGAAGCCGTTCCAGCGGAAGGCCGCGTTCTTCGCGCGGATCGTGATCCCCTTCTCGCGCTCGAGGTCCATCGAGTCCATGACCCGCTCCTCCACCTGCTGGTTGTCGCGGAATGTCCCCGATTGCCGCAGGAGCTGGTCCACGAGCGTGGTCTTCCCGTGGTCGACGTGCGCGATGATCGCGATGTTGCGTATGTTTTGCATGTGGTACCCCTCTCCGGGGACCGGGGGCTTTATCAGGCAATCAAGCGTAAAGCCAGCGGGAAAAGCACCCGCGATTTCAAAGATGAGGCCCCCTCTGGCCGCGGCCGGGTCCCGGCCCTCGGCCCGCGCGTCCACGATATGGTGACTGTGGCGACGGATTCTCGAGCTAGATGTCATCCGGCAGCCGCCGGACCACCGGTGCCGCAAATGTGGCTGAAGCCGTGAGGCTTTGGCGGCCAAACGCTTACGCGTTCGGCCCCGGGAATCGCTGCGCCAATTCTCGGGTCAGTCCCCGCACTCGATCGCTGGCGCGGGCAGATCCCTCCGGATCTCCTCAAGGCGGTAACCGAATCCGGGCCCGCGCACGGTGGACCAATCGACCCGGCCGTCTCTCCTCTCGTAGAGGCCGGTGTGGACGGCGGCCTCGGGCGCGGAAGCGGCCGGGTAGAATTGTGTGGCGTTGGTCTCCACGCCCATGATCGTGCCGACGTGGGCGGCCAGGAGCACGTGGGGCACCTGCGCCAGCATCGGGTTGGTCAGGTCCTGGACCATCAGCGACATGCCGTGGGCCTTCGCCCAGCAGGCGCTGAGGAGTGCCCCGGTCTGCGTCTTGCACGTCTTGAGGGCGACGCCCGACCATCCGAGCTGTCGCCCGAGCCGCACGAGCCGCCAATCGTGCGCGCTCTCGTCCAGGAACAGCGGCTTGCGCCCGGAGAGGCTGCGCACGTCGATCGGGTTCGCCTCGATGTCGTACGGGAACGGCTGCTCGACGTAGAGCAACATGCCGTAGGCCCTGGGGTGCTCGTCGCGCAACCGGTCCAGGATCTGGTTGACGTAGTCCGGCTCGGTGACCGTGCAGTTGAAATCGGCCGTGAGCCATTCCGCGCCGCATTCGATGGCGATGGCGCCCACCCGAGCCAGCCGATCATAATCCCACGCCGCATCGTTGCCGCGCAGCTTGACCTTGAGGCACGTCAGCCCATCGCGCCGGATCCAGTCGCGCAGCAGCGCCGGATAACCGTCGTCGGGCTCGGACCCGGTCAGTTCCGCAGCCTCCAGCGGATCCAGGCCTCCCACGAGGTGCCACGCCCTCAGCGAGCGCGGCGGATCGGCCACCAGGAAATCCGCGGGATGCCGGCCCGCGAAATGGGCGCGCGGGCTATCGGCCGCCGTGAGGAACGCGGCCAGGTCGCGGCTCA
>JADLBR010000018.1 GCA_020847615.1 Verrucomicrobiia bacterium
GACCGCGAGGGTCGAGGCCCTCGAGGCGGCGCGGGTCCGTACGGGGGCGGGCAACGCGGCCCAATCCGCAAACCGCTTCGACGCCTTCACCCCACCCACCCCGGCCACCGCAAACGCGGCGATAACGGGCGATAACGCGGCACAACGGCGGGCCATCACCGGTCCCAACTGGCGGGAGATCCGCGCCCATTACCGCAGGACGCGCAGCCCGAAGCAGACCGCGGCCCTCTTCGATGTCCCCCTCAACACCCTCAAGGCCCGCATCCGGCGGGAGGGATGGGCGCGATGAAACCGACGCCGCCCGAACCCATGGTCTTCCGGCCCGCGAACGTTGACGAACTGGTCGGCCAGCCAGCGCGCGTGGCCGAGGCGCTGCTGCGCAAGGCAAAGCGGCTTCGCGAGAACTCGTCTTCGAATCTGCGGGTGCTGCTGTACGGGCCTCCGGGCGTCGGCAAGACGACGATCGCGGAACTGGTCGCGCGCGAGCTGACCTGCGGGCAGAGCCTCTGCGTCGAGGAGGCCAACGGCAAGATGGTCTCAGCCGAGGTCGTGCGGCTGTGGATGGCTTCCCTCGCCCACGCGGGAAACCTGTTCGGGGACTGGTCCGTGGTGCTGGTCAACGAGGTGGACCGCGCCTCCCGCGACGCGCAGGACCTGCTCCTCTCCTACCTCGACAAGATGCCGGCGGGCCGGGCGTTCCTCGCCACGAGCAACCTCGACCTCTCGGCCCTGACGGATCGGTTCCAGTCGCGCTTTCAGGCGATCCGCCTCGATGCCCCCTCCACCGACGAGATCGCGGCCTTCCTCCGGGCGCGATGGCGCATCCCCGCCGACGTGGCCGCGCGGATCGCGGTCGGCTCAGGCGGCAACGTGCGCGCGGCCCTCTTGGACCTCCAGACCTTCCTCGATGCGGCGGACGCCGCGCCGAAACCCACGAAGAACCACAACAGAAACGGAGAACGACGACATGCCCGACGCAGCTGAGTTTGAACCCCTCGAGGAGGGCGGTGCCAACAGTGCCGACCACCGCAGCCCGCGACGGCGCCGACGCCAGGACGCGCCCGACGACGTGGGCATCCTCATCCAACCGGAGGATCGCCACGACCTGGACCGGCTGGTCCTGTACGACGAGGCCCGTCGCGAGATCGACGCCGCCCTGCGCGCAATCCTCAACCGCGACCAGTTGGAGGCGGTGTGGCGCATCAGCGAGATCCAGCCGCAGTCGGGCCGCTGCATCCTCAACTTCTACGGACCGCCGGGCACCGGCAAGACCCGCGCGGCGCTGGGGATCGCCCGCCGCCTCGGGAGGCCCCTGTATCAGGTCGATTACCCGGCGGTCATATCGAAGTACCTCGGCGACACCGCCAAGCACATCGCCCTGGCCTTCCGCCGCGCATCCGAGGAGGCCGCGGTCCTATTCTTCGACGAGGCCGATTCCCTGCTCTCCCGCCGCGTGGCTATGGGCGAGAGCTGCGCCACCTCCATCAACCAGAACCGCAACGCGCTCATGCAGGAACTGGACCGATTCGGCGGCGTCGTAATAACGACGACCAACCTGTTCGGCAACTACGACCCCGCGCTGCTGCGGCGCATCGCCCGCCACATCAAGTTCCGGCTGCCCAACGCCTCGATGCGCGAGGCCATCCTGCGCGCCCACCTACCGAACTTGGAACGGGTGGACGCCGACCTCCGGGCCGTGGCCACCGAAGCCCGCGGCCTCTCCGGCGGCGACCTGCTCAACGCCTGCCTCAACGCGATCCACGCCGGCAGCGCCGACCCCGACCCCGCCCGGTGGCGCGTCACGGCCACCCACCTGCTCGACGAGATCGCCCGCATCCGCGCCGCGAAGGCAGACCACGCCAATGGCTCCCGGCGCCGCAACCGCTTCCCCGAGAACCTCAGCAACTGAAAACCGAAACCGAAAGGACAGAACAAAGATGAAACAGACCGAAACGACCGACGACGAACGCTGCCGCCTGCGGCTCCCCGCCAACGGGCTCTGCCCCATCTGCGGCGAGGACGTGAGCCTCACCGGGCGCATGACCACCAACGGAAGGCTGATCGCCACCTGCGGCGACGCATTCACGGCGAAGCAGTGGCTCCGGGACCGGAGACCAGAGGAACTGGGGGAGCAGTGGTGAGCGACCACAGCGGAAAACAACCTCCGGCCGAGAAACCCTTGCCAAGCGAGATTCCGGACGAAAGGATGGTGTCGGAACATGAAGGAGATCAATCCCACGGGCATGTCGGTGATCATCCTCGCGGGCGAGTTCGCTGGCAGGGAAGGCGTTTGCCTCGGCAAGGGTCCCGAGCCAGATACGTGGGCCGTCTCGCCCGACGATTCGGAACAGATCGTCTATCTGAAGTTCGAAACCGAGTTCGGCATCCTCATCAACAAGGGGCAGAAACCCGGCCGGAACTGACACCGGTTACGGTCGGTCAACCGGATACCGATCTCCGCGGACCTCTCCCCACCCTCCGCGAATCCCAAACGGGCCGTAAAACGACGATAAACGCGGAATACGCGGGGGCCAACGAGGACTCCCCATGAGGCTCCGCGAGACATCCGCCCAGGACCCGCAGTCGCGGCTCTGCGCCGCGGGGGCCGCCGCCCTGAGCGACGCGGAACTCGTGGGTGCGCTGCTCGGCAATCCCGATACCGCTGCCACAGTGCTTACCCGATTCGGCGGGCTGGAGCGATTGGCCCGCGCCACGCTCCCCGATCTCGTCTCGATCAACGGCATCGGCC
>JADLBR010000019.1 GCA_020847615.1 Verrucomicrobiia bacterium
CGGTCGTCCAACTGCGACCCGAGGAGGAGTGGCGCACGCTGCCGCGGGAGCGCTGGTACTCCGGCTGGGCGCCGGACTGGCTCAGGCCGATCCTCCGTCCGATCTGGCCCGACCGGGGCCGCATGACCTGGGACGAGTTGATCACCGAGATGGACGAGGCCCTGCAGATCCCGGGCCAGGTCAACGCCTGGACCATGCCCATCAAGGGGCGCATCGACATGCTCACCACAGGCATCCGCACCCCAATCGGCATCAAGATCTTTGGGCCAGACCTGGACGAGATACGGAAACTGGGCGAGCGCATCGAATCGGTCATGCGCGCGATCCCGGGCACGCGCAGCGTATTCGCCGAGCGCACGACCGGCGGCTACTACCTCGATATCATCCCGAGGCGCGCCGAGATCGCCCGCTATGGGCTCAACGTCGAGGACGTGCTGATGCAGGTGGAGACGTCCATCGGCGGCATGGCGATCGCGCGGACCATCGAGGGCAGGGAGCGCTACACCATCAACGTCCGCTACAGCCGCGAACTGCGCGACGACGCCGAGCGCCTCAGGCGGGTCCTGGTCCCGGTCCAGGCCAACCCGTCCGGTGGCGGCGCCGCGGCCGCCGAAGGCATGGGGGCCTCCCCCGCGGCGGGCGGACCCCAGCAGGTCCCGCTTGGCCACCTGGCGGACTTCCGCACGACAACCGGTCCGCCTGTGATCCGCAACGAGAATGGCTCCCTCACCGGCTGGGTCTATGTGGACATGACGGGACGCGACATCGGCGGTTACGTCGAGGAGGCGAAGGCCGCCGTCGCGGAAAAGATCGAGCGGGCCGGGCTACTGCCGGCGGGCTACCGCCTGGAGTGGTCGGGCCAGTACGAGCACATGCTGCGGGTGCGCGAGCGCCTGCGGCTGGTCGTGCCCGTCACCCTCGCGATCATCTTCGTGCTGCTCTACGCGAACTTCAAGAGTGTGGCCGAGACGCTCATCATCCTCCTGTCCATCCCCTTCGCCATGACCGGCAGCATCTGGTTTCTCTGGATGATGGGCTACAACATGAGCATCGCGGTCTGGGTGGGCATCATTGCGCTCGCGGGACTCGCCGCCCAGACCGGCACCGTCATGATCATCTACCTCGACGAGGCTTTCGACGCCTACCGGAGGGCGGGCCGGATGCGGACCCAGCATGACCTGTTCGAGGCGATCACCTACGGCGCCGTCCAGCGCGTGCGCCCGAAACTCATGACCGTGGGCACAACGATCATGGCCCTGCTCCCGGCGCTCTGGGCGCACGGCGCGGGCGCCGAGGCCATCCAGCGCATCGCCGCCCCGATGGTCGGCGGCCTCATCACCTCGACCATCCTCACCCTCGAGATCGTCCCGGCCATCTACTCCCTGTGGCGCGGCAGGGAGGTCGAATGGGTCAAGGGCCCGCGCCCAACTAGAAAGTCCTGGGACGAGCTCAGCGAGATCTTCGTGGGATTGGAGAAGAACCGGCATCCGGATCGCCGTGGGGCAGACATTCCTGTCTGCCCCACGGTTCGCCCCTAGCCTGCATATTTCACGCGCATTCGCGAAATATGCAGGCTCAAAGGAAAACCGCGCTCTGAAATACGGGTCCCCGATCGGTTTTCGGCACTGGAAACGCGGCCAACAGTCTGTGATTTCGAAAAATGGTGTTTGGGAGCGCGCGTCACCATCCCAACCTGTTGCTATCGCGCGGTTTTCCCAGAGCCCGGACACTTCACAGCCCGCAAGGCTGTGAAATGTCCGGGCTAGCCCCGCCGGATCTCCGAGCCCTTGAACCGGATATTGAACCGGAAGACCTTCTTCTGGCGGCACGTGATCTCACCCGTCTTCAGATCGACCCGGTCGGGGATCTCGCGCCGCTCGATCGTCACATTCGCCCGGAAGCCGCGCTCCGAGAATATGTCGATGAGGATGGCCAGCGCGAGGGGATCCTCGAAAAGCGCGTCCTCGGTGTGGATCGTGGCCTCCCCCGGAATCGCGTGGCGCACCACGACGGGCACCATCTTCGCCTCGATGAATGCGATCACGCGACCCAGCAGTTCGGCCTTCTCGATCTGGTAGCCCTCGAGCCGGCGCACCAGATCCTGCCGCGCGTGGCGCACGATCTCGCTGGAGAGCGGCAGCTTCCGCAGCAGGTCGAAGGTGCGCGGGTCCAGCTCGAGGGAGCTCTGGTACTCCAGCTCGCGCACGATGTTCTCGCGCACGATCTCCAGCGGGGCCTGGGCATTGATGAAATGGTAGTGGAAAATCTCCTTGAGCGAGACGAGCGCATAGTACGTCTGCTCCTTGAACACGCGGTACCGGTTCCGGGCGAGCCCCTCGTTGAAATCCGTCGCCCGCTCCTCCCAGGGCTCGCCGATGCCGGAGCGCTTGACCTCCTCGTTGTGCGCGATCACCTGGCGCCCGCGCTTGAGCTGGCGCGCCACGCTCTCGGACTCGTCCACGAAGAGGACCATGATGTGGAACACCGGCAGCTTGAAGTGCACCGCTTCCGGCGTCTCCGCGAACTCGCGCCGCAGCGCGATCATCTCGTCAAATAGCAGCTTGAGGCACTCCACCTGCACCTTGGTGCGCGGGAATCCGTCCAGCACCACCCCATGCTGGTATTCGGGCCTGAGCAGCCTCCGGAAGAGCGTCCCCACCACCTCCCGGTCGCCCACCATCCCGCCCTGCGACTTGATCTTCCGGGCCTCGGGGGTATCGAGCAACTGGCTGATCACGATCGGCGCGGACGTGATGTCGCGCTGTTTCCGGATGAAGTCGGTGTTGGTCCCCTTCCCCGCGCCGGGCGCACCGCCCAGCAGGATCAGTTCGCGCGGGAATCGCAGTCCCCCACGGCCGTACTCCTCCTCCAGTTGCTTCCAGACGCTGTTGAAGATCAACTGTGCGTCCTTGACCTCCAGATCGACAGGGCCGGTCGGCTTGGACGGGACTGCCTGTAACGTCGCGCTCACGGTCGCGCACTCTGGCGAGAAAATCGCCACCCGTCGAGCGAGGGATGCGGCGGTTTGTTTAGACTCTTGTCAGGGGAATGCCGCTGCCGCGGCCTCCTGGAAGGCCCGGCGGACATCGGAGGCGTCGCCGTTGGGCATGCCGGCGCGCTGGATCATCAGCACGTAGACGATGCCCCTCTTGGGATCGGCCCAGCTCTGGGTGCCGTGCGCGCCGCCGTGGCCGAACGTCCCGGCCGACAGCATCGCCGTCACGCCCTGTGGTTCGCGGACGATGCCGCACGCGTAGCCGAAGCCCATGCCATCGACGAAGCCCGTCTTCAATTCGCCGCTGAGCACCGCCGTCATGCGCGCGACGGTCTCGGGTTTCAGGATGCGTCGCCCGTCGAGTTCGCCGCCGCGGAGCAGCATCCGGTAGAATCGCGAGAGATCGTGCGCCGTCGAGAACAGCCCGCCCATCGGGAACGCGGTGCGCGCCCGGTCCGAGATATCTCCCTTGAGGTGCTTGATGCCCACTTCCTCGAGGGCGCCGCCCTCCGCCTTCTTGTAGGATTTCGCCAGCCTCGCGATCTGTTCCCCCGACGGCCAGAAGGTCGTGTCCTTCATCCCGAGCGGGCCGAACACCCGCTCCCGCATGAACTCCGCGTACGCCTTGCCCGAGACGACCTCGACGATGCGCCCGAGGGTGTTGATGCCGGTGTTGCAGTACTTCCACTGGCTGCCCGGCTCAAACAGCAGGGGCTTCTGGGAATATCCCATCACCAGCTCCGCCAGCGAGCAGTCGTGCCGCGGGGCCTCGAGGTCGCCGAGGCCCGAGCTGTGCGTGAGCAGGTCGCGGATCGTGATCGGGCGGGTTGGCCGCTTCAGCGACATCTCGTCCTTGGACTGCGACGCGATCATCCACATCCCGCGAAACTCGGGAAGGTATTTCTCCACCGGGTCCGCGACGGAGAGTCTCCCCTCCTCCTCGAGCATCGCGATCGCCGACCCCGTCATGGGCTTGGTCATCGACGCGATCCAAAACACGTCATCCCGACCCATGGCGCGCCCCGAGCCCAGGTCGGATTTCCCGACGGCATCGTGCCACCGGACCCCATCGCGGTCGGCCACCAGCCCCGCGGCGCCGGCCACGGTGCCGTCGTCCACGAACTTCTGCAGCGCGGCCGCGATCGGCCCACCCGATGCCGGCCCAGCCCCCGCGGTTTCGACGGCACCGACCGACAAGTGGGCCAGGGCCGCCAGCCAACATGCCCTGCGGGCGACCCCCGCGAGACGACCGGCGGCTGACATGGCCGCCCCACACAAAACCCCCGCTTCCCTGCGTCCCCGCGCGACGATCATCACATCCCCCCGGTCACACGTCGCAGATCTGGACGGCCTGCCTCAGCGACCCGAGCGCGTCGGGCCGCTTCGGGATGAACTCCTGCGCCACAAACCCCTTGAAGCCCGTGGCCACGATCGCCCGCATCACCGCCGGATAATAGATCTCCTGGGTCTCGTCGATCTCGGCCCGGCCCGGCACTCCGCCGGTATGGTAATGGCCGAAGTACGGGTGGCTCGCCTTGATGGTCGCGATCAGGTCACCCTCCATGATCTGCATGTGATAGATGTCGTACAGGAGCTTGAAGCGCTCCGAGCCGACGCGCTTGCACAGCTCCACGCCCCAAGCGCTGCGGTCGCACATGTAGTCCTTGTGGTTCACCTTGCTGTTGAGCAGCTCCATGATCACCGTCACCTTGTGCTGCTCGGCCACCGGCATGATCCGCTTCAGGCCCTTCGCGCAATTCTCCAGCCCCTGCTCGTCGCCCATGCCCTCCCGGTTCCCCGAGAAACAGATCACATTGGGCGCCCCCGCCTTCGCGGCCTCCGGGATCGTCTGCTCCATGAATTGCAGGATCGCGTCGTGGTTCTCGACCCGGTTCAGGCCCTTCGGGATGCCTCCCGGGACGCCGGACACCACCGCGCACACCAGCCCGTGCGCCTTCAGGGTTGGGAAGTCCTTCACCTCGAGAAGGTCGATGGCCTCCAGCCCCATTGCCTTCCCCGCCTTGCACAGGTCCTCGAGGCTGACGTTCTTGTAGCACCACTTGCACACCGAGTGCCGCACGTTGCCCTTCAGCTCCCCCTCGGCCGCCCCCATCCGCTCCCGCAACAGCGCCAGCGCCCCCGCCGTTCCCGCAAACGTCTTCAGCGCGCCGCGCCGACTCAGGCCCGTTTTCATCACGTCATGCTCTCCTTATGAATCGGGATATTCCTTCCAAGGCATCCCACCGTCAACCGGAAAGGGGGGCCGGGCGACCGCGACCATCGCGCCCTTCGACAGGCCCAGGGCGAACGGATGAACCTCTGCGCCGTGGCGTCGTGGCGAAAGGTCCGGAATCTCCCTCCCATCCGGCAGCCGCCGGACCACCGGGGCCGAAAATGTAGCCGAATCCGTGAGGCTTTGGCGCCCAAACGCTGGCGCGTTCGGCCACGGGAAGCGATGCGGCTATTTTCGAGTCAGGAGGCTGCCGGACAAAGTCCGGCAGCCCCCTAGCGGATCCCTACCCCATCCACTCGCGGGGCCTGCCCGCCTTCTGGACGGCCGCGAAGGCGTTGAGCGCGATGTCGCAGTTCTCCTGGAGCTGGAAGTCGAACATCCCGACGCAGATGAAGTCCGCGCCGTTCTCGAACGCCCACTGGAAGGCGCGCTTCGGGTGGATGGCGCCCGCCGCGAGGGTCTTGAACGCGATCCAGGGCGCCTTGAGGCCCTTCATGAACTCGACGGTGCCCGGTGCGTCGGTGCACCACATGTTGTCGTGGTGCTTCCCGTGCTCCGGCTTGTTGCCGCTGACCTCGTCGAACTCGGCGCGGTTCTCCTTCGGCGTTGCCGACCAATAATCGTCGCGGTGCAGGGTCTTCATCCAGAAGTCGGGCTCCAGGCCCGCCGCCACGCACTCCTTGATGGTGTCGAGGCTGTGCGCCCCGATCCCGGCGGGCTTCTTGGCCTTGCGGATGACCTGGAGGGCGTTGTCGATCTCGTCGATCTTCCCGTCGCGCACCAGCATGTCCGCGATCCCGCCCTGGACGTAGAGCATGGCCGCCCCGCCATCCAGCGACCGGTTGACGCCCGCGATCACGTCGCCCCGCAGCGCGCAGTCCGAGATCCACTGGATCTTTCCGCCCGCCTTCTTCCAGTAGTCGTTGATGACGCGGTCTGCGCTGGGGTTGCCCAGCAGCATGTTGATGCCCCGGCCCTCCGCCAGCCTCAGCGTCTCGAACACTTTCTCGTCGGTGTGGTAGGCCTTCACGAGCGGCGAGACGTACATCAGGTCGCGGCTGTGCGCCCAGCCCCCGATCAGGTTGCCGCCGCAGATCACCCGGCTGACCTCCATCCCGGCGATCTTGCCCTTCGGGATCTGCGATCCCGAGGGCGCCGCCGGCGCGGCCCCGGGCACCTCCGCGTGCGCGACCAGATGCCGCTCCTCGAAACTCTGCAGCCCGATCGCCGCCCCCGAGGCCAGCAGGCCCCGGCCCAAGAACTTCCGCCTTCCGATGCTGTCCATGCCGCGTCCTCCTATTTCAGGAATGTTTATCGTTGAATTCGCCGCCCTAATTCTGGCCCCTGGCGGCCGGGGCGCAAGCCGATTGTTGCGCCCACCGGGCGCCCGTGCCGCGGGGCACGGGGCCAGAACGCGCGAGCGTCTGGCCCGTCCCACCCGCGCCAAGCCGTCAGCGGCCCGGCCACAGTCATCGGCCGCTTTCGCGCCTACACCACGTACGCGGTCGAGGCCGTCTCGCCGCCGCGGCCCGTCCAATTCGTGTGGAAGAACTGGCCGCGCGGCTTGTCGGTCCGCTCGTACTGGTGCGCGCCGAAGTAATCGCGCTGCGCCTGGAGCAGGTTCGCCGGCAGCCGCTCGGCGCGGTAGCCGTCGAAATAGTTCAGCGCCGTGGCGAACGCCGGCACCCAGATGCCGTTGGTCACCGCGGACGCGATGACCCGCCGCCACGCGTCCTGCGAGGACTCGATCTTCTCCTTGAAGAACGGGTCCAGCAGCAGGTTGCTGAGGCCCGGCTCGCGGTCGAAGGCCTCCTTGATCTTGCCCAGGAACACCGAGCGGATGATGCACCCGCCCCGCCACAGCAGCGCGATGCCGCCGTACTTCAGGTCCCACTTGAACTCCTCCGCCGCCGCCCGCAGCAGCGCGAAGCCCTGCGCGTAGGACACGAGCTTCGACGCGTAGAGCGCCCGCTCCAGATCCTTGAGGAACGCCGCCCGGTCGCCCTTGAATGACGGTTTCGGCCCGCGCAGCACCTTGGACGCCGCCACCCGCTCGTCCTTCACCGCCGACAGGCACCGCGCGTACACCGCCTCGCTGATCAGCGTCAGCGGTATGCCCAGGTCCAGCGCCGAGACGCTGGTCCACTTCCCGGTGCCCTTCTGGCCCGCGGTATCCAGTATCTTGTCCACCAGCGGCTTCCCGTCGGCATCCTTGTAGGCCAGGATGTCGCGCGTGATCTCGATGAGGTAGCTGCCGAGGTCGCCCTCGTTCCACGCCTTGAAGACCTCGTGCATCTCCCCCGCGCCCATGCCCAGCAGGTCCCGCATGATCAGGTACGCCTCGCAGATGAGCTGCATGTCGCCGTACTCGATGCCGTTGTGCACCATCTTCACGAAGTGCCCTGCGCCGTCGTTGCCCACCCAGTCGCAGCACGGCGTCCCGTCCGCCACCTTCGCCGCGATGGCCTGGAAGATCGGCTTCACGTGCGGCCACGCCCCGGGCGATCCGCCCGGCATGATCGATGGCCCCAGCAGCGCCCCCTCCTCGCCGCCCGATACGCCCGTGCCGATGAACTGGAGGCCCTTGCCCTCGAGGTACTTCGTCCGCCGGATGGTGTCCGGGAAATGCGAGTTGCCGCCGTCGATGATGATGTCGCCCTTCTCCAGGTGCGGCACCAGCAGCTCGATGAACTCGTCCACCGGCTTGCCCGCCTTGACCATCAGCATGATCTTGCGCGGCGCCTTGAGCGACTTCACCAGCTCCTCGATGGAGTGACACCCGATGAACCGCTTGCCGGCCCCGCGCCCCTTGATGAAGTTGTCCACCTTCTCGACGGTCCGGTTGTACACCGCCGCGCAGAACCCCTTGCTCTCCATGTTGAGGACGAGGTTCTCGCCCATCACCGCCAGCCCGACCAATCCAATGTCCGCCTTGTCCATGTCTTCCGCCTTTCTGTTCAAATAGAATTCGCCCCGCTCACCTCTGGATCCGGGCCGATCCGCCCTTCGCGAACGCCTGCACCTGCTCCAGCGTCGCCATGGTCGTGTCGCCCGGGAACGTCGTCAGCAGCGCCCCGTGCGCCCACCCCAGCTTCACCGCCTCCGACGGATCCAGCCCCGACAGCAGCCCGTAGAAGAGCCCCGCCGCAAAGCCGTCGCCCCCGCCCACCCGGTCCAGCACGTCCAGCTCGCAGGTCGGCGACACGTGGGTCTTCCCATCCACCCACGCCACCGCGCCCCAGGTGTGCCGGTTGGTCGAATGCACCTCCCGCAGCGTCGTCGCCACCACCTTCACCTGCGGGTGCTTCGCCACCACCTTCTCGATCATCGCGAAGAACGCGCTCGGATCGAGCTTCGACTTCGACTCCACGTCCTGCCCCGGCATCCCAAGCCCTTTCTGCAGGTCCTCCTCGTTGCCCACCAGCACGTCGCAGTTTTTCACGATCCGGTCCACCACCTCGACCGCCTTCTTCTGCCCGCCCCAGATGTTCCACAGCTTCTCCCGGAAGTTCAGGTCGAAGCTCACCACCGCACCGGCCTTCTTCGCCGCCTGCATCCCCTCGATGATCACCTCGCCCGTCGTCTCCGACAGCGCCGCGAATATCCCGCCGCTGTGGAACCACCGCACCCCGCCCGCGAATATCGCCCCCCAGTCAAAATCCCCGGGCTTCAGCTGCGCCGCCGCCTCGTTCGACCGATTGTAGAACACCACCGGCGCACGCACCCCCTGCCCGCGGTCGCTGTACACCGTCGCCATGTTCGGCCCGTTCACCCCATTGTGCTTGAAATGCTTGTAGAACGGCCTCACCCCCATCGCCCGCACCCGCTCCGCGATCAGATCCCCAATCGGGTAATCCACCATCGCCGTCGCGATCCCCGTCTTCATCCGAAAACAGTCCGACAGGTTCGCCGCCACGTTGAACTCGCCACCGCTCACGTGTATCTGGCACCCCGTCGCCTTCCGGAACGGGATCAGCCCAGGATCCAACCGGTGCACCAACCCCCCGATCGATACCAGATCCAACGCCCCGTCCGCTCTCACCTTCAATCCCGCCATACTCGCTTCTCCTTCTTCTCTTCTCTCTGTTCCGTTAGGACATTCGTTCAGTCACAAAACAAACTACCCCACACCCCCGCCCGATTGCAAGCCCGGAGACAACCCCTCCCCGCGGCGCGCGATGCGGCCGAGCGCGCGAGCGTTGGGCCGCCCACTCCCAGTTCGAAAGCCTGTAGCCGAGCCGGTCACGGTTTGGAGGGTGGCCACGCCAGACTTGTCACCGCACCGCCTTTGCCCTTAGGCTTTCGATTTCCGATGAACCGCCGCCAATTCCTCCGACGCACGGCCGGCGCCGCGGCGTCCCTCGCGTTCCCCACCATCATCCCCGCCTCGGCCCTCGGGCGCGACGGGCGCGTGGCCCCGTCGAACCGCGTCGCGATGGGGTTCATCGGCCTCGGCGGCCAGGGCACCCGCAACCTCCAGCAGTTCGTCCAGATCCCCGAGGTCCAGATCGTCGCGCTCTGCGACGTGGACCATGGCGTCGGCCAGTATAACAACCTCTACCAGTTCCCGGGCAGCGCCGACGCCGGGCGGTCCCCGGCCAAGACCCGGGCGGTCCAGTGGCTGGCGGACGCGGGACGCCCGACCGCCGCCAACGACATCGCCGAGTACGCCGATTTCCGCGAACTGCTCGCCCGCCCCGACATCGATGCCGTCACGGTCTGCACGCCCGACCACTGGCACGGCCTCATCTCCATCCACGCCGCCAAGTCCGGCAAAGATATCTACTGCGAGAAGCCGCTGGTGAACTCCATCCCCGAGGGCCGCGCGGTCTGCGACGCCGTCCGACGCCACGGGCGCGTGCTCCAGACCGGCAGCCACGAGCGCTCCAACGACACCGTCCGCTACACCTGCGAGCTGGTCCGCAATGGCCGCATCGGCAAACTCCACACCATGCGGGTCAACATGCCCAACACCGACCCGCACCACCTCAAGCTCCTCGAGAACCGCGGGCCCAAGCCCACGATGCCCGTGCCCGAGGGTTTCGACTACGAGATGTGGCTCGGCCCCGCCGAGTGGGCGCCCTACACCCAGGAGCGCACCCACTTCTGGTGGCGCTATATCCTCGCCACCGGCGGCGGCGAGATCACCGACCGCGGCGCCCATATCATCGACCTCGGCCAATTCGTCAATGACTGCGACGACTCCGGCCCCGTCGAGCTGTCGGCCAAGGGCCGCACGCTCGGCAACGGCCTCTTCGATTCCTTCATCACCTACGACTTCGAGGCCACCTACGCCAACGGCGTCAAGATGTTCGGCGGCAGCGAGGGCCAGCGCGGCATCAAATTCGAGGGCGACAAGGGCTGGATCTTCGTCCACATCCACGGAGGCCGCCTCGAGGCCTCCTCCCCCGACCTCCTGCGCGAGAAGATCGGCCCCTCCGAGTTCCACACGCCGCGCAGCCCCGGCCACCACCGCGATTTCATCGAGTGCGTCCAGTCCCGGCGGCGCCCCATCGCCCACGAGGAGATCGGGCACCGCACCGCCACCTTCTGCCACCTCATCAACATCGCGCTCCTCACCGGACGCAAGATCCAGTGGGACCCCGCGGCCGAGCGCATCACCAACGACCCGAATCTCCATCGCCTCGTCGCCAAACCCATGCGGAGCCCTTGGCGGCTCTGACGGCACACCACGATCACCGCAAAGAAAGGCAACCCACCATGAAGCCAGCACTCCTCAAACGATATCTCCCAGCCATCGCCATCGCCGCGCTCGTCGCGCCCGGCCTCGCCGCCGATGCGCCAAAGCCCTCGCCCAGCGACATCGACGCCGGCCTCGCCTCCATCAGGGAATACGACCACGGCCAGACCCGCGAGAACCTTGTCAAGATCGCCGACATCGTCGCCGTCGCGCGCGACGACAAGGCCGGCCTCGCCAAGGTCGAGAAGGCCATGGCCGCATTCCTCGAGACCGACGCCAGCCTCGCGGCGAAGCAGTTCGTCTGCGGCCAGCTGGGCTACATCGGCACCGACGCCTCCGTGCCCGCCCTCGCCAAGCTCCTCGGCAACAACGACACCGCCGACATGGCCCGCATGGCCCTCGAGCGCATCCCCGGCGAGAAAGCCGATGACGCGCTCATCGAGGCCTCGAAGAAGGCCGAGGGCCTCGTGCTGGTCGGACTCCTCAATACCCTCGGCGAGCGCCGCTGCAAGAAGGCCACCCCCGCCCTAGAGAAATCGCTCAGGAGCGACGACGCCGGCGTCGTGGTCGCCGCGGCCGCCGCCCTCGGCAAAATCGGCGGCAAGAATGCCGTCGAGGCCCTCGAGGCCGCGCGCCCCAAGGCCCCCGCCGGCACCAAGGCCACCCTCGATGACGCCATCCTCCTCGCCGCCGACGGCATGCTCGCCGCCGGCGACAAGGCCGCCGCCCAGGCCATCTACAGCCGGGTCCTCTCCGACACCAAGCTCTACAACGACACCCAGCTCCCCGCCCGCGCCGCCGCCTTCATCGGGCTCATCCGCAGCGGCGCCGACGCCCTCGCCCTCATCCCCGGCCAGCTCAAGGCCCAGCCCACCATCATGTCCCAGGTCGTCTTCCCCCTGATCCGAGAGTGCCCCAAGGAGGTGCCCACCAAGGCGATGGCCGAGCTCCTCCCGGCAATCGCCCCCGCCATGCAGATCCAGCTCATCGCCGCCCTCGAGGACCGCGGCGACAAGGAGGCCCGCAAGCCCATCGCCGAACTTGCCAAATCCTCGAAGGATAACCTCGCCAGGGCCGCCGCACTCGCCGCTCTGGCGAAACTCGGTGAGCCCGCCGATATCGCTATCCTCGTCGCGGCCGCCGCAGGCCCCGATAAGGAACCCAAGGAGTCCGCCGAGTTCGCCCTCTCCCGGCTCGCCGCCAAGGGCACCGATGACGCCCTCCTGAAAACACTGGCCGAGGCCCCAGAGGCCGAGAAAATCGTCGCCATCAAGGCCGTCGCCGCCCGCAACATGGCCTCCGGCGTCCCCGCCCTCTTCACCGAGGCCAAGGGCCCCTCCCAGCGCGCCCGCGTCGAGGCCGTCCGCGCCCTCGGCGAGGTCGCCGATCCCAAGAGCCTCCCCGAACTGCTCGCGCTCCAACTCGCCACCGAGAATCCCGCCGAACAGGCCGAGGTCGAAAAAGCCGTCGTCGCCACCGCCCGCCGAACCCCCGAGGGCCAGCCCAAGGCCAAACTCGTCCTCGCCGCCCTCGATAAGGCCGACAAGGACGCCGCCAGGGCCTCCATCTTCCGCGCCCTCGGCATGCTCGGCGACCCCGCCGGCCTCGCGCCCCTCAAGGCCGCGTTGACCGGTGGCTCCGACGAACTCCGCACCGCCGCCATCAAGGCCCTCAACGAATGGCCCGACGCCGCACCCCTCAACGACCTCCTCGAGGCCGCCAAATCCTCCCCCGCGCCCGCCCAGAAACTCCTCGCCTGGCGCGCCTTCATCAAACTCGCCAGCCTCGGCGAAAAAGAGAACGCCGGCGGCGCCCTGAACCACTACAAGACCGCCATCGAGACCACCGACGACGACGGCATCAAGCGCCTCGCCCTCTCACGCATCGCCGGCCTCTCCGGCGGCGGCGCCATGAAACTCGCCACCGCCCAGCTCGACAAACCCTCCCTCCGCGCCGAAGCCGAAGCCGCCATCCTCAAACTCGCCGGCAAAATGAAGCCCGACGCCCTCGCCAAAGTGAAGGATGTCCTCCAGAAACTCGCCGACTCCGGCTCCACCGACGACGTCAAGAAACAGGCCAAAGACCTCCTCAAGAAAGCCGGCGGCTGACAGCCCCCCGCCACACCCACCCCCATCGCCCCCCCTACGCCGCCCAAGGGCGGACGACCGCTTCCCCCTTGCACCCGCGCCCCCGTTCCGGTAGCTTTACTGCAAGAGGGACAGGTGAACGCATCACCCACACAGCGGCCCCGCCGACAGGCGCACCCCGCGCCCCGCCACCCATCGCCTCACCCACCGCAACCCCGCCATCCCGTTCCGCCCCCACAACGCCGCCCGTCCCACCATCCTTTATCCCTTGCACGCCCGTATAATCGCACGCCCACGCCCCCCTGTCACCCCCTTTTCCTCCCCAGCCCTCCCTCCATCGCCGGGTCGTGGCTTTGCCCCCAACACCCACGACTTCGTATGGTTTTCACCCCCCAAACCCACAAGTTCGTATGGCTAAACAACGTTCGATTTAAATTTTATGAAGATTGTTACTACTTTATATGGCTTGATAGGTGTGTTTATTGTATTTCATTAAGCATTAGAAATAGTAGCTTTTAACTGTTAAATAATTGGTTTCCAAAGAGTTCTAGAAGAAG
>JADLBR010000020.1 GCA_020847615.1 Verrucomicrobiia bacterium
CCGGCAGGGCCAGAAGGGTGCGATGCAGGCGGCGGGGCAGTCGCCGGACGTCGGGGGTCGATAGCAGCTGCTGCACAGCGCCCAGCGGACAGACCGCGCCGCAGAAAACCCGGCCGCACGCCAGGGCAGCGACCAGCGGCACCAGGAAGAGCGCGAGCGTCGCCAGCCCGACCATCTCCGGCCGAGACAGGCCGAGCATGACATTGGCGGTGGCGCCCACGGGGCAGATGCATCCTCCCCGGAAGATCCCCAGATAGGCCAGCGCCAGCGCCAGTTGCGCCGAGATCCATCGCGAGGGACGATGCGCGCGCACGAGCCAGGACCCGCTCAACAGCATTCCCGCCACCACAGCCACGTCGGCGTAGAACCACGCTCGCGCCGGCGGCCGATACTCCCGTGGCACGTACTGATCCCGAAACGCCTGGATCTCCACGCCGGTGGCCTTGCCTGGGTCGAATGCCTCCGCCTCGCCCGCCGTCGCCCGCGCGCAGCAGATGGGCACAACCAGCACGGCCGCGGCGCGGCACCAGGCCCCGGCCCGCCGCACCAGCGAAACATCGCGCATGCCCGTCGCGCCCATCACCACGGTTGGTCCGGCATGTACTCGCCCCGGAAGTCATCCACCGGGAACAGCGGCACCCGCTCCACGGCCCCGCTGGGGCAGGCCCGGGCGATGGCGCAATCGTTGCAGCCGAGGCACAGGTCCGGCCGAATGACCATGAACATGGATCTGCTGCCCAGCCGGTTGCACAGGCGCGCGCACTCGGCGCAACCGGTGCACCGATCCGCGTCGATCGTATAGAGATACGCGCCGTCCATGCCGCCGAACAATTCGGAGCGCAGCACCGCGCGATGCGGGCAAACCAGATCCTCGGTCGTGGCGATCAGGTGGCTTGGCGTCCGCAGATCGCGGAGATGCCCGTAGCACGCGACGCAGTTCGAGCACTTCTTCTGGTCGTTGACGGCCTTGACCGCCGACGGGCTGCGCACGCATGCCCTCTCGCAGCGGTTGCAGAACGTGCAGCGCTCGGGGTTGATCTGCCAGCCATAGCGGTGCGGCGGCTGGATGAACTCCGCATCCGGACTTCCGCCCCGCAAGACGCGCGCGGCCACTGCCGACAGGGCGGTTGCGCCAAACGCCCTCCCCAGCCCCAAGACAAACCGGCGTCTTGTCGAACGCGTTCTCACGGCCTCGCGCGGGGGACTTTCCAGGATGCCGGCGCGACGAAACCTCCGCCTCCCATCGTGGGGGGTAGCCCGTCGCCAGAAAGATCAAGCAGGGCCCCCTGCAGCCGCCGCGCGTCGTCGGGGGACACGCGCTTCAGGTCAACCATGAGGCTCGTCAGGGGTATCTTGTCCGTGTTGCCGATGATGCGGAATGCGTCCGGAGAGGCCACGTCGACCGCGCAATCGGCGGTGAGCGCGTAATTGCTGATGACCGCCGCATCGACGTCGCCGCCCATCAGCAGATCGAGGCACTCGAGGCAGCTCGCCTTTTCCACACGCCCGCTGGCGGGGATCTGGATGTTCTCCCGCC
Organism: Verrucomicrobiia bacterium; assembly: GCA_020847615.1. Lineage (GTDB taxonomy): Bacteria > Verrucomicrobiota > Verrucomicrobiia > JADLBR01 > JADLBR01 > JADLBR01. The sequence goes on from JADLBR010000020.1 coordinate 1,538, forward strand.
GGAAGAGTTCAAACGCGGCCTGATGTTTCTCGTAGGCGTCCGGCTGGCCACAGGCGATGCGGCGACCGGACAGATCCGCCAATCGCCGGATGGGTGAGTCCCTTGGCACGATCACGATGCCCCACAGGCCAGTGCCGCCATCAGGGTCCCGCAGGTCCGCCACCCGCGCCATGCCCTCGCTCCGGCCCCCGGCATGCCGAAAGACAAGCCACGGCTTGCACAGCATCCCGTCGAACTTGCCATCGCGGAAAGCCCTCTCCAGCTCATAGGGCTCCATGAAATAGACGGGCTCCAGCTCGATCCGATGCCTTTCTTTCAGCGCGCGGCAAAAATCGCCGTACTGCCGGATGGCCACGTGCTCGACGCACTTGCACGACGTGTCCTTGCAGTAGACGTCGTTGACGCCCACCACCAGGCGCAGCGGCCCGCCGGCCGGCGCAGGTTCTTCCCCCGCCTCCCGGCGCAGGGCCGTCTCGATCTCGGCGGGCGTCTCGGCCGACCACCCCGCCCCCGCCCCAAAGAGGATCACGCCCCCCGCCAGAGCGTGCGCCGGCGCGATCCGCCGCCAGCCGTCACGATTTTGGGGCGTACTGCAGAACAAAGTGCTCCTTGGCGTTGACGCCGAGATAGACCCTCCCCTGTCGATCCACGGCGACCGAGACCTGGTTGCATCCTTTCACGAGCTCCTGCAGGTTCCCGAAATTGCAGAGCATCTTCCCCCGCGGCGTGTAGACCTTCACCCGCGAAGGGTCCTTCTCGGCAACGATCAGGTTGCCATCGGGCAGGACCGCGGCGCTCACCGGGTTGCAGCAACCCTGGAAGGACTCGAGGTCGCTGCCGCGCTGGCCAAAGGAGGACCGGGCGCTGCCGGTCGGGCTGTAGCGCTCGAGCCGGAACGCCCCCAGGTTGGCGATCCAGACGTCACCCGACTTCTCATCCACGGCGAAATCCAGGATGCCGCAGCACAGGCGTAGGTCCTTGCCGAACGCCTGGCCCGCCGCCCCCGTCTTCGCGTCGAAGGAACGAACGGCCCGGGTGCCGCCGTAATCCGCGGCGTAGATCTTGCCGCCGACGACCTTCGCGTTGGTGACGTCCTTGAGGTCGCCGAGATCGAGATCGGCCAGCGGCTTTCCGTCCCACCCGAATGTCTTGCACTGGGCGCCGACCGGAATCTGGCGCTTGTACTTGCGCCCGTTGTACTCGAAGTCTTTGACTTCCGTCCTGCGCGCGAAGACGAATATCGTGTCACCCTCCACCGCCACGGCGCTGAGCTGGGCGAAGCCCGAATCGAAACTGCGCACGCTCTGCTCCTTCGCCGGATCGTAGAGGAACACCTTGCCGACCGATCCCACGACGAGAAAATCGTCCTTCCCGATCGCCAGGGCGCAGACGCTCGGAAGCCCGTCCGCCTTGCCGTAGCACATCGCCGGCGCGTACTCCGTCGCCGCGCCCGCCAGTTGAATGAGAACAGCCGCAATAGAAACCCCGCAGAGATACCACCTCATCGCTCCTCCTTCCATCGGGCCGGGATCCCGTCGCCTCATCCCGAATCCATTGGGACCCGCGATTCCTAAGAGTGATTCTGGGATTGCGCGGCGGGGGCGTCAACCCGAATCACCCCGCGGACGATAGGCGCGGTGACACGAGGCATCGGCCGATTGGCGTGTTTGATCCGGGCATCGTTGCCCGCGCCGCGCCCGTTGATTTCATGCGGCCGCTAGCGTATCTTGCGCCGACGGTGACGCGGAGGGTGGAACAGGCATGATATCGAATGGTGCCCAGGCTCCGGTGGGAGTTGTGCGAGGGCATTCCGGGGGCGGGTGTCGTTGGGCCGCGGTGGGTGCCGCGGCGATGTTATCATGCTGGATCGGGGCGCGGGCGTCGGACGAACTCGGGGGTCTTAAAGGGCTCTACGACAGCCCGTCTATCCTGGGCGACGACTCCGCCCCACTGGTGGTCTTTATCGACACGCAGCATCCCGATGTGATCCGCGAGGAGATGGGGAAACCCTCCGGCCATCCGGCCAAGACGAGGGCGCTGCAAGAGAAATTCTCGGAGCTTTCGGGCGCGCGGTGCGCCCTGCTGCACTATGCCCAGATCGGGCGGGGGGACTTCGGGAAAGGACACGTCAAGGCGCTCGTGATCGGCCCCCGCAAGCGCGGCCTGGGCAAGGCGCGTGACGAGGAGCTCTTTGCCCTGATCCGGGAGACCAGGATACCCACGATCGGCGTCTCGACGGCCCAGACCCTGATCGCGCAGGCCTACGGCGGCAAGACGGGGATGATGCGCGACCTCAGGCCCGGCGAGGTCGACGCCAAGCCGGATTTTCAACCGGGCAAGTTTAAGATCTGGGGTCCGAACCAGGTTCGGCTGCTCAAGCCCGACCCGTTGTTTGAAGGCATCCCGGAGACGGCGGTCTTTTACGAGTACCACGCCCTGGAGATCAAGGAACTCCCTGCCGAGTTCGATTCCTTGGCCACCTCTGACGAGTGCAAATACCAGGCGATCCGACACAGGGACAAGATTCTCTATGGCACCCAGTTTCGCCCCGAGCTTTACGACCAGCAGTATCCCGAGGGCGAGATGGTCGTGAGGAATTTTTTCAAGTTGGCCGGTCTCGGGGACCGGTAGCCGAGGGCCGAACTGTGATAGCGGGTCATGGGTGAAATGGCGCGATGGAGCGTGCGCGGATCGTCTTTTGAGCCTGCATATTTCACGCACTCGCGTGAAATATGCAGGTTAGCGTGGGCAAGTGGCCGCGGCCGGTTCCGCGTGGCGAGGAGGAGACCGTGTTGAGGATGGCGGTTAGGCTGGCTGTGATTTTCGTTGGCGCACACCTGGTGCTGGGCGCCGTCCTGCTGTGCGTCGAGGCGGCGCATGGGATCAACGATCAGGACGCGAGTTTCGCCATGGCGCTGCTCTTCCATTGGCTGAACGCTCCAACGGTCTGGCTCTTGGTCGCGCTGGGAGTGGCCCCGCGTATAGGTCTCGTGGTTCTCGTCGGGGCGGTGCAGTGGGCGGTCGTCGCATGCGTCGTGGCGGCGATGGTGCTCGCGATCATCCCGTGCTGCGCGCGCGTTCGTCGGATTTGGTCTTGAGGGCGGGAGCGCGCGCCGCTAGCCGTTGGACATGGGCGCGCCGCATCCCGTCCCCTCCGCCGGAAATCCGATCCGGGTTGAGCATTCGCCGGGGGTCCTGACGCGGCGGAGATTTCTGGGGGCGATCGGGGCGGCGTCCGGCGCGCCCCTGATCCTGGGGTCGGGCCTGAGGGCCGCCTCGCCGAACGGAAAGTTGCAGCACGCTTGCGTGGGCGTGACGCGCATGGGGGAGAACGACCTGAAGAATTTCCTGGGCAACGGGCGCGTGGAGATCGTGGCGCTCTGCGATGTGGACGCCGGCCATCTGGAGAAGGCCGCGAAACTGGTGCCCGGCGCGCGCCGTTACACGGACTGGCGCGAGATGTTCGAGGCGGAGGGGGACAAGATCGATTCGGTGAATGTGACCACGCCGGATCACATGCACTTCCCGATCGCGCACGAGGCGCTGCGCCGCGGCAAGCACGTGTACTGCCAGAAGCCGATGTGCCACGACATCGCGGAGGTGCGACTGCTGACCCAGTTTGCCGCGGAGAAGGGGGTGGTGACGCAGCTCGGCACGCAGCACGCGTCGAAGATCGGCGACCGGATGATGGTCCGGTACATGCGGGAAGGCGTGATCGGCAAGATCAAGCGCGCCTATCTCTGCACGACACGTCCCGCGCCGAACCGCCTCGGGGGACCCCGGCCGCCGGCGGGACAGGATCCTCCGGCCGAGCTGGATTGGGAGCGGTGGATCGGGACGGCGCCGATGCGACCCTTCGTGCCCGAGATCTATCACCCGGCGCGCTGGCGCGCGTGGAAGGACTTCAGCACGAGCTGGGTGGGGGACATGGGCTGCCATCTGATGGACGCCACTTGGCGGGCGCTCGATCTCAAGGCGCCGAAATCGGTGGTCGCCGAGGTGGACTGGGTGTGGAAGGAGGAGGCGACGTGGAAGGCCCTCGACGCGAAGGGGTCGCGGCCGATGGCCGAGGATGTCGAGGCGCTGAGGAAGAGCGCGGCGGAGCGCCAGAAGGAGAATTGGCCGCTGAGCGATCACGTGACGTGGACTTTCGATGGCGGGCCCCTGGTGGAGGGTGGCGAGATGGTGATCGAGTGGTTCGACGGCGAGTTCCTGCCGCCCGAGGACGTGCGCGCCCTGGAACCGGGCGGGAAGTTTTTCGCCGAGGGGACGCTGGTCGTGGGCACGGAGGGGGCGATCCTGCAGCGCACGGGGGGCGCTCCGATGCTGCTGCCGCGGGAGAAGTTCCAGGCGTTGCCGAAGCCGGACCTCCCGCCGCGCGACCACTACGAGCATTTCGTGGACGCGTGCCTGGGCAAGGCGAAGACTGAATCGCACTTCGCGCAGACGGGCCCGATGACCGAGGCGATCCTGCTGGCCAGCATCGCGATCCGCCATCCGGGGCGGCGGCTGGACTGGGAGCCGGCGGCGATGAAGATCCCCAACCTACCGGAGGCCGAGCGTTTCTTGCGCAGGCCGTACCGCGAGGGGTGGAAGGTCGACGGCGCGGGGTTCTGACGAGTCGGGGGGCGCTCTCGCCAAGGCGCGAAGAGCGCGGAGGGCGGATGGTAGGGTGCGTGTGACCGGCTTGGCGACCGTGGCGCCTTAGCGAGAGGAAGGGCGCCGGTCTGGTGGAACGCAGGGGCCCTCGCCAAGGCGCGAAGAGCGCGGAGGGTGGACGGGATTGGGGGCGGTCGGCTTGGCGACCTTGGAGTCGTGGTGTGAGGGAATGCGTTCCTGTCTTGCGGCGCGGGATGGGTTCTCCCAAAATCGGACGGGATGGACGAGAATGGGATTGGATCGGAGGTGGTGGACGCGGCGATCTTGGTTCACCGTGAATTGGGGCCAGGACTGCTGGAATCCGTCTACGAAGTCGTGTTGTCTGATGAACTTTGTAAGCGCGGGCTGAAATCCGAGCGCCAGGTGCCGGTTCCAATCCAGTGCCGGGGGAATTGCTTTAACGAGGGATTCCGCGCCGACATCGTCGTCGAGGGACGGGTCATTCTGGAGATGAAGGCAGTCGAGAAGGTCCATGATGTGCACAAGAAGCAACTGCTGACTTATCTGAAGCTAACTGGGATGCGTCTTGGCTTCCTGTTGAATTTCGGCGAGGCGTTGATGAAGCATGGCATCACAAGGATCGTCAACGGTCTCCCCGAATAGGGATTTTCTTGGCGACCGTGGCGCCTTAGCGAGAGGAAGGGCGCCGTCCTGGTGGAATGCAGGGGCCCTCGCCAAGGCGCGAAGAACGCAGAGGGTGGGTGGCGGGGTGGGGGTGATCCTCTTGGCGACCTTGGCGTCTTTGCGAGAGGAAGCGCACTCCGGCCTTGCGTTCGCGGCTGGCGCGGCCAAAAGGGCCGCATGGTACACGGGGAAGAGATCCGGATTCCGACGCAGGGCTTCTCCGACATCCACGACCTGACCGCCGAGGTCGCGCGGGTCATCGAGGCATCGAAGGTGCAAGCCGGCATCGTGGCGGTGACGGCGATCGGTTCGACGGCCTCAGTGACCACGATCGAGTTCGAGCCGGCGCTTGTGGAGGATCTTCGCGACAAGCTGGAGGAGATCGCCTCGCGGGACGAGGAGACGCGTCACTCGCAGACGTGGGGCGACGACAATGGGTTTTCGCACCTGCGGGCCTCCCTGATGGGCCCGGGCGTCTGCCTGCCCGTGGTCGGTGGCCGCCCGTTGCTGGGGACATGGCAGCAGATCGCGCTGGTCGATCACGACAATCGGCCGCGCGAGCGCCGCGTGTACGTCCAGGTGGTGGGGGAGTGAGGTCAGGGCAAGAGGCAAAGGTCAAAACTCAAAGGCATAGGTCAAAGATCAAAAGGCTGAGCTCCCGCGCCCGGTTGTCTCCGTTTTCTCCGTTGCCTCCTGTTCAAATCACCGTGCCACCGGCTGCGTGTGAGGCGGTGGCGGCCCTGCCCGGCTGCGGGTGACTCGCAGTTTCGTTCACCGATCGCGAACTTTAACTTGAAGTGAAGTCAGGCATGAATATGCGGCTCAGTTCCGATGCTCCGGGCGCGATCTATAACGCGCTCATCCGGGCCATGAGCTTGATCACCATCGCGCTGAACCAGCTCAACGAGTTCGCCGATGACACCATGGTGGCTCTGGGCAGCGACGCCTATCTGGCCTCCCTGATGGTGTACCGGTGCGCGAAACAGGCCGGCATCGGGGACGCCCTCGATGCGCAGTTGGACGATCTGGCCAAGCGCTTCGCGCGCAAGTCGGCGGCCTTCACCGAAAAGCCGGCCACTGCAGCCTCTGCGAAGTAGCTGCCCCCGGCCGGTGATATGGATTGAACCACAGAGGGCACCGAGGGCATGGAGAAGGACCCCTGGGGTCGCGTGGCTCCGGCTCTGTGCTCTCTGTGTCCTCTGTGGTTCGCCTTCGCCATGGGACTATTTGTCCCGGAATTCGTCCTCCGAGCGCGGGCGTTTTCACAAAAACCGGAACCACTCCCGCAGGAAGCGAGGACGTTCCCGCCTTTTCCCGCAGCGCTGCCGCTCCAAGCCCGGATTTGTTGCCGGATAAACCGAGACCATTCCCGCTCCAACCGAGGACCGGTTCGCTCAAAGCGGGGGACCATTCCCGGAAAAAGCCGCAGCGCTCGCCCTCCCAGCGCGGCCATTGCGCCCATTCGTCGCATGGCCGTTCCGGATTTGCCGGAATGATCGCGAAGTGAGGCCCGACATTCCGCCTTGGAGCGCCATTCCGTTCCCAGCCCTCCCTGAGTTCGTGAGTTCCCGATGAAACCGCCGAGCTTCCGTTTGACCATCGTCCCATCGAAAGCCACTATTCTTCCGCAAGAGCCCAGGTTTGGCATGCGTGGATGATCGCGTGGTGTTGATCCACGTGCTGGCGAGGAGGCGACGTGACATCGATCAAGGACCGTCCGGCTTTGAAGATCGGGCGAACGGCTGCCGAGCGGATCGCGGAGGGGATCGCGTTGGTTGGATTGGCGGCGATGATCGTGGTGACCGCGGCGCATTGGCCGCTGCTGCCGGAGCGGCTGCCGCAGCATTTCGATGCGGCGGGACGGCCGGACGCATGGGGTTCGCGGGGGATGCTGTTGTCTGTGCCTCTGGTCGCGGTGGGGCTGTACGTGCTCCTGACGGTGCTGTCGTTTTTCCCTCGGCGGTTCAACTATCTCTGGCCTATCACCCCGGAGAATGCGCGCGACCAGTACCGGTTGGCGCGGCAGCTCGTCGTGCACGTGAAGATGGTGGTGGTCTGGATATTCGGATACATCACTTGGGGAACGATCCGCACCGGGATGGGCAGGATGGCCGGCCTGGGTGCGGCGTTCCTGCCGGTGTCGCTGATCCTCGTCTTCGGGCTGATCGTGATCTATTCCGTGCGGAGTTATCGGGCGCGTTGAGGGATGGCGCCGGTTCCGATGCTGGAGCTTGGGAATAAGGGTGGGTGCCTCCAGCATCTTGGACTGCGGTGGCAGAGTCCAAGGCGCAGGGGGTGGGGCCGGCAGTCTCCGTTGCCTCCTGTGCAAGTCGCCGTGCTGCTGGTGGCGTGTGAGACGGTGGCGGCCCGGGCCGGCCTCCCGACAGGCCGGCGGGGCAGATTTTGAACCACGGGCATGGAGCCGATGGCTCTTTCGCCCTTGTGGGAGTGGGCATCCGGTCTAGCATTTTTAGATTCGGGGTGGCGATGTCGCCCCTCGGCAACCCAACACGCAGGAGGACACCGTGCAGGCCGGATACCGATTCTCGATAGGACCGTGGAACATCAGCGAGGGGGCCGACCCCTACGGGCCGACGACGCGCGCGCCCAAGTCGTTCGACTGGAAACTGGGTAAGTTCAAGGCCGCGGGGTTCGACGCGGTCATGTTCCACGATGACGACGTGGTGCCGGACATCGACGGGAAGAGCGCGGAGCAGATCAAGAAAGAGGCCCGCGAGATGAAGAAGAAGCTGGGGGACGCGGGGATGTTTGCGGAGATCGTGGCGCCGCGGCTGTGGTTCAGCCCGAACACGATCGACGGGGCGTACACGAGCAACGACCCGAAGGCGAGGCAGTACGCGATCGACCGGTCGCTGCGGACGATCGACATCGGGGCGGAGCTGGACTGCGACCTGATCGTGCTGTGGTTGGCGCGCGAGGGGACGTACCTGCGCGAATCCAAGGACGGGCGGCGGAGCGTGGAGCTGATCGTCGAGGCGGTGGACAAGATGCTGGCGCACAACCCGAAGGCGCGGATCGCGATCGAGCCGAAGCCCAACGAGCCGATGGACCACGCGTACATCCCGACCATCGGGCACGCGCTGGCGGTCGCGCAGCTGTGCAGCGACCCGAAGCGGGTCGGCGGGCTCATCGAGACCGCGCACTGCATCCTCGCGGGGCTCGATCCAGCCGACGAGATCGACTTCGCCATGGCCTTCGGGAAATTGTGGTCGCTGCACCTCAACGACCAGAACGGGCTGAAGTTCGATCAGGACAAGCCCTTCGGCAGCGCCAACCTGCGCGTGGCGTTCAACCAGATCCGGGCGCTCGAGCGCAACGGCTATGCCAAGACCGGCGCGTGCGTGGCGTTCGACGTGCACTCGTTCCGGGCGACGAAAGAGGAGCACTGCTTCGATCACGCGACCAACAGCATGCGCACCTTCGTCAAACTGGTGGAGCGGGCGCGCTCCTTTGACGAGAAGGCGGCGCAGAAGCTGGTTGCGGACCGCAACTATCAGGCGCTTGACCAGATGGTGATCGAGCACCTGCTGGGGAAATAGCGCGTTCAGCGCCGACGCAGGCGCCGCCACTCGGTCCAGGCGAAACCGGCCAGGAGGGGCAGCCACATGCAGGCCTTTTCCAGTGGCGGCTGGATCCATGGTCCGCCGTCCTGGACGCGCTGCTGCAGCCAGAAGTAGATGAACCCGCTGGCGCCGATCAGGCGGAAGCCGACGTTCCGCGTGGCGGCGGCGAAGGGGGCCGCCCAGGTGAAGTACCAGCCGTGCACCATGGGCGCGAAGGCCAGGAACACCATGAAGTACCGCTCGGCGCAGACCGCGAAGGACGAGGGGCGCCGGAAAATTGGCCACAGCGCAAACAGGAGCATGATCGCGAACGGGGCGTTGATGCCGAAGATCGGCCCGAACAGGCCGCGGAATATCGCGGGGATCAGTTCCGCGCTCCTGGCCACCATTGTGAATTCGCCCGGCGGGCGCGGCCAGCCGCGCGTGGTCAGCGCGAAAGCCGCTAACGCCAGCGCCACGGGCAGGGCGCCCCAGGCCAGGTAGATGATCGCCGCGCGCCTCCCGCGCTCCCGCCACAGTCGCAGGGCGCCCCACGCGAGCAGGGGCGCCGAGACGATCTTCACGGCCGCCGAGAGCCCGATCCATGCCGCCGACATCGCCGTCGGCGCGCGCCCGCGCCAGATCGCGCGCCAGGCGAGGACCAGGGCCAGGACGAACCAGCTGTCGAAGTGTCCGCCCCCGGCGAACGAGTAGATCACAAGCGGGTTCCACGCCCAGGCGGTGGCCCGCCTCCGGCCCCACCAGCGGGCCAGGATCACGCAGATGGCGATGTCCGCCGCGAGGTAGGCCAGCTTGAAGCCCCCGAAGCCGAGGCCCGAGGCGTGGATCAGGCGGAAGCCCAACTGCGTGATCGGCGGGTAGATCGTCGTGATGGATTGGTGCTGCACGTGGCGCCAGATCTCGCCGCGCAGGGGGCGCAGCTCGTCCGCCTCTGGGGCCAGGGCGTAGGGGTTGAAGCCGGCGTCCTGGACCATGCCATCCCAGGCGTAGCGCCACATGTCGTCGCCGGGATCCATGGGGAACAGGATGAGCCGCGCGCCCAGCGCCACGCCCCAGAACCACAGCGGCGGAAATCGCCGCACAACGAAGCACAGCAACCATCCCGCGCCCATGACCGCCGCGCCGCGCATGAAGGGCGGCGGGTTGCCCTCGGCGAGCAGGTCGCCGTGCGGCACCATCATCAGTGCGCCGCCCAGCAGCAGCATCGCCGACAGGCACCGCAGCGCCACCTGGACGGTGCCGCCCCTCAGCCATGCGCCAAAAGAATCCGTTTTGACCTTCACCGATCACCTTTCTGGGCTACATTCCCACCGCCATGGGAAAGACCCTGCTCGCCGTGCTGCCATTGCTCGCCGCGGTCTCCGCCGCCCTCGCCGACCTCACGCTCGATTTTGACATTGAGGCCGCCGGTGAAAAACACCAGACCCGCCTGTGGGTCGCGGGCGACCGCGTCCGTTTCGATGCCGCCCAGGGGTCCACGATCATCCTGCCCTCGGAGAATCGCATGCTCATGCTCTTCCACGGGACGCGCACCTTCAGCGCGGTCAAGCAGGATGATCCCCTCGGCGGGCTGTCGGAACTGGCCGCCGCTTCCGCCGAGAAACCCGCCGCTCCGCCCAAGATCACGCGGACGGGCGAGAGGCGGACCATCGGCCAATTCGAGTGCGAGCGCGTCCTGATCGAGGAGGCGGGCGGCGCCAAGGAGGAACTCTGGGTTAGCCCGCAGGCGCCGCCGCTCGCGCTGGCGACCGGCGGCCGCGGGCGTGCGGTCGACCGTCTCGGGATGGGATTCGCGCAGACGTGGAAGAAATGGGTTTCGGGCGATCCCTCTCTCGAGAACATCCCCGTGCGCTCGATCACGCTCGACGCCGCCGGCAAGGAGCTCCAGCGCACGACGCTCACGGGGTTTCAGACCAATGCCATTCCGGACGATGCCTTCGCGCCGCCCCGGGGCTACGCGCAGCAGGACATGCCGCTCTTTGGCGCGCCGGCGGGCGATGCCGACAACCTCGATCAGACGATGCGTTCGCTCGACGATGCCATCCAGCGGCTCGATGGCGAACTCAAGAAGCTCGAGGGCGGAAGGCCGTGAGGCCCATTCGCCGGAGCCTCGTCGCGCTTCTCTGGGCCTGCCTGCCCGTGTGCCCATGGTGCGCTGCGGGCGCGTCGGGCGCGTCGCCGCGCGGCACCACGACGAAGGCCCCGCCCCCGAGGGTGGTGAAACTGGACGAGTACCGCAGGCAGGTTGCCGCCAATCCCGACATGGAGCTGGTCGACCTTGCCAAGTGCATCCCCGGCATCCAGCTGGACATCCGATACGCCACGAGGAACAACTTCATGGGCCGTCCCCTCTACGGGATGGCGCGCGCCCTGCTGCGCCGCCCCGCCGCGGAACGGCTTCTCAAGGTGCAGGCGTCGCTAGCGGCGAGGGGTCTTGGGCTGAGGGTTTTCGACGCCTACCGCCCCTATTCGGTGACCGTGGACATGTGGCGATCCAAGAAGGCCAAGCCGATATACCTGTCCCCGCCATGGCTCGGCTCGCGGCACAATCGCGGCATCGCCGTCGACCTGACGCTCGTGGATCTCAAGACCGGAAAGCCGCTGCCGATGCCGACCGAGTTTGACGAGTTCTCGCCGCGGGCCGCGCACGGCTATGGCGGGCTGGATCCCGCGCGGATCGAGAACCGCCGCATCCTCAAGGAGGCCATGGCCGCGCAGGGCTTCTATGCGTTCGACCGCGAGTGGTGGCACTACAGCCATGGCGACTGGCGACGTTTCGATATCCTGGACGTGGCCATCGATGCCGTGCCGTGACCCCCGCCATCTCCGTCATCCTTCCCGCGCGCGATGCGGCGGCGACGCTTTCCTGCGCGCTCGATAGCGTGCGCGCGCAGACCCCGCGCGACATCGAGATCCTCGTGATCGACGACGGCTCGCGCGATGCCACCCCGGAGATCGCGCGCCGGGCGGCGCGGCGCGATGCCCGCGTCAGGTTGATCGACGGCCGTGGCCGGGGGATCGTGAGCGCCCTCAACGCGGGCATTGCCGGGGCCCGGGCCCGGTATGTGGCGCGGATGGACGCCGACGACATCTCGCTGCCTGGGCGGCTTGGGGCACAGCGGGCCTTTCTCGATGCGCGGCGGGAGGTGGGACTCGTCGGTTGCCGCGTCGCGTTCGGCGGCGACCCTGTCGCAAGCCGGGGCTACGCGCTGCACGTCGCCTGGACGAATGGATTGCTCGAGCCTGACGCGATCGGCCTGCACCGGTTCATCGAGTCGCCATTCGCGCACCCGAGCGTCATGTTCCGGCGGGAGTTGATCGCGCTCCATGGGGGCTATCGCGACGGGCGGTTCCCCGAGGACTATGAACTCTGGCTGCGGTGGCTGGAAGCCGGGGTCCTCATGGCCAAGGTGCCGGAGACCCTGCTGGTCTGGAACGATCGGGCGGACCGCCTGTCGCGCGCCGACCCTCGCTATTCGAAGGAGGCGTTCTTTCGCCTCAAGGCCGAGTACCTCGCGCGATGGCTGGCGCGCCATAACCCGCGGCATCCCGAGATCACGACGTGGGGCGCCGGGCGGCTCGCCCGACGACGCGCCGAGATGCTTCTGCCGCACGGGATTCGCATCGCCCGACATGCCGACATCGACCCGCGCCTCGTGGGGCGATTTGCGGCGGGGCGCCCCGTGGTCGGCCCCGATGACATCCCAAAGGAAGACTTTGTGGTCGCCTTTGTCGCCGCGCGCGGCGCGCGGGACCTCATACGCGCCCGTCTCCAGTCGCAGGGGAGGACCCTCGGGCGGGACTTCATGCTGGCGGCCTGATCCCTGTTCGGAGCAGACTCCATCTGGCAGCGGCCGGACCACCGGCTTGGGAAAATGTAGCCGAGGCCGTGAGGCCTTGGCGGCCAAACGCTCACGCGTTCGGCTATGGGCGGCGATGCGATAATTTCCGAGTCAGATGCCATCGGGCATCCGTCGGACCGCCGGGGGTGAAAATGTAGCCCCTCCGGCCACGGAGGGGCCGCGCGGCCCGTGTCCACGGCCTGGCGGCCGTGGCTACATTTGGAATTTTCGAGCGAGCGCTGCGGCAGTTCTCGAGTCAGCGCTCGACGACGCGCACGCGGACGAACTTGGGCGCCTGCCGGGTGTTCTGGTCAACGGTGACGCGCGGGTAGGGGGTGCCGGTTTCCGCCGCCGACCAGTCGGGGTGCACGGACTGGATGGCGCCGCCCGCGACGCTGGTGGCGACGGTCGTCCATCCGAGCAGATCTTCGGAGCATTCGACGATCAGATCGATGTCGGTGCGCAGGGGGTCCCTATAGAACTCCACCCGGATGCCGCCCGCGGGCGACTGCCCGGTGACCACGGGCCCCTGTTGATCGGCGACGAGCGGATCGCGCCGGAACGCGTACTCCAGCAAGTTCCGGAGACGATCGAGGTCGGGGTTGGCGCCGTTCGCGCCGGGGCCCGCGTTGGTCGACGCGCCGAAATACGTCATGCGCCAGTCGGGGAGGTTCGGGGGCGCGGGCATGGAGCTCGTCACGCCCGAATAGGCGGAGTAGAAGACGCCGTTGTACGCGCGCGCGCGATAGAAATACGTGACGGTCGGGTCGAGGTCACCGTCGTCATGCGCCGCACCGGGGTCTGGCACGACCGCGATCTCGGCGAAGGGCCCCGCGCCGTTCGTTGATCGCTCGATATGATATTCGGTGGCATTCGAGACGGTGCCCCAGGTGAGCGAGATCTCCCCCGCGAAGGAACCCGGCCCGGCCGCGAAGGAGGCGGGCGCGGGCGGCGGGGTGATCAGGCTCAGGCTATCGAAGCGGGCATGGGCCGGGATATCCGGGCCGGTGGTGTTGTTTGACGCGACGGCCAGTCCGACCTGCGGGTTCGGGCCGATGGCCGAAAGGCTCAATGGGGATCCCAGGGCCACCCACGCGGAGCCGTTGGTGGACCAGTGCGCCGAAAAGCTATTTCCGGTCCGCGTGACCCGCAACCAGCACGGGAACACGAGGCCGGCCTGTGTCGTGCTATTATTGGCATCGCTGCCGGTCGAGGTCCGATATACGAGCCGGGCCGTCCGCCCCGGCTCGATCAGCGCGGCGAACTCCGGGACCGTGGCGGTGAGGTTGGAGCGCACCAGGACTCCCGCCCTCGCGCTGCCCGAGGAGGTATTCGGGAAGGCGGTGACGCGGCAGGTGAACCGCATGTCGCCAGAGACCGGACGATAGATGTAGCGGCAGGCGTCGGAGGTCCCGCCGATGTCGCCCGATCGGCAGAGTGCGCCGAACGCACCCGACACGTGCTCGGAGTAACCCGTCGTCATCAGCGCCCCGACCGGGCCCGTGGCCCAGGGCGCGGGCACCGACTGTGAGGTGGCGTCGGCGATGAACACGTAATTTGTGCCCAGGCTGGTGATCGCGGCCCCGCCGCTCGGCGCCGAGAGCTGGGCGCGGATGACCTTGGTCAACTGCGGGTCGGGGAAATTCGTGATGGGCACGAAGTTGGTCGCCTGCCCGAGCTGGCCGTGGCTCCAGGACAGATTGGTGGTGGACGCGGTGTAGTCGACGCCATTGGTCGCGGTGATATCCGCGAGCGAGGACGTGATGCCCACGATGCCCACCGAACCATTCGCCCTGAGGGCGGTCACCGGGGCGAGGCCCACGGACTTGTCGACGATGATCGCGTCGGGATCCATGCGGAGCAGTCCGGGGGTGCCGCTCTCGCCCACCGCCTCGCAGAATGGCGAGTCGGCGCCGGCAGCCCCGCGCGCCCTCACGCGATAGTGGACCACCTGGTTGGCGGGGACCGACTTATCGACGCGCGAGGTCGCGTTCGCGGAGAGGGTGGCATTCAGCGCCCAGTTGCCCGTGGTGGGGTCGCGCCTCTGGACCTCGTAGCCGATCTCGTTGGTCGCGTTGTCCTCCCACGCCAGCAGGCGCCACGTCGCGTTGGAGAACGTGACCGACAGGCCCGTGGGCATCGCGGGCGCATTCAGGGTGGCGTCGGCGACCACGGTGACCGCGGCGCCCTGGCTCAGGTTGCCATACGTCCCGCTGGCGCTGGCCTCCACGCGCGCGCTCTTGATCAGGTAGGTGTTGGTCGTGCCGGTGACCGCGTTCGTGTCGCTGAAGGTGGTTGCCGCGATGGGCGAGCCCAGCGGGTCGTCCGCGGTCGCGGCCGATCCGGTGAGCCGGGTGAAGGGACCGGCATCCGAGGCGCCCCGGTAGACGTGATAACCGGCGACCGATGCGGCCGCGGGCGCCAGCCAGGTGAGATCCACGCCGCCCGCGACGGCCTGCGCCACGACGCGCGTCGGCGGGGGCACCGGGTGCAGCCGCAGCGTCGGGTCGCCGACGAGGTTGTGGTGGGTGTAGCGGGAATACCCGTTGCCCTCCCAGCCTCCCGAGTTGAGATAGACTGGATCATTGTGCCTGATCCACATCCCATAGCCCACCGTTTCGCCCATCGCCATGTGGTCGAAATGAAAGTAGCCGCGCCCCGACCACGCGCAGGTCAGGCCCATCGAGCCCGAGGTCCCGGCCAGCGGGGAGCGGAGGAAATTGTCCGCGCGATCCCAGTCGCCGAAATAGCTGCCGAAGAGCATCGTGAAGACCGCCCGGGAATCCTTGCGGGCAAAGTCGTACGTCGATGTGCCGATGCCGCTCGCGCTGGTGTACGAGCCGCCCCCGCACCCATAGCCCAGGAGATATTGGTTTGTCCCCAGCGTCGCGAACCAGTCCGCGGCCACCACGTTGGTCGAGGCGCGCCCAAAGAACGTGAACCCGTTGCGCCACCCCGAGCCCGCGAATGCCTCCCCGTAGAAGTACCCGAAGTGGTCATCGATCAGCGCCCGGCGCGGCACCGCCGCATAGGCGCCCCGCTGATGGCGAAAGTCGTGGTCGCGATTCAGGTATTGCCGCAGCAGGGCGGTCTCGCTTACCCCGACCGGCACGTTCGCCATGTTCGCCAGATCGACCCGGCCGACCGCCAACTCGCTCGTCGTCGGGATCGTGGATGTGTCGAACTTCCCATCGCCCGGCACGTTGCGGTTGCGCAGGTCCCCGGCGGATGTGTTATTCACCGTCGCATCGGTCCAAGTCCCGTCGATGTCCCCGTAATAGGCGTCCGCGGGCCAGGCGCCAAAATGGTCGCCATGCCCGTCCGGCGCAAGGTTACCGGAATAGGGCACCGGCAACCGCCCCAGGATGAAGACAGATCCGCGACGATTGGGGTCCGCCACGTAATTGGACTGCACGATTGCGCGCACCGCCTGAAGTTCCGCCAGCCGAGGGGCATAGTCGCTCGTGTTGGTCGACGAGGGGCTGATGGCCATCCGCGCCACGTTGGTCCGCACCACCTCCCAGCCGTCGCGGATCATATCCGTCTCGATCCGGTCGATCTCGGGGCCGAGGGAGAGCAGCAGGGTGTTGTCGACGAGCAGGATCACGCGCCCGCGATCCTCGACCATGGGCACGTTGCACCCGGAAACGATCGTTCCATAGGCCTCGGAGGGCGCGCTCGTCCGATTGCGCCGCACGATGTACTCGTACGCTTGGCCCGCGACGGCGGTCGCGTCCACGTACGAGGTGACGGCCGGTGGGGAATCGGCGAGGGGCGTGCCCCACGAGGAGGCGCCGACGTCCCGTCGGTACACGATAGAGTTCGATCCATACGTGGCGGCATTCCAGTACAGCGTCACCACGGGCGAGTTCGTTCTGACGACGGCGTTGAGTTCGACCACCGTGTCCCTGGCCGACTGTCCCGGTGCCATGGGGGCGGAGGTCAAGAAGCCGGCGGCCGTCAGGGCGATTAACGGGCCCCGGGCGGGGAAGGCGCGAGCCATAAGGGGCATGCATAGGTCAGGCGCCGGGGTGGTTCAAGGTCAAAGCCGCACCCAGGCCAGATAAAGCGAATCACCCGCGGCTGGGTTGCGCGGGCTTGGCATGCGTTTGTGGCTGTCCGGGTTAGACTTTACCCTTGCGCGAAGGGCCGCGGTGGTGAAAAAGCGTGGCGCGGAAATATGGATGAGGTGAGACAATCTGGCTTTGGAACGCGTGCGGTGCACGGGGCGCGGGGTTTCGTGGGGGACACCGGGGCGGTGATGCCACCGGTGTACATGACCTCCACGTTTGCCAGCGGGAATCCCGACGGGTTTGATTACACGCGTTCCGGGAACCCGAATTTCCGGTTGCTGGAATCGAGCGTGGCGTCGCTGGAGGGGGCGCGGTTTGCGACGTGTTTTGCGAGCGGGGTTTCTGCGATCACGGCGGTCGTGTCGAGCCTCAAGGCGGGCGACCTGATCCTCGCAGAGGAGAATCTCTACGGCTGCACGTACCGCCTGTTCGAGCGGGTGTTCGCGAAGTTTGGGCTGCGCGTGGAGTATCTCGACCTGAGCCGGGCGGAGAACTGGGCCGCGATCCGGGAGGGGCGTCCCGCGCTGGTGTGGCTGGAGAGCCCGACGAACCCCTTGCTCAAGATCGTGGATATCGCGGGCATCGCCGCCGTGGCGGCGGGGGTGGGGTCGCCGGTCCTGGTGGACAACACCTTTGCCTCGCCGTACCTGCAGCGGCCCATCGAACTGGGCGCGACCCTGTCCCTGTCCTCGACGACCAAGTACGTGAATGGCCATAGCGATTGCCTCGGGGGCGTCGTGGCCACGAACGACGAGGCGTGGCGCGAGAGGATGGTGTTCGCGCAGAAGGCGCTCGGCCTGCAGCCGTCGCCGTTCGACGCGTGGCTGACGGCGCGGGGGCAGAGGTCGCTGGCGCTGCGCATGGAAAAGCACTGCGCCAACGCGCTGGAGCTGGCGCGGTGGCTGGAGTCGCGGGCGGGCGTGCGCATGGTGAGTTACCCGTTTCTCCCGAGCCACCCGCAGCACGGGTTGGCGATTCGCCAGATGTCCGGTGGCTCGGGCATCATCGTCGCGGAACTCGATTGCGACCAGGACAGGGCCCTGGCGTTTTGCCGGAGGCTGCGGCTCTTTACCCTTGCCGAGAGCCTGGGTGGCGTGGAGAGCCTGATCTGCCATCCGCCCACGATGACGCACGCCTCGGTGCCTGCGGAGGTCCGGAGGAAGGTGGGCATCGGCGACGGGCTGCTGCGTTTCTCGGTGGGCATCGAGGACGCGGCGGACCTGATCGCGGACATCGACGGGGCCATGAGGGAAGTGATCGGATGAACGCCCACGACCTGCTGGAATATCCGGTGTGGCGCGGGGAGGATCTCGGGCGACCGATCCCGGATTCGGTGCACGCGGTGTCGGTGGCGTTGCCTCGATGGTCGGACGTGGTGGGCTACGAGGAGAAGCGGCCGGAGGTGATGGAGCGGCTCCAGTGCGGGTACCCGCGGTTCATGATCCACCCGGTGGTGGCCGCGCTGGGGCGACGGATCGCCGGCGATGCGCCGTGCCTCCCCATGCCTTCCGGGCGCGTCGCGGAACTCTGCGCCCGTTTCATCGCGGACAACGGTGGGGCCAGCGCCCGCGTGGTGCCGTTCGGGGCGGTCCACGGCGTGGTGACCGACGAGGCCGGGGTGCCCTACCTCCGGGCATTCTGGCAGCACACGGGCCTGATCGTGCCGACGCGCCAGGCCGAGAGCGTGCTCGCGGGCGGGCGCTTTGCCGCGGCCGGTGGCGATGCCGCGCGGCGCCGCCTGCGCCAGCACCTCGCCAGCCTGTACCATTGTGCCGAGGAGGATGTCTTCCTGGCGCCCACGGGCATGGCCGCGCAGTTCGCCGCATTGCGCGCGGTGATCGAGCGGCGCCCCGGGAAGCCGACGGCCCAGCTGGGTTTCCCGTACGTCGACACCCTGAAGCTGCAGCAAAAGTTTGGGAGCGGCGCCACCCTGTTGCACGACCTCTCGACGATCGGCCAAGACCTGGAGGGGCTGCTTCGCCGGGAGCCGCTGGCCGCCTGCTTTGCCGAGGTACCCGGAAATCCGCTGCTGGGCTCCGCCGACCTGCGGCGCATATCGCCGATCCTGCGCAAGCACGGCGTGCCGCTTGTGGCCGATGACGTCGTGGCCACGCCGGTCAACGTGGACCTGGGCCGCTTCGCGGATCTCGTGGCCACCAGCCTCACGAAGTATGTCGCGGGCACCTGCGATGTCATGGGCGGCGCGCTGATCTGCAACCCGAGGTCACCGCTCCACGCGGAACTCAGGGAGATCGCCCGCGCCCAGCACGAGGAGCTGCTCTGGGATGGCGACGCGGTCGCGCTCGAGGCCCGGATCCGGAATTTCCCGCACCGCATGCTGCGACACAACGACAACGGCCTGCTGATCGCCGAGCGGCTGCGCGCGCACCCGGCCGTGGAGCGCGTCTGGTACCCGAAATGGGAATACAGCGAGGCCTACGAGGCGGTCCGCCGACCGACCGGCGGCTGGGGCTCGCTCGTGACCTTCCTGCCGAAGGATGCCGAGGCCACCTCGCCCCGGATATATGATCGCATGACCATCTGCAAGGGGCCGAGCCTCGGCACGGTCTTCACGCTGGCCTGCCCTTTCACGCTGCTCGCGCACTACACCGAGCTGGACTGGGCGGAATCGTGCGGCGTGTCGCGCCACCTGATCAGGATCTCCGTGGGCCTCGAGGACGCCGAGGACATCTGGGGGCGACTCGATGACGCCCTCAACGGGCGCGAATCATCTCGATGACCTTGCCCGCGTCGAGCGTGCGCGCCCTGTCGGCGATTTGTGGGGCATACTCCGCCTGCAGGCGCTTGCCCTCGCCGAGCATGTCGGAGAACGTCTGCTTCAGGAGGCCGATGTCCATGCGCCGTCCGCTCTCGTAGTAACGGTGCGCGACTTGGCC